>NZ_CP138214.1:3411718-3721875 GCF_034043515.1 Pseudomonas sp. MUP55 | reverse complement strand
GCGATCTGCAGGCGTTGGCGTGCGGCCAGGGTTTGTGCGTAGCGGTCGGCCACGTTGCTGAGCAGGGTCAGCTCCACATTGGCCTGGTCGAACTGGCTGGCTTGCAGGCTGTGCAGCGCACTGTCTCGCGCAGCGGCGCGGCCGCCCCAGAAATCGAGTTCGTAGCTGGCGCTGAGGTTGGCGTCATAGCTGCTGACGGTTCGGTCGCTCTCGGTGGCGTTCAGGTCCGAATTGCCGCTGCCGCGCAACAGCTTTTCGCGGCTGGCGGTGAGGTTGAACTTGACCTCGGGCAGCAGCGGCGCGCCGGCAATCACTGCCGTTGCCTGCGCCTGACGCACGCGCGCCATGGCCGCGGCCACGTCGAAACTGTCACGGCGGGCCTGGTCGATCAAACGGTTGAGCGATGGGCTGCCAAACTGCGTCCACCAGCGCTGGTTGGTGGCCTGGCTGGCTGCGCGCTCGGCATATTGCCAGGCGGCGGGCGGCGCGATGCCGCTGTCGACGGCGGGCGCATGGCTTGCGCAGGCATTGAGCAACAGGCACAGGCTGAGCAGCGTCAGCGGGGGGGCGAGGGGGTGTTTATTCACTGGTCAACGCCTTAACCGGATCGAGCCGGGCAGCTTTACGGGCCGGCATAAAGCCGAATACGACACCGGTGACCAGCGCGCAGCCAAATGCGCCGAGCACCGCCACCAGGGAGAACTGCACCGCCACATCGGCCAGCACCAGCACGCCGCCCACCAGCAGCGCCAGGGCGATACCGAACAGCCCGCCGACCACCGAAAGCATCACCGCCTCGGTGAGAAACTGACGCAGAATGTCGCGCTGGCGGGCGCCGGTGGCCATGCGGATACCGATTTCGCGGGTGCGTTCGCGCACGGTCATCAGCATGATATTCATCACGCCGATACCGCCCACCAGCAGCGAAATCGCCGCAATCGAACCCAGCATCAACGACAGGGTATTGGCGGTGCGCGCTTCGGCCTGAATCATCGCGGCGTTGTTGGTCAGGTGGTAGTCGTCCTTGCCGTGGTGCAGGCGCTTGAGCAACTGATCGATGGCCTGTTCGGCGGCGTTAACGCGGCTGGCGTCGGCGGCGGCAATCACCACGTACTCCGGGTTGTAGCTGCCGAACAGGCGAATGCTGGCGGCGGAGTAGGGGATGGCAATGCGGTCATCGCTGTCTTTATTGCCCGAGCTGGAGCCTTTTTCCTGGAGCACGCCGACCACCTGGAATGGCACGTTTTCGATCAGGATGTATTGGCCGATGGGGTTGACCAGGCCTTTGAACAGCTTGTCGCGCACCCGTGCGCCGATCACTGCGACGGTGGCGGCGTTGCGTTCGTCGGCTTCGGTGAAGTAGCTGCCCTCGACCACCGGCCAGTTGAAAATCGTCGGGAAATTCGTGTCATTGCCGCCGACATAGGCCATGTAGTCGATGTTGCCGAACCGCACGCCGGCTTCGGCGCCGTTGACCGGCATGATCTTTTTCACCTGCGGCAGGGTGGCCAGGGCGGCTACATCTTCGGGGGTGATGATGCCCAGGGGCGTGCGCGGGTTGGGTGACGAGCCACTGACATACAGGATGTTGGAGCCGAACGCGCCCATCTGCTCCATCACCTGGCGCTTGCTGCCTTCACCTACGGCGAGCATGACCACCACCGAGGCCACGCCAATGATGATCCCGAGCAGGGTCAGCGCGGTGCGGAAGCGGTTGATCCACATCACGCGCCAGGCCGCTTGCAGCGCGTCGAGCAGTTCGGCTTTCCAGGCGCCGTTGTGTTCGGCGCCGTCGGCCAGGCGCTGACGCAGGTCTACCGCTTGCAACGCAGCGCTGTTGGCTTCGGCGGGCACAAAGGCGTCGGCGTTGGCCGAGTCGCTGATGATCAGGCCGTCGCGAATCTCGATGATGCGGTTGGCCCGTGCGGCCACTTCGCGGTCATGGGTGATCAGGATCACCACGTGGCCCTGACTCGCCAGTTCGTCAAGCAGGGTCATCACTTCGGCGCCGCTGTGGCTGTCGAGGGCGCCGGTGGGTTCGTCCGCAAGGATGATGTGCCCACCGTTCATCAACGCGCGCGCGATGGACACCCGTTGCTGCTGGCCGCCGGAAAGCTGGTGCGGCCGGTTGCCGGTGCGTTCGGCCAGGCCCAGCCGGCTGAGCAGGGCGCTCGCGCGGGCATGCCGTTCGCTGGCGCTGATGCCGGCATAGATCGCCGGCATCTCGACGTTTTCCTGGGCCGACGCCGAAGGGATCAGGTGGTAGCCCTGGAACACGAAACCGAAGGCCTCACGGCGCAGCCAGGCCAGTTCGTCGCTGCCCAGGTGAGCGACGTTTTCGCCGGCGAACAGGTAGTCGCCTTCGCTCGGGCGGTCGAGGCAACCGAGGATATTCATCAGCGTCGATTTGCCGGAGCCGGACGCGCCGACGATGGCGACGAATTCCCCGGCATGGATCGATAGGTCGATACCGCGCAGCACGTCGACCTGCGGGCTGTCGCCGCCGCCGTAGGATTTGCGGATGTGCTTGAATTCGATCAGGGGCGTGGTCAACTCAACCCCCACTGCTGTCGGCCGGGCCGATCAACACATGATCGCCTTCGTTGAGTCCTTCCAGCACCTGGACGCGCAGGCGGTCGCTGATGCCCAGGCGCACCTCGCGCTGCTCGATGCGGCCGTTTTTCGCCACCACCCGGGCGACTTGGGTGTCCGCGTTGGAGGTGCCTTGCAACGCGGCGACCGGCACGGTGAGGGCGTCCTTGACCTGGCTTGCGACGAAAAACACCTGGGTGGTCATCTCGGCCATCAGCGCGTTATCGGCGTTGTCCACGTCCAGCAATACTGTGTACAGCACCACGCGGCCGGTGCCGCTCTTGCTGGCGCTGCTCGGGCTGCCGCTGCCCTGGGTTTCGTTCAACGGCTTGGGCGGGATCGGCAGGATCTGGCGCACGGTGCTGGTCCAGCGCCGGCTGCCGCCGCTCAAGGTGGTGAAGTACGCACGCATGCCGGGTTTGACGTGGCCGATATCCGCCTCGGATACCTCGGCCCATACGGTCATCGGCGACAGCCTGGCGATGCGCAGGATCAGCGGGGTTTGTTGCTGGGCGTTGAGCGTCTGGCCGACCCGTGCATCCACCGCGACCACGGTGCCGGCCATCGGTGCGTAGATGCGCGTATAGCCCAGTTCCGCCTCGTCGCTGCGCAGGCTGGCCTGGGCCTGGCGGATCTGGGCCTGGAACATGTCGACCCGCGCCTGGGTCGCGCTCAGTTCAGCCTTGGCGGTTTGTACGTCTTCTTCGCGAGTGGCGTTACCGGCGCTCAGACGTTGCTGGCGCTGGTACTTCTGGCGTGCCAAGGCATGCAGGGCCTTCTGCTCCTGCAACTGCGCCGCAAGGTTGTCGATGGCATAGCGGCTGGCGTCGAGCTTGGCTTTTTGCGTCGACGGGTCGATTTCGACCAGCAGCTGGCCTTCCTTGACCTGATCGCCGGCCTCGACGTGAATCTTCTGGATCTGCCCGGAGGCCTGGGCGCCAACATCCACATAGCGCCGTGGTTGCAAGGTACCCAGGGCCGTGACGCTGTTTTCGATATCGCCACGGGTGACGGTGACAGTGGAGAGGGTGTCGCGGCCCGACGCCAGGCCCTGCCAGGTGGCAAACGCAACGATGGGAATCAGGCACGCCACCACAAGCAGGGCGCGTCGGGCAGGTCGAGGGCGTTTCATGCGTAGGTTCCAGCCAGGAAAGATCGGGGCGCAGTCGCGCAGAGCTGACAGTTAAACGAAGAAAAGGCCCGCGGATTTAGGCGTGTGACACGTGCGATGACAGGGTGCGTGGAGAAAAAAATCGGCTGTTGATGCAAGACTTCTTTAAAAGTAGATGAGAATTACTATAAATTGCACACACTCAAACTGCCATCATCCACAGGCTTGTTCCTACACGGGCTGGCATCGTTAGCACCACGGCCATGGGGCCAGGAGTCATGTTGGAAAACTACTATCGCGAGCTGGTGTGTTTCCTCAACGCCAAGCTGGGCAACCGTCAGGTGGCCGAGGATGTGGTGCATGACGCGTATCTGCGGGTGCTGGAGCGCGCCAGTGACACCCCGATCGAGCAGCCGCGCGCGTTCCTCTACCGCACCGCGTTGAACCTGGTGATCGACGGCCATCGGCGCAACGCCCTGCGCCAGGTCGAGCCGCTGGAAGTGCTGGACAGCAAGGAACGCTTCGCCCCGTGCTCACCCCACGCCAGCCACGCCCAGGGCCAGCGCCTGGAGCTGCTCGAACGCGCCCTGGCCGAGTTGCCGGCTGCCTGCCGCGACAGTTTCCTGTTGCGCAAACTGGAGGGCCTGTCCCATCTGCAAATCGCCGAGCGTCTGGGCATTTCCCGCAGCCTGGTGGAAAAGCACATCGTCAACGCCATGAAGCACTGCCGGTCACGCATGCGCGAGTGGGAAGCGCACTGAAGCGCTGTTAGTTAAATTTTATTTCACTGTCCTCGTTTCCTATCAACACACAGGCCTGTTGTTCAGGCCATGAAGGTATTCCCGCCCCAACCGCCAAGGGGCTTATCCAGAGGACACTGGAATGACACAGGCTATTGCTTCGCCCGCGGTTCACGACCTGATCGGTATCGGTTTCGGCCCTTCGAACCTGGCGCTGGCCATCGCCCTGCAGGAGCGTGAGAAGGCCCAGGGCAAACTGGACGTGCTGTTTCTCGACAAACAAGCCGATTACCGCTGGCACGGCAATACCCTGGTGACCCAGAGCGAACTGCAGATTTCCTTCCTCAAGGACCTGGTGACCCTGCGCAACCCCACCAGCCCGTACTCCTTCGTCAATTACCTCAAGGCCCACGAGCGCCTGGTGGACTTCATCAACCTGGGCACCTTCTACCCGTGCCGCATGGAGTACAACGACTACCTGCGCTGGGTCGCCGGGCAATTCCAGGCCCAGGCCCACTACGGCGAAGAAGTGCTGGCCATCGAGCCGATCCTGCATCAGCAGCAGGTTGAAGCGCTGCGCGTGATCTCCCGTGATGCCCAGGGCGAACAGCATGTGCGCACCACGCGCTCGGTGGTGGTCAGCGCCGGTGGCACGCCGCGCATTCCCGAAGCGTTCAAGGCGCTCAAGGGCGACAGCCGGGTGTTCCACCATTCCCAGTACCTGGAGCGCATGGCGAGCCAGCCGTGTGTCGAGGGCAAGGCCATGCGCGTCGCGGTGATCGGCGGTGGCCAGAGCGCCGCCGAGGCGTTTATCGACCTCAACGACAGCTTCCCGTCGGTGCAGGTCGACATGATCCTGCGCGGCTCGGCGCTCAAGCCGGCCGATGACAGCCCGTTCGTCAACGAAGTGTTCTCGCCGGCCTTTACCGACCTGGTGTTCCAGCAGGTCGGCGCTGAGCGTGAGCGGCTGGTCGCCGAGTACCAGAACACCAACTACTCGGTGGTGGACCTGGACCTGATCGAACGCATCTACGGCATTTTCTATCGGCAGAAGGTCTCCGGCATCGCGCGCCAGGCGTTCCGCACGCTGACCGTGGTCGAAAAAGCCACCCCCGGCCCGCTGGGTATCGAACTGACGCTGCGCAACAATGCCACCGGCGAAACCAGCGTCAGTCATTACGACGCGGTGATCCTGGCCACCGGCTACGATCGCCAGATGCACCGCGAACTGCTCGCGCCGCTGCAGGCCTACATGGGCGATTTCGAAGTGGCCCGCGACTACCGCATCGTCACTGACGAGCGCTGCAAGGCAGGCATCTACATCCAGGGGTTCAGCCAGGCCAGCCATGGTTTGAGCGATACGTTGCTGTCGGTGCTGCCGATCCGGGCGGATGAAATTGCGGCGTCGCTGTATGAGAACGATCGCAACCGTGATTCAGCACGCTCGGTACGGGACCTGTTGTTGGCGACCGCGAGCTGAGTTCCAGCCGCCAGCCGCAAGCTTGCAGCTAAAAGCTTGCGGCTTGCAGCTACCCCCTGATACTGTACAAAAAACCAGTATCGGTAGCTTCCCATGCAGTTGATCGAAAAACTCAGCATCCTCGCCGACGCCGCCAAGTACGACGCTTCGTGCGCCAGCAGTGGCGCACCCAAGCGCAGTTCCGAAGGCAAGGCGGGGCTGGGTTCCACCGATGGCATGGGCATCTGCCACAGCTATACCCCGGATGGGCGTTGCGTCTCGCTGCTCAAGGTATTGCTCACCAACTTTTGTCTGTACGACTGCCAGTATTGCGTCAACCGCCGCTCCAGCGACGTGCCCCGGGCGCGCTTCAGTCCGGAAGAGGTGGTCACCCTGACGCTGGACTTCTACAAGCGCAACTGCGTCAGCGGCCTGTTTCTCAGTTCCGGCATCATCCGTTCAGCCGACTACACCATGGAACAGTTGGTGCGGGTTGCCAAACTGCTGCGCGAAGAGCACGACTTTCGCGGCTATATCCATCTCAAGACCATCCCCGAAGCCGACCCGGCGCTGATCGCCGAGGCCGGGCGCTATGCCGACCGCCTGAGCGTGAATATCGAACTGCCCACCGATGCCAGCCTGCAAACCCTGGCACCGGAAAAGCAGATCGGCTCGATCAAGCAGGCCATGCAGACCATCTACACCGGTGAACAAACCGTGTTCAACGAGCCCCGCGCGCCACGCTTCGCCCCGGCCGGGCAAAGCACGCAGATGATCGTCGGCGCCGATGACACCGATGACAGCACCATCCTGCACGGTGCCGAAGCCTTGTACGGCAATTACAAGCTGCGCCGTGTGTATTACTCGGCATTCAGCCCCATCCCCAACAGCCCGAAAAGCGTACCCCTGGCCGCGCCGCCACTGATGCGCGAGCATCGCTTGTACCAGGCCGATTTCCTGTTGCGCAGCTACGGTTTCAGCGCCAACGAGCTGTTCGAAGGCCCCGGCCACCTGGCCCTGGATATCGACCCCAAGCTGGCGTGGGCCCTGGAGCATCGCGAAGTGTTCCCCCTGGACCTGAACCGCGCCGAACCAACCTTGATCGCGCGCATCCCCGGCATTGGCCTGCGCACCACCCAGCGCCTGGTCGACCTGCGCCGCGAACGCAAGATCCGCTTCGAAGACCTGGCGCGCATGCGCTGCGTGCTGGCCAAGGCCAAGCCGTTCTTCATCACCAGCGATTACCACCCCCAGCAGGCCGACAGCACCAGCGTACTGCTGCGTGAACAGCTGCGTGATCGCCCGCAACCGCAACAAATGGGGCTGTGGGGATGATCAGCCTGGAATGCGACAACCTGTTCAGCACTTGGCGCGAACAGGCGCGCTGGCTGCTCAGCCATCAGGTCGACCCCAGCCAGGTGAGCTGGGGCGAGGCTGAGGTGGCGGATCTGTTTGCCACCGACGAGCCGATTCCGGCCGAGCCCGGTCCGTTCCAGGCGCGCATTCCCAAGGCGTTGCTGCAACTGCTGGAGTCGGCCGCCTGCTACCACGGCGAGCAGCGCTGGAGCCTGCTTTACGAGGTGCTGTGGCGGGTCAGCCATGGCGACCGCACGGCCATGCTGGCGGGTGACAAGCTGGGTAGCGAGTTGCAGCGGCGCATCAAGCAGGTCAGCCGTGAAGCCCACCACCTGCATGCGTTCGTACGGTTCATTGCACTGCCAGCCGAGGCGGGGGCCGAGCTGCCGGAATACGTGGCCTGGCACGAGCCCGCCCACGACATCCTCAAGAGTGCCAGCCAGCATTTTATCGGGCGCATGGGCCGGCATCGCTGGATGATCGCAACCCCGCTGGACGGGGTGTATTACGACGGCGAGCAGTTGATCCACCAACGCCGGTGCCCCGAGGCCTGGCAGCAACTGGCGCAGAATGTCGAGGATCCGCACAGCGCCATGTGGCTGACCTACTACAGCCACATCTTCAACCCGGCGCGGTTGAACCCCAAGGTCATGGAAGGGCACTTGCCCAGCCGGTTCTGGAAGAATTTGCCGGAGGGCAAGTTGATACCGGGGCTTATCAGCGAGGCGCGCACCGGCAAGCAGAAAGATGGGCAGGCCAAGCTGGTGGGCGCTAAACCCGGCAAGCGTATTGCTAGCGGGCACGGCTAGAAAATGTGGGAGAGCGGCAAGCCCTGATGCCAGTCAGTTAAGGCGAACACCAAACCCGTGGCGAGGGAGCTTGCTCCCGCTGGGCCGCGAAGCGGCCCCAAACAATGGGCCTGCTGCGCAGTCCAGCGGGAGCAAGCTCCCTCGCCACGGGTTCAGGGTCGTGCCAACGTTGCGTACATACCCCATACCCCGATATCGGTAGATCAGTCGGCTTATCGGTAGTTGATCCACCGTAACCAGGGGCAAGTCCAGTTGTCGCACCGCCCCTTCCACATTGGTATTGTGATGCTCGCCCAGTCGCCGTCAGCCAGGAGCAAGCATGTCCACCGTCGTTCGTATTGCCCAAACCTCAGATGCCGAGAGCATCAGCCAAGTTATCCTGGCCGCCTTGCACAGCAGCAATGCACGAGATTATCCGGCGGATGTGATCGCTCGTGTGGCGAGCCATTTCACGCCGGATGCGGTGTTGGAACTGCTCAAGCGGCGTGTGGTGCTGGTGGCGGTTCAGGCGCAGGTGATCGTCGCCACGGCGGCCCTGGATGCCAATGTGGTGCGCTCGGTGTTCGTCAACCCGGCGCTGCAAGGGCAGGGCATTGGTCGGCTGCTGATGATCGAGATCGAACTGCGTGCCCGTGAAGCCGGGGTCACCGTGTTGAGCGTGCCGTCCTCGCTGACCGCCGAACCGTTCTATAGCAAGCTGGGTTTTCACACCGTGCGCGATGTCTACCACGGCAATGAGCGCACGCTGGTCATGGAAAAGGCCCTGCTGTCTCGGCACCCCATCGGCCTGTATCGCGACCGCCAGCACCGTGCGCAGGTGGTTGCGTTATGGCAGCAAGCGTTCGGCTACGACACCGCGCATAACCTGCCAAGCCTGGCGATCGATAAGAAACTGGCGGTCAATGATGGGTTGTTCTTTGTGGCGACCGATAAAAAAACCGTGATCGGTACGATCCTCGCCGGGTACGACGGCCATCGTGGCTGGTTGTATTCGGTGGCGGTGCATGCCGACTATCGTCGTCACGGCTTGGGTTCGTCGTTGGTGCGTTACGCAGAACAGGCGCTGACGGCGCTGGGGTGCATGAAGATCAACCTGCAGATCACCAGCGGCAATGAAGCGGTGGCGGGGTTCTACGAGGCATTGGGGTATGGGGTGGAACCGAGGATCAGCATGGGCAAGAAGATTGCCAGCAATATCCCCCAACCTTGAAAATACTGCAGATCAAATGTGGGAGGGGGCTTGCCCCCGATAGGGTTGGATCAGTCGATAAATCTGCGACTGATGTACCGCTATCGGGAGCAAGCCCCCTCCCACAAGGTTTTGCGGTGCTGCTTTAGACTTTTACGATCCAACCCGCTGGCGCTTCAACGTCACCGGTCTGCACGCCAGTCAGCTCTTTATAGAGCTTCTGGGTGATCGGGCCCACTTCGGTCTCGCTGTGGAACACGTGCAGTTTGCCGTTGTACTGAATGCCGCCGATGGGCGAGATCACGGCAGCGGTACCGCAGGCGCCGGCTTCCTTGAATTGATCCAGCTTGTCGATGAACACTTCGCCCTCGACCACGTCCAGGCCCAGGCGGGTCTGGGCCAGTTCGATCAGCGACAGGCGGGTGATGCCTGGCAGTACCGAAGGCGACTTCGGCGTGATGAACTGGTTGTCATGGGTGATACCGAAGAAGTTGGCCGAGCCGACTTCTTCGATTTTCGAATGGGTCATCGGGTCCAGGTAGATGGCGTCGGCGAAGCCGGATTTCTTCGCTTCCGAACCTGGCATCAGGCTGGCGGCATAGTTGCCGCCCACTTTCGCGGCACCGGTGCCCTGTGGCGCGGCGCGGTCGAAGGTGGAGATCTGGAAGTTGTGGGGCACCAGGCCGCCTTTGAAATAGGCGCCAACCGGGATGCAGAACACCGAGAAGATGAACTCCGGTGCGGTGCGTACACCGATGTTGTCACCGGTGCCGATCACGAACGGGCGCAGGTACAGCGCGCCGCCGCTGCCGTAAGGCGGGATGAAGCGCTCGTTGGCCTTGACCACTTGCTTGCAGGCATCGATGAATGCCTCGGTTGTCACATGCGGCATCAGCAGGCGGGCACAGCTGCGCTGCATGCGCGCGGCGTTCTGGTCTGGACGGAACAGGTTGATCGAGCCGTCCTTGCAGCGGTAGGCCTTGAGGCCTTCAAAGCACTGCTGGCCATAGTGCAGGGCAGTGGAGCCCTCGCTGATGTGCAGCACATTGTCGTCGGTCAGGGTGCCGTCTTGCCATTCGCCGTTTTTCCAGACCTGGAGAAACCGCTTGTCGGTCTTGATGTAGTCAAAACCCAGCTTGTCCCAATTGATGCTTTCGTTACCCATGACACCCTCTAATCTCTGGTCAAGTCGGATTTTTTTCTGGATGGCAGCAACAATACTGCATTCTTGGCTTGTGTGGGAGCGGGCGGATGGGCCATTCGACATCTCTATTGGCTGATCCATCGCTATCGGGGGCAAGCCCCCTCCCACATGCGTTCCCCTGTGGGAGGGGGCTTGCGCCCGATGGCCTCGCCACGGTTCTACAGATGCAGCGCGTGGCCCAGCGCCCGCAGCGCGGCTTCCTGCACGGCTTCACCCAATGTCGGGTGAGCGTGGATGGTGCCGGCCACGTCTTCCAGGCGCGAACCCATTTCCAGGCTCAGGCCAAACGCTGTGGACAGTTCCGAGACACCCGCGCCCACCGCCTGCCAGCCGACAATCAGATGATTGTCACGCCGTGCCACCACCCGCACGAAGCCGGCTTTCGACTCCAGGGTCATGGCCCGGCCGTTGGCGGCGAAGGGGAAGCTCGACACGATGCAGTCCAGACCGGCCGCCTTGGCGTCGTCAGGCGTCTTGCCGACCACCACCAGTTCCGGGTCGGTAAAGCACACGGCCGGGATCGCCGCCGGGTTGAATTCGCGGGATTTGCCACTGATCAGTTCAGCAACCATTTCGCCCTGGGCCATGGCCCGGTGCGCCAGCATCGGCTCGCCGCTCAGGTCGCCGATGGCCCAGACGTTGCGCATGCTGGTCTGGCAGCGGCTGTCGATCCTGATCGCCGCGCCGTTCATTGCCAGGTCCAGCGCTTCGAGGTTCCAGCCCTGGGTGTTGGGTTTGCGGCCCACGGCCACCAGCACCTGATCGGTCGCCAGCGACAGCGTATCGCCATTGGGGTCGCGCACTTGCAGGCAGTTATCGGCAAAATCGGTGACGCTGTGCTTGAGGTACAGCTTGACCCCCAATTGCTTGAGGGACTCGCCGACCGGCTGGGTCAGCTCGGCTTCATAGGCCGGCAGGATGCGGTCCTGAGCCTCGACCACACTGACGTCAGCCCCCAGTTTGCGGTAGGCAATGCCCAGCTCCAGGCCGATATAACCGCCGCCCACCACGATCAGCCGCTTCGGTATGCGGGTGGGTGCCAGGGCTTCGGTGGACGAGATGATCGGCCCGCCCAGCGGCAGCATCGGCAGTTCGACGCTTTTCGAACCGGTGGCCAGCAGCAGGTGTTCGCATTGAATGCGCTGATCGCCCACGTCGACGGTCTTGCCGTCCACCACCTTGGCCCAGCCGTGGATCACTTGCACCTTGTGTTTCTTCAGCAGTGCGGCGACACCGGTGGTCAGGCGGTCGACGATGCCGTCTTTCCATTCCACGCTTTTGCGGATGTCCAGGCTCGGCGCATTCACTTCGATGCCCAGGGGCGAGCCCTGGCTGTGGTGCACGCTTTGCTGGAACTGCTCGGCCACATGGATCAAGGCCTTGGATGGAATGCAGCCGATGTTCAGGCAGGTGCCGCCCAACGCCTGGCCTTCCACCAGAATGGTCGGGATGCCCAGCTGGCCGGCGCGAATCGCCGCCACATAACCGCCAGGGCCGCCGCCGATAATCAGCAGCGTCGTGTGTAGTGTCTGAGTCATGCCCTTACTCCAGGAATAGGCTGGCGGGTTGTTCGAGCAGGCCGCGAATGGCCTGGATGAATTGCGCCGCGTCCATGCCATCGACCACGCGGTGGTCGAACGAGCTGGAGAGGTTCATCATCTTGCGCACCACGATCTGACCCTTGATCACCATGGGCCGCTCGACGATGCGGTTGACGCCGACGATGGCCACTTCCGGCAGGTTCAGCACCGGCGTGCTGACAATCCCACCCAGCGCGCCAAGGCTGGTCAGGGTGATGGTGGAGCCCGACAGCTCGTCACGGCTGGCCTTGCCATTGCGCGCCGCCGTGGCCAGGCGCGCGATTTCTTCGGCAGTGCCCCACAGATTGCGGGCTTCGGCGTGGCGCACCACCGGCACCATCAGGCCGACGTCGCTCTGGGTGGCGACGCCCACATGCACGGCGCCGAGGCGGGTGATGACTTGGGCTTCATCGTCGTAGCGCGCGTTGATCTGCGGGAAGTCGCGCAGCGCCACCACCATGGCACGCACGATGAACGGCAACAGGGTCAGCTTGCCGCGTGTGGCGCCGTGTTTCTCATTGAGGTGCACGCGCAGTTCGTCCAGCACGGTGACGTCGATTTCTTCCACGTAGCTGAAATGCGCGGCGCGGCGGGTGGCGTCCTGCATGCGCTGGGCGATCTTGCGGCGCATGCCGATCACCGGAATCTGGTGCTCGTCGTGGCGTTCGGCGTAGGGGTTGGCGGCGCTCGAGGAGCTGCTCGCGCCTTGCTGCAGGTAGGCGTCGAGGTCTTCATGCAGGATCCGCCCGGCCGGGCCTGTGCCCTGGACCAGGCGCAACGGGATACCCGCGTCCAGCGCATGCTTGCGCACGGCGGGGGAGGCCAGCGGTCGCTCGGCCGCGTCGCGGGCCACGGGCGCTTGAACCTTAGTGGCGACAGGCGCGGGCTTGGCTTGCACCGGTGCCGATTTGCTCTCCACCACAGGCGCGGATTTTTCCACCGGTGCGGCCACCGCCGGTGCTTCCTTGGCGTTGCCGACGCCTTCCACTTCAATGCTGATCAGAATACTGCCCACTGCCATGACTTCGCCCGGCTCGCCGCCCAGAGACAGCACCTTGCCGTGGACCGGCGAGGGGATATCCACCATCGCCTTGTCGGTCATCACGTCCGCCAGCACCTGATCTTCGACCACCAGGTCGCCGACTTTTACGTGCCACTGCGACAGTTCAACTTCTGCGATGCCTTCGCCAATGTCCGGCATCTTGATAACGTGCGTGCCCATTCAGACCTCCATGACCCGTTTCAACGCCGCGCCCACTCGGGACGGGCCTGGGAAATACGCCCACTCCTGCGCGTGCGGGTAGGGGGTGTCCCAGCCGGTGACGCGTTCGATCGGCGCTTCCAGGTGGTGGAAGCAATGTTCCTGCACCAGCGACACCAGCTCGGCGCCAAACCCGCAGGTGCGCGTGGCTTCGTGCACCACCACGCAACGGCCGGTCTTTTTCACCGACTTGACGATGGTGTCCAGGTCCAGCGGCCACAGGCTGCGCAGGTCGATGACTTCAGCGTCGATGCCGGTTTCTTCGGCGGCGACTTGCGACACGTACACGGTGGTGCCGTAGGTCAGCACGGTTACGGCCGAACCCGGACGCACAATGGCGGCGACGTCCAGCGGCACGGTGTAGTAACCGTCCGGCACTTGCGCTTGCGGGTGTTTCGACCACGGTGTTACCGGGCGGTCGTGATGGCCATCGAACGGGCCGTTATACAGGCGCTTGGGTTCCAGGAAGATCACCGGGTCATCGTTTTCGATGGAGGCGATCAGCAGGCCCTTGGCGTCATAGGGGTTGGATGGCATCACGGTGCGCAGGCCGCAGACCTGAGTGAATACCGCTTCGATGCTCTGGCTGTGGGTCTGGCCGCCATAAATGCCGCCGCCGCACGGCATGCGCATGGTCAAGGGCGCGGTGAACTGGCCGGCCGAGCGATAACGCAGGCGCGCCGCTTCGGAGATGATCTGATCGGTGGCGGGGTAGACGTAGTCGGCGAACTGGATTTCCGCGACCGGGCGCAGGCCGTAGGCACCCATGCCCACCGCCACGCCGACGATGCCGCTTTCGGAGATCGGTGCGTCGAATACCCGTGAGCTGCCGTACTTGGTTTGCAGGCCTTCGGTGCAACGGAACACGCCGCCGAAGTAACCGACGTCCTGGCCGAACACCACCACGTTGTCGTCACGTTCAAGCATCACATCCATGGCCGAGCGCAGGGCCTGGATCATGGTCATGGTGGTGGTGGTCATGGCGGTTTCCAGTTCGATGCTGTTGTTGTGATCGTTCATGTCAGACCCCCAGCTCTTGACGCTGGCGCTTCAAGTGCTCCGGCATCTCTTTGTAGACGTCTTCGAACATGGTCGCGGCGCTTGGAATCTGGCCGCCGGCGAGGGTGCCGTACTGTTCGGCCTGTTTCTGTGCCGCGATGACTTCGGCTTCAAGTTCGGCGCTGACCGCCGCGTGTTCCTCTTCGGACCACTGGCCAATCCTGATCAGGTGCTGCTTGAGACGGGCAATCGGGTCACCCAGCGGGAAGTGGCTCCAGTCATCGGCGGGGCGGTACTTGGACGGGTCGTCGGAGGTCGAGTGCGGGCCGGCGCGGTAAGTCACCCACTCGATCAGCGTCGGCCCCAGGTTACGCCGGGCGCGTTCGGCGGCCCAGGCGGAGGCGGCGTACACCGCGATGAAATCGTTGCCATCGACCCGCAGCGAGGCGATGCCACAGCCCACGCCGCGTCCGGCGAAGGTGGTGGCTTCACCACCGGCGATAGCTTGAAAGGTCGAGATGGCCCACTGGTTGTTCACCACGTTGAGGATCACCGGGGCGCGGTAGACGTGCGCGAAGGTGAGGGCGGTGTGGAAGTCGGATTCAGCCGTGGCGCCGTCGCCGATCCAGGCCGAAGCGATCTTGGTATCGCCCTTGATCGCCGAGGCCATGCCCCAGCCCACGCCCTGTACGAACTGGGTGGCGAGGTTGCCGGAAATGGTGAAGAAACCGGCGTCCTTGACCGAGTACATGATTGGCAGCTGGCGACCCTTGAGCGGGTCGCGCTCGTTGGACAGCAGTTGGCAGATCAGGTCCACCAGCGGCACCTCGCGGGCCATCAGGATGCTTTGCTGGCGGTAGGTGGGGAAGCACATGTCGTCAATGTTCAAGGCCAGGGCCTGGGCGCTGCCGATGGCTTCTTCGCCAAGGCTTTGCATGTAGAACGACATTTTTTTCTGACGCTGGGCGACCACCATGCGGTTGTCGAAGATGCGCGTCTTGAGCATCGCGCGCATGCCGCGGCGCATGATCTCGCTCGAGACGCCTTCGGCCCACGGGCCCAGGGCCTGGCCCTGGTCATCGAGCACGCGGATCAGGCCCTTGGCCAGGTCGGCGGTGTCGGAAGGCTCTACGTCGATGGCGGGTTTGCGCACCAGGCCGGCGTCGGTCAGGCGCAGGTAGGTGAAGTCGGTCTTGCAGCCTGGACGGCCCGAGGGTTCAGGGACGTGCAGGCGCAGTGGTTCATACGGCTGGGTCATGGCTTCTACGCTCGATCTTGTGAATTTCTTGTAGTGGGCGCGCTAGCTGACAGTCAGTCTTCGGGTAGAAGAAATCTTGTCCTACAACAATCATAGGCGTGGCGTAGAAGAATATTTATCTGTGTTTCATTGCGCCTGGGATCATTTGCGGATAAAAAATCTGCATAAACATAATAAACAGGTGATTTTGTCTCATGCGCAAACTGGACCGTACCGATATCGGCATTCTCAACGCCCTGCAGGAGAACGCCCGCATCACCAACGCCGACCTGGCCCGCTCGGTCAACCTGTCGCCCACGCCGTGCTTCAACCGGGTGAAGGCGATGGAGGAGTTGGGCCTGATTCGCGAGCAGGTCACGCTGCTGGACGCCGACCTGCTGGGGCTGCATGTCAATGTGTTCATCCATGTGAGCCTGGAAAAGCAGAATGAACTGGCGTTGCAGCAGTTCGAAGGGGCGATCTCGGATCGCCCCGAGGTGATGGAGTGCTACCTGATGGCCGGCGACCCGGACTACCTGATTCGGGTGCTGGTGCCGACGATCCAGTCACTGGAGCGCTTCATGATGGATTTCCTGACCAAGGTGCCGGGGGTGGCGAATATCCGCTCCAGCTTTGCGCTCAAGCAGGTGCGCTACAAAACCGCGCTGCCACTGCCGGCCAACGGCATCAGCCTCGGTTCCTGACACCCCACAGACCAAAATGTGGGAGGGGGCTTGCCCCCGATAGCGGTGAATCAGCTACACATAATTCCGAGATCGTTCCCACGCTCCCGCGTGGTAATGCAGCCCGTGACGCTCCGCGTCACCTGTGCCTGGTAGCCGAAACCTACTGCGGTTAACGGGACGCGGAGCGTCCCGGAAGGCATTCCCACGCAGAGCATGGGAACGATCCCCAGTGCCGGCCTACGGCATCAGCCTCGGTTGCTGACACTCCACAGACCAAAATGTGGGAGGGGGCTTGCCCCCGATAGCGGTGAATCAGCTACACATAATTCCGAGATCGTTCCCACGCTCCCGCGTGGTAACGCAGCCCGTGACGCTCCGCGTCACCTGTGCGCGGTAGCCGAAATCCACTGCGGTTAACGGGACGCGGAGCGTCCCGGAAGGCATTCCCACGCAGAGCATGGGAACGATCCCCAGGGTCAGCTACAGATAACTTGGCTGTCACACCGCCATCGGGAGCAAGCCCCCTCCCACATTTTTAACCCTGTTTCAAAGTTGGTTGAGGGGGATCTTGAGGTAGGTCACTCCGTTCTCTTCCGCCGGCGGCATGTTCCCCGCCCGTACGTTCACCTGGATCGCCGGCAACAACAGCGTCGGCATTCCCAGCCCGGCATCGCGTTGGGTGCGCATCGCCACGAACGTCGCTTCATCCACGCCGTCATGCACATGGATATTGCCCGCACGCTGCGCCGCCACGGTGGTCAGGCATCTGGCCTCGCGGCCTTCGGGCGGGTAGTCATGACATACATACAGTTGGGTTTCGGCCGGGAACGCCAGCAACTTGCGCATCGACGCATACAACTGGCGCGCATCGCCGCCGGGGAAGTCGCAGCGCGCGGTGCCCACGTCGGGCATGAACAGGGTGTCGCCCACCAGGATCAGGCGGCCATCGATCAGGTAGGCCATATCCGCCGGTGTGTGCCCGGGTACATGCAGCGCCTGGGCCTGCAAGCCGCCGATATGAAAGATTTCATTCGGCGCAAACAGGTGGTCGAACTGGGAGCCATCGACGCGAAACTCCGGCTCCAGGTTGAACAGGTGCTTGAAGACGTGCTGCACCTTGCTGATGGACTCGCCAATCGCAATCTTGCCGCCCAGCGTGCGTCGCAGGTAAGGCGCGGCAGACAGGTGGTCGGCGTGGGCATGGGTTTCCAACAGCCACTGCACCTCAAGGCCATGCTCGCGAACGAAGGCAATCACCTTGTCGGCCTGGGCGGTGCCGGTGCGCCCGGAAGCCGGGTCGTAGTTGAGCACCGAGTCGACGATGGCACAGGGACCGCCATCCGCTTCATAGACGACGTAGGTATAGGTCGACGATGCCTCGTCCAGAAAGGCTTGAATCAACGCTGGCATGGCGGCTGTCCCCGGTGAAGAAAAAAGTGGTTACAATCAGTTTACGTTTACACATAATGTTTTGAGCTTAAGTGAGACAGAGGAGCCGAGGCAAATGGAATCTACGTTGAGTGAGGGCGAAGTCGCCCAGTTGCGTGCATCGGCGTCCAAGGCCTGTTCCTTGCTCAAGGCGCTGGCCAATGAAGACCGCCTGCTGATCCTGTGCCAGTTGACCCAGGGCGAGCGCAACGTCGGCGAGCTGGAAGCCCTGACCGGCGTACGCCAGCCCACGCTGTCGCAACAGTTGGGCATCCTGCGGGACGAAGGGTTGGTCGCCACCCGTCGGGAAGGCAAATACATTTTCTACGGATTGGCTAGCCACGAAGTGATTCAAGTGATGAAGACCCTGTCCGGCCTGTACTGCGGCGCGGTCATAAAAAGCTGGGCGTGACGCCTTCCGGCAGCGACCCTTGTGTGCATTGACAAAAAAGGCAGTAGACCATGACCGAACAACACTGGGGACCCACCATCAGTGGCGATATCGTAGTCATCGGCGGCGGCTCGGCAGGCATCGGCCTGCTGGCCAGCCTGCTCAAGCGCGACCCGCAGCTGAACATCATCCTGATCGAACCCAACGATTTTCATTGTTACCAACCCGCCTGGACCTTGGTCGGCGGCGGCGCCTATGACCTGCAGAAGACTCGGCGCCCGTTGGCCGATGTACTGCCCAACGGCGTCACCTGGATCCAGGCCGCCGTCAGCCAAGTGCTGCCCGACGAGCAGCAACTGGTGCTCGACAACGACCAGCGCGTCAGCTGGAACCACTTGATCGTCTGCCCCGGCCTGCGCCTGGCCTGGGAAAAGATCGAGGGCCTGCCAGAAACCCTCGGCCGCCACGGTGTCACTTCCAACTACAGCTACCCGCATGCCGCCTACACCTGGCAACTGGTGCAGCAACTCAAGGGCGGCAAGGCGCTGTTCACCCAGCCGGCCATGCCGATCAAATGCGCCGGCGCGCCGCAGAAGGCCATGTATTTGTCCTGCGATCACTGGCTCAAGCAGGGCACGCTGAACAACATCGACGTTGAGTTCAACCTGGCCGGTCCCGCGCTGTTCGGTGTGCCGACCTTCGTGCCGCCCTTGATGAAATACGTCGAGAAATACAACGCACGCCTGGCCTTCAATGCCAACCTGGTAAAAGTCGATGGCCCGGCGCGCACCGCCTGGTTCGAAGTCAAGGACGCCGACGGCAACGTGACGGTCCAGGAGAAAACCTTCGACATGCTCCACGTCGTGCCGCCACAGGTCGCGCCGGACTTTATCCGCCAAAGCCCGCTGGCCGATGCCGGTGGCTGGTGCGAAGTGAACCCCCACAGCCTGCAGCACCTGCGTTACCCGCACATCTTCGGCCTTGGCGATGTGTGCGGCACCAGTAACGCCAAGACCGCCGCGGCGGTGCGCAAGCAGATCGTGGTGGTTGCCGAGAACCTGCTGGCCCTGCGCAAGCAGGCGCCGCTGCCGCTCAAGTACGACGGCTATGGCTCCTGCCCGTTGACGGTGGAGAAGGGCAAGGTGGTGCTGGCCGAGTTCGGTTACGGCGGCAAGCTGTTGCCGACCTTTCCCCTCGACCCGACCCGGGCGCGCCGCTCGATGTGGTTCCTCAAGGCCACGCTGCTGCCGTGGTTCTACTGGAACGGCATGCTCAAGGGGCGCGAGTGGCTGACCCGCCTGAGCAAGGTGGACTGAATGCTGCTGGCGAGTGTGTTGGGGGTATTGATGGGCCTGGTCATGGGCCTGACCGGCGCGGGCGGCGGCATCCTTGGGGTGCCGGCATTGGTGTTGGGACTGGGGCTGACGATGACCCAGGCCGCGCCGGTGTCATTGCTCGCGGTGGGCGCGGCGGCGGCGGTGGGCGCGATTGACGGCCTGCGCCACGGCCTGGTGCGTTACCGCGCGGCGTTATTGATCGCGTTGCTGGGCGCGCTGTTTTCGCCGCTGGGGGTGTTCATCGCCCATCAACTGTCGGAGCCGGTGCTGATGGGCCTGTTCAGCGCATTGATGGTGCTGGTGGCCTGGCGCATGCTGCGGCGTGAAAAAATCCAGGCCGGGCCAAGTGACCATGGCGCCGCCTCCTGGGCCCAGAAGAATTGCATGCTCAACCAGCAGACCGGGCGCCTGGCCTGGACGGCCAAATGCACGGCGACCCTGGCGGCGTTGGGTGCGGTCACCGGTGCGGTTTCGGGCCTGCTCGGTGTGGGCGGTGGCTTTCTGATCGTGCCGGCGTTCAAGCAGCTCACCGATGTGCAGATGCGCGGGATCGTCGCGACCTCGTTGATGGTCGTCAGCCTGCTCTCGTTGATCGGCGTGGTGGGGGCGTTTCATGCCGGCGTGAGCATCGAGCCGGTGGGCGGGGTATTTATCGGTGCGAGCATTGTCGGCATGTTGGCCGGGCGTCGCTTGTGCTCGGTGATTCCGGCGCGGGCGTTGCAGGTGGGCTTCGCCAGCCTGTGTGGGGTAGTTGCCGTCGGCATGCTCTTAAAGGCCGCGCTTTAGCCGCAGGCGGCTGAAGGCATCATTTGTGTGTCCAGGATGACAAAATGAACCCTGCTCAGGTTTACTGTTCTCTGAGTTAATGGCTTCACCGGCCTTGCGCGTCGGCTCATCAAGGTCATCGAATGGATAAATACACCCCGCACACCTGGCAACCCCACGAGCGGCCGAGCCTGCCGGGCTCGCCGTCGACGCCGTTGCACCCCACCCACAAACGCTGGCTGTATGCGCTGGTCGGCGTATTGGTGGCGATCACCGGCGGGCTGGGCAACGCGCTGGTGATCGCCAACCTGCAATACCTGCAAGGCGCCTTGGGCGCGACCACGGCGGAAATGGCCTGGCTGCCCGCCGCCTATGTCATGACCAACGTGTGCATGAACCTGCTGCTGGTGAAGTTTCGCCAGCAGTTCGGCTTGCGCGCGTTTACCGAAGTGTTCCTGGTGCTGTATGCGCTGGTGACCTTCGGCCATTTGTTCGTCAACGATCTCAACTCGGCCATCGCGGTGCGCGCGGCCCACGGCATGGTGGGCGCGGCGCTGAGTTCGTTGGGCTTGTACTACATGATCCAGGCGTTCCCGGCCAAATGGCGCCTCAAAGCCCTGGTGCTGGGGCTGGGTACGGCGCAGCTGGCGTTGCCCCTGGCGCGGCTGTTTTCCGAGGACTTGCTGCAGATTGCCGAATGGCGTGGCTTGTATTTGTTCGAGCTGGGCCTGGCGTTGATCTGCCTGGGCTGCGTGTTCCTGCTCAAATTGCCGCCCGGCGACCGTTTCAAGACTTTTGAAAAACTCGACTTCCTGACCTTCGCAATCCTCGCCACCGGCGTTGCCTTGCTCTGCGCGGTGTTGTCCCTGGGCCGCATCGACTGGTGGCTGGAGGCGCCCTGGATCGGCATCGCCTCGGCCTGTTCGCTGGTGCTGATCATGGCTGGCCTGGCCATCGAGCATAACCGCGCCAACCCGATGCTGATGACCCGCTGGCTGGGCAGCGGCACCATGATTCGCCTGGCACTGGCGGTGATCCTGATTCGCATGGTGCTGTCGGAACAGTCCACGGGCGCGGTGGGATTCATGCAGATGCTGAACATGAGCTACCAGCAGATGCACACGCTGTACGTGGTGATGCTGGCCGGTGCGATTGCAGGGCTGGTGGTCAGCGCCTTGACGATCAACCCGGCGCACTTGCTGATGCCGCTGGTGATCTCCCTGGCGCTGATGGCGACCGGGTCGGTGATGGACAGTTTTTCCAGTAACCTCACGCGGCCGCAGAACCTGTATATCAGCCAGTTCCTGCTAGGCTTCGGCGGTACCTTCTTTCTCGGGCCGACCATGGTGCTGGGCACCAAGAACGTGTTGACCAACCCGCGCAACCTGGTGAGTTTTTCGGTGATGTTCGGGATTTGCCAGAACCTCGGCGGCCTGATCGGCGCAGCGCTGCTCGGTACCTTCCAGATCGTGCGCGAGAAGTATCACTCCAGCATGATCACCGAGCACCTGACCCTGCTGGACCCCCTTGTTGCGGCGCGGGTGCAGAGCGGCGGTTCGGCCTATGGCGGTGTCGTTGCCGACCCGCAATTGCGCAACCTCATGGGAATCCGCAGCCTGGCCACGGCGGCCACCCGTGAAGCCAACGTGATGGCTTACAACGATGTGTTCATGCTGATCGCGATCATCGCGATCCTGACCATGATCTGGATTTTTGTCCGCAGTCTGTGGCTGATGAGCACCACCAAAGCAGCAACCCCTCCCGTTCAACCTGTCGGCGCCTCTTCATGACCGAACCCACGTCCACCACCACAACCACCAACGCCATCGCCTCCACGCCTGAGGGTTCCACGCCGCCGGGCGCTACAGTGACCGAACCGCGCTCGTTGCGGGTGCGTATCCTCTCGTCCCTGGGCTTTGCCGCGATTGCCATCGTCGGCGTGCTGATCGTGCTGTATGCGTGGCAGTTGCCACCGTTCAGCAGCGCGGTGGAAACCACCGAGAATGCCTTGGTGCGTGGGCAGGTGACGATCATCGGCCCGCAGCTCAGCGGCTATGTGTTCGAAGTGCCGGTGCAGGATTTTCAGTATGTGAAGGCGGGCGACCTGCTGGTGCGCCTCGATGACCGCATCTACAAGCAGCGCCTGGACCAGGCCCTGGCGCAGCTGGCGGTGCAGAAGGCGTCGCTGGCCAATGGGTACAGCAACGCAACAGCGCCGAGGCGACCATCAAGTTGCGCCAGGCCGCGCTGGTGGACAGCCAGGCGCAGGCCCGCAAAAGCACGGCTGACCTGCGCCGCAATGAAGAATTGATCAGCGACGGTTCGGTGTCCAAGCGTGAACTGGACGTGACCCGTGCCGCCAACGCGCAGACCATCGCCGCCGTGGCCCAGGCCCAGGCCAGCCTGGAAATCGCCGGGCAGGACCTGCAAACGGTGATCGTCAATCGCGGCTCGCTGGAAGCGGCGGTGGCCAGCGCGGAGGCGGCGGTGGAGTTGGCGCGGATCGACCTGTCCAACACGCGCATCACCGCGCCCCGCGATGGTCAGCTGGGGCAGATTGGCGTGCGCCTGGGGGCCTACGTCAACTCCGGTGCGCAGTTGATGGCGCTGGTGCCCAAGCAGTTGTGGGTGATTGCGAACATGAAGGAAACCCAGATGGACAATGTGCAGGTCGGCCAGCCGGTGACCTTCACCGTGGATGCGTTGAACCACCGCAAGTTTCACGGCACCGTGCAGCATATCTCCCCGGCGACCGGATCGGAGTTCAGCCTGTTGCAGGCCGACAACGCCACCGGCAACTTCGTCAAGATCGCCCAGCGCGTGCCGGTGCGGATCACGGTGGACCCGGATCAGGCCGAGAGCGAGCGGTTGCGGCCGGGGTTGTCGGTGGTGGTGAGTATCGACACGGCGGGGCGGCTGAAGAACAGTCCGCCCTGACACGCCGTAGAGCTGAGTGTGGAAGGGGCTTGGCTTGAGGCTTTATGTAGGAGCGAGCTTGCTCGCGAGGAATTCAGGCCCCCGCGCATATTCAGAATGAACGCGTTGTCTGGTCGTTTTTCGCGAGCAAGCTCGCTCCTACATAAGTCTTAGGGCAAGCCCCCTCCCACAGTTGGACTGTATTTCAGGGTGAAATCGAGGCAAATCGACTGGTTCTGTTCCAGCAACTTCAAGCCCGGCCTGCCTGGCAGGTGATGGGCATTCACCGGATGGCTGACCGGTTCGATGCAGAAAAACTCCAACCCTGGAGGGCAGTACAGCAGGAAGTAATCGGCGCCGGTGGCCTGGCATTCGAGGGTGTAACCCAGCTCTGGTTGTTCGATCAGGCAATACCCGTCCCATTCGCAGAAACCATTGTCCACCAGGCCTTGCGGCAGCGTTTGGGGGCGCCTGAAATCCCAGTCCCGCGGCACCGACGCCAATCCGGTCGGCAGCTTGGACGTATCACTTAACCACACCTGCGCAGCCTTGGCCTGCAACCGTGTACCCGGCCGGCGCGGAAAGTACGGGTGCAGGCCCACACCATGCCATGCGGCTGTTTCAGCCAGATGCGTGACCCGCAGTTCGATCCTCAAAACCCCACCGCTCAAGCGGATACGTTGCTCGGCGCGATAGGCGAACGGCGTGTCGCACGTCATTTCCAGCAGCACCTCATCCGCCGTGTGGCTGAGCACCTGCCATGCCTGTTGCCAGGCCGAGCCGTGAATCGGCAGCGGGTCGGTGAGGCTGTTGGGGGCCAGTGCGAGCCAGCCACTGGGCGTGTCGAACCCGCCTTCGGCAATCCGGTTGGACCAGGGCGCCAATGGATAACAGCCCAATTTGCCCGGCAGGCCGGTGTTGATGGCGTGTTCGTCGCTATGGCGCAGCAACGGCTGCCCGGTGGCGCGCACCGTCCAGTTGACGAGGCTGGCGCCGATGGCGGGGGCGAGTACCAGATGGGTGAGTTGATCCGTAAGCTCAACGACGTTCAAAGACACGATCGACCTGCCGTATGGAAATAGTAAAAACAGCGCTGCCCGAAATGTGGGAGGGGGCTTGCCCCCGATTGCGGTGTTTCAGTCAAAGATGCTCAGACTGACCTACTGCTATCGGGGGCAAGCCCCCTCCCACATTCAAGCGCCTTTGTTCTTGAAATTGGATTTACAGCACTACGCTCGGCAACCACAGCGACAAGGCTGGAATGTAGGTCACTGCGATAAGCACCAGGAACAGCACCGCATAAAACGGCAGCAGCGCCTTCACGGTTTTCTCGATGCTGACCTTGCCCACTGCCGCGCCCACGAACAGTACCGCGCCCACCGGCGGGGTGATCAGGCCGATGCCCAGGTTCACCAGCATGATCATGCCAAAGTGCACCGGGTCGACGCCGATGCCGAGGATCACCGGCATCAGGATCGGCGTGAGGATCAGGATCAGCGGCGCCATGTCCATCACCGTGCCGAGCAACAGCAGCATCACGTTGATGCACATCAGGATCACGTAGCGGTTGTCCGACAGGGTCAGGAACAGCGTGGTGATCTTCGCCGGGATCTGCATCAGGGTCATGATGTAGCCAAAGCTGGCCGCGAAGGCGATCAGGATCATCACGATGGAAATGGTGCGCACCGTGCGGTGCATCAGCTTGGGCAGCTCGCGCCATTTGTAGTCGCGGTAGATGAACATGGTCACGAAGAACGCCCACAGCACCGCAATGGCGGCCGACTCGGTGGCGGTGAAGATGCCCGACAGAATGCCGCCGAGGATGATCACCATGGCCATCAGGCCCCAGAGCGCGTCGGCGGCGATCTTCAGCGCCTGCTTCAAGGGAATGACCTCACCCTTGGGGTAGTCGCGCTTTTTCGCGAAGATCAGGCACAGCACCATCAGGCACGCGCTCATCAACAGGCCCGGCACCACGCCGGCCATGAACAGCGAGGCGATCGATACCGTGCCGCCTGCCGCCAGGGAGTAGAGCACCGAGTTATGACTGGGTGGCGTCAGCAGCGCCTGCACCGAGCCACTGACCGTCACCGCCGTGGCGAACTCGCGTGGATAGCCGCGGCGCTCCATCTCCGGAATCAGCACCGAACCGACCGACGCGGTATCGGCCACCGACGAGCCGGAGATTGCGCCGAAAAACGTCGACGCCATGATGTTGACCAGCGACAGCCCACCGCGCACAAAGCCCACCAGCACCCCCGCAAACGCCACCAGGCGCCGCGACATGCCACCCTCGGCCATGATCGCGCCCGCCAGCACGAAGAACGGAATCGCCATCAGCGAAAACTTGTTCACCCCACCCGCCACCTGGATCATCAGGGCCTGGAACGGAATGTCGATCCACCACGCACCGATCAGCGCCGACAAGCCCAGGGCGTAGGCCACCGGCATGCCGATCAGGATCAAGGCGATAAAACTGCCCAACAGAATCAATGCGTCCATCTCAGACGGCCCCTTCGCTTTCTTCAACCAGATCGAAGCGCACCACGCGCCGGTTGCTCTGGTCGCCCAGCAGCAGTTTTTCCACCACGAATACCAAGGTCAGCACGCCGCCAATCGGGATCGGCATGTAGGTGATGCCCACCCGCAGCGTAGGGATGGCGCTCATGAACTGGTTCCAGGTGGACAAGCACAGCTTGGCGCCCCAGATCGTCATGAACAGACAGATGGTGCCCATCAGCAGTTGGGAAACAATGCCGGCAATGCGGCGTTGGGCGGGGGGCAAGCGGTCGGTGATCATCGCTACCGACATATGCGCACCCGCGCGGTAGCTGGCGGCGGCGCCGATGAAGGTGAAGACCAGCATCAGCAGGATGGCGGTGGGCTCCGGCCAGCTTGAGCCGGTGCCGAGGATGTAGCGGGCAAAAATGCCCCAGGGAATGATCAGTGCGACCCCGAGTACCGAGAGGCCGGCGACCCAGATACAGGTCATGTAAATGCGGTCATTGATGCGCAGCACCAGATTCTTCATGGCGTTCACCGTAACCGGGCGCGGCTCGCTGCAAAAGCAGCGGAGCTGCGCCGGGCCTTGTCAGGGAGGAGGGCGTTATTGAACGGCGTCGATACGCTTGATGATGTCGGCGTAAGGCGCACCGTACTTGGCGCGAACCTGGGCGGTGGCGTCATAGAAGGGCTTTTTGTCGACGGTGATGAACTCGACGCCGGCCTTCTTGAGTTTCTCTTCGCTGCTGGCGGACTTGGCGTCCCACAGTACGCGTTCATCAGCCTGGGCGGCCTTGGCGGCTTTCCTGACCATGTCCTGCTGCGCGGGGGTGAGTTTGTTCCAGGTGATCTTCGACATCACGATGGGCTCGGGCAGGATCAAATGCTCGGTGAGGGTGTAGTACTTGGCGTTCTGGAAATGGTTGTGCTCGAGCAGCGTCGGCGGGTTGTTTTCCGCGCCGTCGATCACGCCGGTCTGCAGGGCACTGAAGATCTCGCCGGTGTCCATGGCGATGCCGTTGGCGCCCATTGCATTGAAGGCGTCGATGAACAGCGGGTTACCCTGCACGCGAATTTTCATGCCCTTGAGGTCTTCGATCTTGCGCACCGGTTTTTTGGTGTAGAGGTTACGCGTGCCGCCGTCCATCCAGGCCAGGGCAACCAGCCCGAATTCGGAATCGGTGATCTTGGCGAGGATCTCGTCACCAATCTCGCCGTCGATGACCTTGCGCATGTGCGCCTGGTCGCGGAACACGAACGGCAGGTTGAACACGTTGACGTCCGGCACCACCGGGCCGACGATGCCGAGGCTGACGCGGGTCATCTGCACGGCGCCGACCTGGGCCTGTTCCACCACTTCCTTTTCCGAGCCCAGCACGCCACCTGGGAAGTATTTGAAGGTCAGTTCGCCGTTGCTTTCCTTGGTCAGGGCCTTGCCCATGTTTTCTTCGGCGACGACGGTGGGGTAGCCGGCGGGGTGAATGTCGGCGAACTTGATTTCCAGCGCGTGGGCGGCGCTGCTGAGGGCGACAAGTGTTGCAGCGAGCAAGGTGCGTTTGAAGTCCATGGGAGGTCATTCCTGTCTTGTTATTGTTGTATTCAAGGCACAGCGATACAGCTAGAGGATGAAACTGGGTTCGGGCAGTCCCTGGACGCCGGGGTTGAGGGCGAACACGCCGCCGGACAGCGAGTGTTCACTCCCGTCGTCACGGATCGAAGTGACATACAAGGTGTCCAGGCGGCTGCCGCCAAAGGCGCACATGGTGGGTTTTTTCACCGGAACGGGCAGCGACTGGTCGAGGCGACCGTCCGGGGTGAAGCGGTGAACCAGGCCGGCATCGTTGGCGCAGATCCAGTAGCAGCCGTCGGCGTCCACGGCTGCGCCGTCGGGCCGACCGAGGTAGTTGTGCATGTCCACGAACACACGGCGGTTGGACGGCGTGCCGCTGTCGATGTCGTAGTCGAAGGCCCAGATTTGCTGCACCAGCGGGTGTGAATCCGAAGCGTACATCGTGCGGCCATCGGGGCTGAACGCCAGGCCGTTGAGGGTGATGAACCCGCCCAGCTCGGCATGGGGCGCAGCGCCTGACGCGAAGCGATAAAGGCTGCCTTCGGTGGCATTCTGGCTCATGTCCAGCACCATGCTGCCGGCCCAGAAACGGCCTTGGCGGTCACAGCGGCCGTCGTTGAAGCGCATGTCGGCGCGTGGATGTTCGACGCCGGCCAATAGCGTGGTATCGAGGCTGCCATCGCTGTGGGGGGTGAGGTGGAAAAAGCCGGTTTCCATGCCGGCCACCCAATTGCCTGTGTCGGTGCGCGCAATGCAGGCGAGCATCTCGGGGGCTTGCCACGTTGCGACGAGGCCGGTGGCCGAGTCCCAGCGCTGCAAGCGACCGTTGGGGATGTCCACCCAGTACAGCGCGTTTTCTTCGGGCACCCACACCGGGCATTCGCCCACGGCGTTGCGGGCGTCGACAATCAATTCTGCACTCATGGCCACTCATTCCCTTTAGGTTGCAGTGAACTCAGTCACCGAAGGGTCCCGCCGCGCAGAACGCGCCGCCCTGGTAGATTTTTGCCGGGTCGTTGTCCGCCACCGGCGGCTGGGTCTCAACCTGGGCGCGGAACACTTCGGAGCTGTCCTTGGGCGCAAAACCCAGGTGGGCGGCGTAGCGGTTGTCCCACCAGGTGTCCAGGTTATCCGACACGCCGTAGACCACGGTGTGACCCACGTTCGGCGTGTACAGCGCGCGTTCGAGCAGCTGGGTCAGGTCGTCGAAGCTCAGCCAGGTGTGCATCATCCGGCGGTTCTGCGGTTCCGGGAACGAGGAGCCAATACGGATGCTCACGGTCTCGATGCCGTAGCGGTCGAAGTAGAAACTCGCCATGTCTTCGCCGTAGGACTTGGACAGGCCGTAGTAGCTGTCCGGACGACGTGGCGAGTGGGCGTCGAGTTTTTCGCCCTGTTTGTAGAAACCGATCACGTGGTTGGAGCTGGCGAAGATCACGCGCTTGACCCCATGACGGCGCGCGGCTTCGTAGATATGGAAAATGCCGCTGATGTTCGCGCCAAGCACTTCTTCAAAGGGGCGCTCCACCGACACGCCACCGAAATGCAGGATTGCATCGACGCCTTCCACCAGGTGGTGCACGGCTTGTTTGTCGGACAGATCGCAGGTCTGCACTTCTTCATGGGCAGCGGCGGGGGCCATGTCGGCGATGTCCGACAGGCGCAGCACCTGGGCGTAGGGGCGCATGCGTTCGCGCAGGACTTTACCCAGGCCACCGGCGGCGCCGGTGAGCAGGATGCGGTTGAAGGGAGCGGGGGTAGTGGTGGTCATGGGTATTCCAGTTTTTGTTGTAGGTTGTCGTATGACTATGCCGAAGTATTGTTAGGGATCCCCAGGTTGTCAACGTTCTTACAGCCGAGTGAGATTCAAATGTGGGAGGGGGCTTGCTCCCGATAGCAGTGTGTCAGCAGTAGATTCGGTGGCTGATACACCGCCATCGGGGGCAAGCCCCCTCCCACATTGTTTTGCGGTGTTTTTTAGATGATCGGCAACTTTTAAAGCAACGAAATTGGATAGCTGATGAAGATCCGGTTTTCGTCGAATTCGTTATTGCTGAAGTCCCGACGCATGGTCGAGTTGCGCCATTTCACGTTCAAGTCCTTCAGCGCACCGCTTTGCACGGTGTAGGCCAGTTCCGACTCGCGGCCCCATTCCTTGCCATCGGTGATTGCTCCGGTGTGCACGTTACTGCCGCTGATGTAGCGGTTCATCATGGTCAACCCGGGAATGCCCAGCACCACGAAGTTGAAGTCGTGGCGCACCTGCCAGGATTTTTCCTTGGCATTGTCGTAGCTGGAGTTGTAGCTGTCGTTGGCCAGCGTGCCGCCGCTGGTGCCGTTGATGCGCATCCACACGCTGTCGCCGGTGAGTTTCTGCAGGCCCACGTAGAAGGTGTTGCCGTTGTACTTGGCCGACAGCAGGGCGAAGGCGGTCTTGTTATCGAGGTCGCCGGCCAGCGCGCTGCCGTCTTCCTTGCCATTGAAGAAACCGAGGTTGGCGCCCAGGGTCCAGTCGCCGACCGGCTGGCTGTGGGTGAGGTTGAGGTACTGCTGCTGGTAGATATCGGTGAGCTCGGCGTACCACAGGCCGACCTGGGTGCGCTTGTCGTTGAAGGTGTATTCGCCACCGCCGAAGTTGAACCGGTCGGAGGTGAACGCGGCTTTGCCGTTCATGAACATGTCTTCCATGCTCGCGTCGTTGCGCGGGCTGTTGCCGCGGAACTGGCCGCCGTAGAGGGTCAGGCCGGCAATCTCGTTGGACGTCACCTGGCCGCCACGAAATGTCTGGGGCAGGGAGCGGCCGTCATCGGAGCGCAGGATCGGCAACACCGGCATCCACTCGCCGACCTTCAATTCCGTCTTCGACAGCTTGGTTTTCAACGCAACGCCCAGGCGTCCGAAGTTGTCGGCGGGGCGACCGTCATCATGCACCGGCAGCAGCTGGGTGCCCGCGGTGCCTTTGCCGCCATCGAGCTTCTGCGAATACAAGCCCAGTACGTCAATGCCGAACCCTACCGTGCCACGGGTGTAGCCGGACCGGGCGTCCAGAATGAAGTTCTGCGTCCATTCTTCGGCCTTGCCCTGGGCATTGGTGGGGTTGGTGAAGTTGCGGTTGAAGTAGGCGTTGCGCAGGTTGAGCGTGGCTTTGGCGTCGTCGACAAACCCATCGGCGTGGGCCGTGAGCGGCAGGGTGAACGCGAGGCTGCTGAGGCTGATGAGGCCGAGGCGGTAGGAGGAATTGCGGGCGAATTGACTCACAGTGAGGCTCCCTTTTCTTTTGTTGTTTTTATTATTTGTCATACGTCGTCGTACAACATTGGGCGGGATATTTACGGGGTTTTAAAGGTGTGTCAAGCAGAAGTTATAGGATGACTTGCTCAGCCCGAATAAAAAGCGGGCACGGACAAATGTGGGAGGGGGCTTGCCCCCGATAGCGGTGGTTCAGTGAGAAGTGTATTCACAGACACACCCTTATCGGGGGCAAGCCCCCTCCCACATTTGATGGGTGACAACATAAGAACGGCGGGGTGTCAGCCGGCCATGACCATCGGCGGCAGGGTGCCCAGCAGGGAAACCGCCGCCACCGCTGCAACACCTAGTAACCATTCCACCGTCACGCTGACCTTCAAGCTGCCCACACGCTGTTCGCACTGTTTCAGGCGCAATCGGTTCAGCAAGGCCAGCACCAACATGCCCAGCACCAGCAGCACCTTGATCAGCAGAATCAAGGCGAACCCTTCGAACAGCGGCGTAGGCCACTGTTGCCCGGTGAGCACGCGCACGTTGATCAAGCCGGTCACCAGCAGACCGGCGACCAAGCCATAGCCCACGCCACTGAAGCGCCGCAGGATCGGCTGCAGCGCAAAGTGCGAGGGTTGCCTGAGGATCAGCACCAGCAACAGCAAGCCCCCAAGCCATGCGCCGACGCACATCAAGTGCACCACTTGGTTGAGGATCAGCAGTCGCCCGCTGAGCCCATCGAGCATGGCGCCATGCCCGACCGGTGCCAGCGTCGCCAACAGCAGCGCGACGATCGGCAGGCGCAGTGCGGCCCAGGGTTTGACCAGTACGATGACCAGCGCCAGGCTGAGCAGCAAATGCCACACCCACACCTGCCCAAAGAAGGTCTTGCCCAGCACCAGCTCCACAGTGGCCGGCTGCAACGCCGCGTCCCAACTGCCGGCCATGCTCGCGGTGATCAACAGTAGCCAGGCGACCCCGGAGCCCAGTCCCAGCCATGCCAGCCCACGGGTAATTCGCAGCAGCTGCCGGTCGAGTGCCGGTTGCGCGGCCGCGCCGAGCAACAGGGGCCTGAACACACTGGCCCCGAACATCAACAGCACCACGATGAAATGCACAAAACGGCACAGCACCAGCAGGGTCACCATGGATTACTGGCCGACCTTGAAGCTGTAGCTGCCTTCGCTTTTGTGGGTGTCGACGGACACCGCATGCCACTCGACTTTATAAGTACCGGCCGCCAGCGGAGCGGCCGGGGTGACCACCAGGGTTTTCTTGTCGGCGTCCGGGGTTTCCAGGCCCTTGATCGCGATTTCCGTGCCGTCCTTGCTCAGGGACACCTTGGTGAAGGTCGCTTCGACGCCTTCGCTGAACGTCAGGCGCAGATCGCTCGGGGCGGCAACGCTGCTGTCGGCCGCCGGCGTGGCGCTTTTAAGGTGGGCATGGGCAAACGCGGCAGAAGCGCCCAGCAGAGAGGCGAGCAGGGCGACAGTGGTCAGGGACTTCTTGATCAACATTGTTCAATACCAATCAGAGGATAGAAGCCGGCAGTGTACGAAGTTTCGGTTCGGCGTGTCGCCCCGATCTAGAGCCGATGGTAGTCTTTAGCTCGTGTTGTTGTCAGGGAGCCCTTATGGGCAATCACAAGATCGGAATTCGACGGGCCAACGTCGAGAAAATCCTGCTGGCGGCGGAGAAAGTCTTCGCTGAAAAAGGCTACGGCAGCACCGCCATGGCCGACATCGCCCAAGAGGCGCAACTGCCGCGCTCGAATCTGCATTACTACTTCACCACCAAGAGCGAGTTGTACAGCGCGGTGCTGTTCGACCTGCTGGAACTGTGGAAACAGGACGCCCTGAGCTTCGAGACCTTCGATGACCCACGGGTGGTCCTCAGCAGCTACATTCGCGCCAAGATGCAGCGCTCGCGCACGCGGCCCTATGGCTCGAAAGTCTGGGCCAATGAAATCATCCACGGCGCGCCCACACTGGGTGAGGCGCTGGATGAAAGCCTGTACGACTGGGCCAAGATGAAGGAAGCGAAAATTCGCCATTGGGTGGAAGACAAACGCATCCTGCCGGTGGAGCCGTCGAGCCTGCTGTTTATGATCTGGGCATCGACCCAGCACTACGCCGACTTCGATCACCAGGTGAACATTTTGAATGACCACCAGCCGTTGTCGGACATGCAGTTCGAGCGGGCGATACAGACGGTGACTGGGGTGATATTGCGTGGGATTGGGTTGGAGCCTTGAGCTGTGTGGTGAGCCTGCTGGCCCTATCGGGGGCAAGCCCCCTCCCACATTGGATTTGTGAATGCATTCAAGTGTGGGAGGGGGCTTGCCCCCGATAGCGGTCTGAAGGACTACACAGCCTCCCGATAAGGATTACGCGGATCCTGAGTCCAGTTCAAAAACGGCTTGCCGGTATCAATCGGCACCATCTCGATGCAATCGGCCACCGGGCAGGTGATCTGGCACAGATTGCAGCCCACGCACTCGTCGTCGATTACTTCATATTTATGCGTGCCGTCGGCCTGCTTCAGGCTGGCGATGGCCTGGTGCGACGTGTCCTCACAGGCGATGTGGCAGCGCCCGCAGCCAATGCAGGCCGCCTGGTCGATGCTGGCGATCACCTGATAGTTGATATCCAGGTATTTCCAATCCGTGGTGTTGCCCACCGCTCGCCCGGAAAATTCCTGCAAGTTGGCGTAACCCTGGCTGTCCATCCACCGCGACAAGCCATCCTTCATTTCTTCCACGATGCGAAACCCATGCAGCATCGCCGCCGTGCACACCTGTACCGCGCCGCACCCCAAGGCGATGAACTCTACGGCGTCCCGCCAGTTGCCGATGCCGCCGATACCGCAGATCGGCAGGCCTTGGGTCTGCGGGTCACGGGCGATTTCGGCGACCATGTTCAACGCAATCGGCTTCACCGCCGAGCCGCAGTAGCCGCCATGGGTGCTTTGGCTGCCGACCATGGGCAGCGCGACCATGCGTTCCAGGTCGACGCTGGTGATGGAATTGATGGTGTTGATCAGCGACACCGCATCCGCGCCGCCGCGATACGCCGCCCGGGCGGCCACGCGGATGTCGGTGATGTTGGGCGTGAGCTTGACGATCACCGGCAGTGAGCAATAGGTCTTGCACCAGCGTGTCACCTGTTCCACATACTCCGGCACCTGGCCCACCGCCGCGCCCATGCCGCGTTCGGGCATGCCGTGGGGGCAGCCGAAATTCAGCTCGATGCCGTCGCAGCCGGTGGCTTCTACCAGGGGCAGGATGTTTTTCCAGGACTCTTCGACGCACGGCACCATCAGCGACACGATCAAAGCGCGGTCCGGCCAGTCCTTTTTGACCTGGGTGATTTCGCGCAGGTTGATCTCCAGGGAGCGGTCGGTGATCAGCTCGATATTGTTGATGCCCAGCACTTCGCGATTGGCCCCGTAGTGGGCCGAGTAGCGCGACGACACGTTGACGGCCGCCGGGTCTTCACCCAGGGTTTTCCAGACCACGCCGCCCCAGCCGGCCTCGAACGCGCGCACCACGTTGTAGGCCTTGTCGGTGGGCGGCGCGGAGGCCAGCCAGAACGGGTTGGGGGCTTTGATACCGGCAAACACAATCGAGAGATCGGCCATTACGCGGCCTCCACATTGAGCATGAGTTGGGCGTGCATGGCCTCGGCGGCCAGTTTGCCGTGTTGCACGGCCTGCACGGTAAGGTCCTGGCCGAGGCTGACGCAGTCACCGCCGGCATACACCCCGGGAATGCTGGTGCGCAGATGTTCGTCGACGAAGATGCGTTCGCCCACGCGGTGCAGTTGCTGGGCCAGCGGGTCGTGCAGCGCTTCGCTGGCAAAGCCCTGGCCGATGGCCTTGAAAATGGCGTCTGCGGCCAGCTCGAAGGTTTCTCCGGTGGGGTGCAGGCGACCGTTCTCCATGCGGGTGCGGGCAAATCGCATACCGCGTACGTGCCCTTGATCATCGAGCAACACGTGCTCCGGTTGGGCCCAGGTGAGCAGGCGTACCTGATTTGCCTTGGCGATGTCCTGCTCATGCTGGGTCGCGCCCATGTCGGCCAGGCCACGGCGGTACACCAGGTTCACGTCCCGCGCACCGAGGCGGGCCATTTGCACGGCCATGTCGATGGCGGTGTTGCCGGCGCCGAGCACGATGCAACGGTCGGCCAGCGGCAGTTGGGTGAGGTCATCGGCCTGGCGCAGTTCGCGGATGTAGTCGGTGGCGGCGAGCAGGCCGGGGGCGTCCTCGTTGGGCAGACCCAGGTGTTTGCTGGCGGCCAGGCCGAGGCCGAGGAACACCGCATCGAATTGGGAATGCAGTTCGCTGAGGGTGAGGTTGTCACCCAGGCGCTGGCCGTGACGGATGTCGATGCCGCCGATCTGCAGCAGGAAATCCAGTTCCTTCTGGGCGAAGTCATCCACCAGCTTGTACTTGGCGATCCCGTATTCGTTCAAGCCGCCGGCTTTTTCCCGCGCTTCGAAGATCACCACGTCATGGCCGTGCAGCGCCGCGCGGTGAGCGCAGGCCAGGCCCGCCGGCCCGGCACCGACCACGGCGATGCGTTTGCCGGTGAGCGCCGCACGCTGGAAGGGGTGTTGGCTGAAGTGGGCGTTGTCCACCGCGTAGCGTTGCAGCAGGCCGATCAGCACCGGGGCGCACTCTTCGGCGTTGTTCCGCACGCAGGCCTGCTGACACAGGATCTCGGTGGGACATACCCGTGCGCAGCTGCCGCCGAGGATATTGGCCGAGAGGATTGTCTGCGCCGCGCCCTGGACGTTTTCGGTGTGGATGTTGCGGATGAACGACGGGATATCGATGTCGCTGGGGCACGCGTTGACGCAGGGCGCGTCGTAGCAATACAGGCAGCGCGAGGCTTCCAGTTGCGCCTGGCGGGCGTTGAGGGGCGGCGCCAGGTCGGTGAAATGGCTGGCGAGGGTCGCCTCGTCGTCGCGGGGGTGGGGAAGGTGGGTCAGGGTCTGGATCACGGTGGTGGCCTCACGGTTTTTCTGGATTGCCTCTAAGCGGGCATCTTGTTGCCTGTACTGGCCTCATCGGGAGCAAGCCCCCTCCCACACTTGAATGTGTTCACAAATCAAAGTGTGGGAGGGGGCTTGCCCCCGATAGCGGTCTCAGCGTTTCACAGCAACCGGCCTGGACTGCTCCGCCCGCTTGCTCAACTGCTCGAACACCGACGGATACGCCGGCCGCGGCACATAGCGCCCGGCGCCACGCTCGGCGCGCAGGTCGCCATCGGCCCAGACCAGCTTGCCCTGGCTGATGGTGTGGCTCGGCACGCCGCGTACGGTCTTGCCTTCGAAGATGTTGAAGTCGACCTGCTGATGGTGGGTCTTGGCGGAGATGGTGCGCGTGCCTTCGGGGTCCCACAGCACCAGGTCGGCATCGGCGCCTACGCGAATCGCGCCTTTGCGCGGGTAGAGGTTGAATATCTTCGCGGTGTTGGTGGAGGTCAGTGCGACGAATTCCTGCATCGACAGGCGCCCGGTATTGACGCCTTCGTGCCACAGCAACGCCATGCGGTCTTCGATACCGGCGGTGCCGTTGGGGATCTTGCTGAAGTCGTCACGCCCGGCGGCCTTTTGCTCGGCGCAGAAGCAGCAGTGGTCGGTGGCGGTGGTGTGCAGGTTGCCGGCTTGCAAGCCGTGCCACAGCGCCTCCTGGTGCCCGCGCGGGCGGAACGGTGGGCTCATCACGTAGCCGGCGGCGGTCTGCCAGTCGGGGTGTTGATAGACGCTGTCGTCGAGCAGCAAGTGGCCGGCGAGCACTTCACCGTAGACCGGCTGCCCTTTGCTGCGGGCATAGGTGATTTCGTCCAGCGCTTCCCGGGTGGAGACGTGCACCAGGTACAGCGGCGTGCCGATGGTCTCGGCGATGCGGATCGCACGGCTGGCCGCTTCGCCTTCGACCTGGGAAGGCCGCGACAGCGGATGCGCTTCCGGCCCGGTGATGCCCTGGGCCATCAGCTTGCGTTGCAGGTGATAGACCAGTTCGCCGTTTTCCGCATGCACCGTGGGCACCGCGCCCAATTCCAGGCAGCGCTCGAAACTGGCCACCAGGGTGTCGTCGGCCGCCATGATCGCGTTCTTGTAGGCCATGAAATGCTTGAAGCTGTTGATGCCGTGATGGCTGACCAGTTCGGCCATGTCCTCGCGGACCTGCTCGCTCCACCAGGTGATCGCCACATGAAAGCCGTAGTCGGATGCCGACTTCTCGGCCCAGCCTCGCCACTGGTGGAACGCTTCCATCAGGGACTGCTGCGGGTTGGGGATTACAAAGTCGATGATCGAGGTGGTGCCGCCGGCCAGGCCCGCCGCCGTGCCGCTGAAAAAGTCTTCACTGGCCACGGTGCCCATGAACGGTAGTTGCATATGGGTATGGGGGTCGATACCACCGGGCATCAAGTACTGGCCACTGCCATCGAGTACTTCGGCGCCGGCCGCAATATCCAGGTTCGTGCCAATAGCACGGATCAGACCGCCGGCGCATAACACATCGGCGCGGTAACTTTCATCATGGGTAATAACGGTGGCGCCACGGATCAACAGCGACATGTCGAGTTCCTCACAGGCTTGACCGGCTTGTGCCAGTTCTAAGTGTTGTAATACGGCGCGCCGATGGTCGGTTAATTCCTGTCATCGGTGACAGGAATAGAAACTAGCCCGAGTTTTTAGATTGGGCAAGAATATTTTTATTAAGCTTATAACCATTATAACTATCTGATTTACATTGATAAAAAACGTAATTCACCAAAATGAAGCAGCCAAACACCATTTTGACGCACTTGACAGGTTGCCGATTTGAGCAACATTTCTTATTGCAAATCAGCCGGTTGAGAGACGGCGCTTGACGGCGTCGGGAAATAAAAATAATTGTGTCGCACCAGATTGAGTCCTTCGGGTTCGTACAACTTGCGTGCTACCGCGCGTGAGCCGCCCGACAAGTTTCGAAGACACAATCGGTCAATGAGATAAAGCTGATAAACATCAGCCAGTTATAGATGCAGTGTGGGTCGGGAAGTGCTGGTCGGCACGGTTATTGAGTGCAGTGGCGGCTGGCCGGGCCTGAGATGTCATGTTGTAAACGAGGTACTCCGGCCGCCTGCCTTAACTGGGCAGGTGAGCAACAATAATTTTAAAAAAACCGTGGAGCGGCCATGCAACAGAACAGATCGCAAGTCATTGAGCGTAACGGCCTGTACGAACTCGACGCCGGCCCCGACGTCCTCGACAGCCCTCGCTACAACCACGACATGGCACCGACCAAGGTGCACGAACGTACCTGGAACACCTGGCATATCACCGCGCTGTGGGTCGGCATGTCGATCTGCGTGCCGACCTACACCCTGGGCGGTGTGCTCACCGCCTACTTCGGGTTGTCGGTGGGCGAGGCGCTGATGGCGATTCTGCTGGCCAACATCGTGGTGCTCATTCCCCTGACCCTCAATGCGTTTCCCGGTACCAAGTACGGCATTCCGTTTCCAGTGCTGTTGCGCTCATCCTTCGGCATCCTCGGTTCCAACGTGCCGTGTCTGATTCGGGCGCTGGTGGCGTGCGGCTGGTTTGGTATTCAAACCCTGTTCGGCGGGTTGGCGATTCACCTGTTTCTCGGCTCGATTTTCGAGGGCTGGAAATCCCTCGGCGGCACCGGTGAGGTGATTGGTTTCATGCTGTTCTGGACCCTCAACCTGTGGGTGGTGCTGCGCGGCGCCGAGTCGATCAAGCGTCTGGAAACCCTGTCGGCGCCGTTGCTGGTCGCGGTGGGCATCGGCTTGCTGGTGTGGGCGATGCCGAATGTGTCGATCAGTGAACTGATGGCGATCCCGCCCAAGCGTCCCGAAGGGGCGAGCCTCACCGGTTACTTCATGGCCGGCCTGACGGCGATGGTGGGTTTTTGGGCGACCTTGTCGTTGAATATTCCGGACTTCAGCCGCTACGCCAGAAGCCAGAAAGACCAGATCCTCGGGCAGATTTTCGGCCTGCCGCTGACCATGTTCCTGTTCGCCTCCCTGGGGGTGATCATGACGGCCGCTTCGGTGAAACTGGTGGGCGTCAGCGTGTCCGACCCGGTCAGCCTGATCGGCCATATCCAGAGCCCGGTGTGGGTCGCCATCGCCATGGCGCTGATCATCATTGCCACCTTGTCGACCAATACGGCGGCGAACATTGTCTCGCCGACCAACGACTTCCAGAACCTTGCGCCCAAGCTGATCAACCGCACCAAGGCCGTGATGCTGACCGGGTTGGTGGGGTTGGCGTTGATGGCCCATGAGTTGCTGAAAAAACTCGGGCTGATCGTTTCCGATGTCAGCCTGGAGACGGTGTATTCCAACTGGTTGCTCGGCTACTCCAGCCTGCTGGGGCCGATTGCCGGGATCATGGTGGTGGACTACTTCATTACCCGCAAACAGCAGCTGGATCTGGCGGGGCTCTACCGTGACGACGTGTACCCGGCCTGGAACTGGAGTGGGTTCATCGCGTTTGGCGTGCCCGTGGCGCTGACCTTGCTGTCGCTGGGCAGCGATGCGTTCAGCTGGTTCTACAGCTACGGCTGGTTTACCGGTTCGGCGCTGGGCGGGGTGTTGTATTACGGTTTGAATGCCAGGCGCGCAATCACCCCGATACCGGCGAAATCTGCGCTGTAGCGTAAGTGGAATGCGAACCCAATGTGGGAGGGGGCTTGCCCCCGATTGCGGTATCTCAATCACAGCATCATTGACTGATCCACCGCTATCGGGGGCAAGCCCCCTCCCACATTGGACCGTGTCCCAATCTTAAGAAAAACTCAGCCTGAGGAGATCTCCATGAACGCTGCCCTCGACGTTCTGCAATCGACCCATCAGCACATCAACCGCGACCGTTTGTGGCAGTCGCTGATGGACCTGGCCAAGCTCGGCGCCACCCCCAAAGGCGGGGTGTGCCGGCTGGCCCTCACCGACCTCGACCGCAAGGCCCGCGACCTGTTCGTGCAGTGGTGTGAGCAGGCCGGTTGCACGGTAACCGTCGATGGCATCGGCAATATCTTCGCCCGACGCCCGGGGCGCAATCCCGACCTGCCACCGGTGATGACCGGCAGCCATATCGACACCCAGCCCACTGGCGGCAAGTTCGACGGTTGCTTCGGCGTGCTGGCCGGTGTGGAAGTGCTGCGCACCCTCAACGACCTCAAGCTTGAAACCGAGGCGCCGCTGGAAGTGGTGGTGTGGACCAACGAAGAAGGCTCGCGCTTTCCACCCTGCATGATGGGGTCCGGGGTGTTCGCCGAAAAATTCAGCCTGGCCGATACCCTGGCCAAGGTCGATGCAGACGGCGTGAGCGTAGGCGATGCGTTGAATGCGATCGGCTATGCGGGCGCTCGCCCGGTCAGCGGGCACAAGGTAGGGGCTTACTTCGAAGCGCATATCGAACAAGGGCCGATTCTGGAGGACGAGAAAAAGACCATTGGCGTGGTGCTCGGCGCACTCGGGCAGAAGTGGTTCGACCTGAAACTGCGCGGCGTTGAGGCACACGCGGGGCCTACACCGATGCACCTGCGCAAGGATGCGTTGGTAGGCGCGGCCGCGGTGGTGGCTGCGGTGAATGCGGCGGCACTGGGGCATCAGCCCCATGCCTGCGGGACCGTGGGCTGCCTGCAGGCGTATCCCGGTTCGCGCAATGTCATTCCCGGCGAAGTGCGCATGACCCTGGATTTTCGTCATCTGGAGCCGGAGCGACTCGATTCGATGATTGCCCAGGTGCGCAAGGTGATCGATGAGACCTGTGCCAAGCATGGCTTGAGTTTCGAAATGGAACCCACCGCTGACTTCCCACCGCTGTACTTCGACAAGGGCTGCGTCGACGCCGTGCGCGATGCGGCCAATGGCTTGGGCTTGTCGAACATGGACATCGTCAGTGGGGCAGGGCACGACGCGATTTTCATTGCCGAGCTGGGGCCTGCGGGCATGATCTTTGTGCCGTGTGAGGGCGGCATCAGCCATAACGAAATCGAGAATGCTGCGCCGGATGATCTGGCGGCGGGGTGTGCGGTGCTGTTGCGCGCCATGCTGGCTGCTTCGGCCGCCATTGCCAGCGGCAAACTTGCGGCCTGAAATGTGATTAAAAATGTGGGAGAGGGCTTGCTCCCGATGGCGGTGTACCAGTCACCAGACTTATTGACTGACCCACCGCCATCGGGAGCAAGCCCCCTCCCACATTTGATCTGTGTTGATTCTGAAAATGCTGCCAGGCGTCAGACCCAGATGGCATCCCACAGTGGGTAGTCGCCAATCCGCTCGACCAGGCCCGCTCGCAGTGGGTTGGCCACCACGTACCTGGCCATGTTTACCAGGTCGTCCTCTTTGCGCAGTGCTCGGTCGTGGAAGCTTTCTTGCCAGAGCCGGCCTTTGCGGCCGGTCGCGCCGTTGATGGTTCGTGTGCTTTTGGATTTTACTTGGCACATCAGATTTGCCAGCGTGCCTTTTTTCAGTTCAAGCAGCCAGTGAAAATGGTCGGGCATGATCACCCATGCCAGGGAGTTCGCCAGCCCTTGGTATTGGGCGATTCGAAATTGCCAGACGACCAGGCGGCCGAGGTGGAAATCGCTGAACAGGCGTATGCGTTCATGGGTATTGGTGGTAATCAAGTAGATGCGGTTCGGTTCGCTGTACCGACCGATGCGCAGGCGGTGTGAAGCGGGTAAGTCAGGCATTCCTTGGCCTCTTTCTGATTGTGTCATCAGAGGCTAGCTGGGGGGGCAGTGAGGGGGTGGGTAGGCTTTTGGCAGGATGTGTCTGGGAGGGCGCTATCGGGAGCAAGCCCCCTCCCACATGGGCTCTGCGGCATTCATGCAAAGTGTGTCTAGCACACAACCAATGTGGGAGGGGGCTTGCTCCCGATGAGGCCGTAACTGACGCTGCCGGACTGTATTAAACGCCCGGTTCCCAGCCACCCCCCAACGCTGTCACCAACCCCACACTCGCCTGCAACTGCCTTGTCTGCACCGCCTGCAACGTCCGCTGCGCCTGCAATGCCGCCGTCTGTGCGGTCACCACATCCAGGTAACTCACCGCACCGGCCTGATAGCTGTTCATCGCCAGGGCCTGGGTGTGCTGCGCCGCATCCGCCGCCGCTTGTTCATCCTGCGCCTGCTGCTGCAAATCGCGCAGTTGCGCCAGGTTATCTTCCACCTCGCGAACGGCTTTCAACACTCGGCTGCGGTATTGCGCCGAAGCCTCTTCAAACTCGGCCTTGGCCTGGCGTTCGTTGGCACTCAGGCGTCCGCCATCGAAGATGGGTACGTTCATCAACGGCCCCAGCGCCCAATACCGATTGCCCGCCGAAAGCAGGTTACCCACGCCCTGGGTCTGGCCGCCAATCAACCCGGTCAGACTGAAGTCCGGATACCAGGCCGCCTTGGCGACGCCGATGTTGGCATTGGCCGCAAACACTCGGCGCTCCGCTGCCGCGATGTCCGGGCGGCGTTGCAGCAGGTGGCTCGGCAGTTGTGATGGAATGCCGGGCAAGGCGATCAATTGCGGGGTGGGCGGCAGTGAGAAATCACTGGCCGCCACGCCCACCAGTTCGCCGATGGCGTGCTCGGTCAGATTGCGCTGCCCGCGCACTTCATCCAGCTGCGCCTTGGCCTCGGCCAGTTGGTTTTGTGCACGGGTCAGGTCCAGCTCCGAGGCGATCTGACCTTCATAACGGCTGCGGGTGAGTTGCAGTGCCTGGCTGAAATCGTCCAGCGAGCGGTTCAGAATCCGGCTTTGGGCATCCAGCCCATTGAGTTGCACATACAGCGTTGCCAGTTGATGCTGCAGGCTCAGGCGCGCCACCGCCAAGTCATCGCCGGACGCTTGCGCCTGGGCGTCGCCGGCTGCGACCTGGTTACGAATTTTGCCCCACAGGTCCAGGTCGTAACTCAACGAAAAGTTGGCAGTGTTGCTGTTGTACACCGACGGCTGCGAGCTGCCGCGCAACGGTTTCGAATCCGACTGGCGCTGGCGCAACGGTTGTGCGCTGGCGGTGATTTTTGGAAACAGCCCCGCATGCAACTGGCTGGCATACGCCTGGGAGGCATCGAAATGGGCCAGCGCCGCGGCCAAGTCCGGGTTGGCCTTGAGCAGGTGTTGCTGCAGCTCATCGAGCTTCGCGTCGTTATAGAGTTTCCACCATTGAGGCGCCAGTTGATCGGACGGTTGCGCGCTGTGCCATGGGCCATCGCTGGTCTGTTCGCGGTAACCCGCCGGCAAGTCAACCGACGGCACCTGATAGGTGGGCGCCATGGAGCACCCTTGCAACGCCAGCAACATGAGTGCCGCCACAGGTTTAAGCCTTGGGTGCATGGGCACCCCCAGTGGCGGCTGCCAGTTGCACCGGGTCGCCTTCGCGCAGGGCGTCGGGCGGGTTGTCGATGATGCGATCGGCGGGTTTCAGGCCCTGGTCGATCACCAGGCGTTCGCCCAGGTCCAGGCCGATATGGATGTCTTGCAGGTGCACATGGTTTTGCCCATCCAGCACCGCGACCTGGGTGCCCTGGGCACGAAAGATCAACGCGCTGGCCGGGATGCTCACGCCGTGGGTGTCGGCCGGAATCGGCAAGCTGGCTTCGGCGTAGTCGCCGGGCAGCAGCTCACCGTTCGGGTTGTCGGCGACGAATTGCGCGAGCAGGGTGCCGGAGCGTCGGTCAATGGCCGTGGAGTCGCCGATCAGGTGCGCCTTGAAGTGTTCGCCCGGGTGCTCAGGCACGCTCAGCTCGGCTTCGAGGCCGGGGTGGATCACCGCCGCGTAGTTCTGTGGCACCGGCACGTACAGGCGCAACTGGTGGGTGTCGGCAATGCTGAACAGTTCCGGATCGCTGTCAGTGTCGGCCTTGATCAACTGGCCAATGTCGGTGTTGCGCGCGGTGATGGTGCCGGCGAAGGGCGCGCGGATGGTCTTATAGCTTTCCAGTGCGCACAGCCGCGCATAGTCGGCGGCGGCCGCGTCGGCATTGGCTTTGGCGGCGGCGGCATTCGAGGTTTTCTCGTCGGCCTCCTGGCGCGACACGGAATGGCTGGCCAACAGGTTTTGCCAGCGCGTTGCGGTGGTGGCGGCGAGGCGCGCGTTGGCCTGTTCCTGGATCAGGTGGGCATGGGTCTGCGCCAGTTGCTGGTCCAGGTCCGGGCTGTCGATTTGCGCAAGGACCTGCCCGGCCTTGACCTGGCTGCCGATATCGACTTTCCAGTCTTTCAAGTAGCCACTGACGCGCGCATGGATCGGCGCTTTGCTCCAGGCCTCCAGGTGCGCTGGCAAGCGCAGCGTATCGCCGGCCGCATTCTGTTGGGGCTGGAACACCAGCACTTGGGGAATGGCTGCGGTTTGCGTCCAGGCGGCGACCGATTGTTCATGCAGCGTGCGGGCGTGCAAGCCGTTGGCGACCAACAGGGCGGCCAGGGTCAGGCCGCCGACACCCAGGAGCATCAGACGCTTGCGCGAGGGTTTTTGATCAGACGACATGGGGCATTTCTCCAGCAGTTGCGCGAGTAGGGTGACGACCGTGGACCAGGCTGAAGACCACGGGAACAAACAACAAAGTGGCGATGGTGGCGAAGATCAGGCCGCCGATCACCGCGCGGCCCAGTGGTGCGTTCTGCTCCTCGGAAAGCGCCAGGGGCAGCATGCCGATGATCATCGCCAGGGCGGTCATGCACACCGGGCGAAAGCGTGTGTAACCGGCCTCCATCGCGGCTTTCAACGCATCGCCATGCTCGGCCAGGCGCTCACGGCAGAAGCTCACCACCAGGATCGAGTTGGCGGTGGCCACGCCCATGCACAGAATCGCGCCGGTGAGGGCCGGCACCGATAATGAGGTGCCGCTGAGGAACAGCATCCACACGATCCCCGCCAGTGCCGCCGGCAGCGCGGTGATGATCACAAAGGGGTCGGCCCAGGACTGGAAGTTGACCACGATCAGCAGGTAGATCAGCACCACGGCGCCGAGCAGGCCGAAGCTCAACCCGCTGAACGCCTCATGCAGTGCATCGATCTGCCCGTGCAAGCTGATCGTCGCGCCTTTGGGGCGCATGGACGCGGTGTCATCCAGCACTTTCTGCACATCCCGGGCCACGCCGCCAAGATCGCGGCCTTGCACGTTGGCGTACAGGTCCAGGGTGGGTTCGATGTTGTAGTGCGTCACCACCGCCGGGCTTTGTACCCGCGAGATGCTCGCCACCCCGCCAAGGATTTGTGACTGGCCATCGGCACCGGTCACCGGCAGGGCCTCCAGCGAGGGCAGGCTGTCGAGGCGGTATTGCGGCGTTGCAGCCACAATCGAGTAGGACACGCCATTGGCCGGGTTCAGCCAGAACGTCGGGGCCACCTGGGAGCTGCCGGCGAGGGAGGCGACCATGCTGTTGGTCACGTCTTTCTCGGTGATGCCCAGGCCATTGGCGCGCAGGCGGTCCACATTCACCTGCAGCGACGGGTAGCCAGTGGACTGCTGGATGCGCAGGTCGGCGATACCGGGTACGTGTTGTAAACGGCGTTCGAGCTCCACGGCATAGGCGCGGTTTTCTGCGTCGTTGCGCCCGGAGATTTTCACGTCCAGCGGTGCCGGCGCGCCGAAGTTGAGGATCTGGCTGCTGATGTCTGCCGGCAGGAACGCAAAGTGACTGCCGGGGAAACTTTGCGGCAGAGCTTCACGCAGTTTTTTGACGTAGTCGGCGGTGGGCGCGTGGTCCTTTTTCAGGGTGACCTGGATGTCACCGTCCTGTGGGCCGATGGTGCCGCTGCTGCTGTAGGCCATGTCGATACCGCTGAGGGGAATGCCGATGTTGTCGACAATGGTGTCCAGCTCCTGCGCCGGAATCACCTCGCGAATGCGCGTCTCGATACGGTCGAACGCGGCGGCGCTTTCCTCGATACGCGTCCCCAGTGGCAGGCGCACATGCAGCGCCAGCGCACCGGCATCGGTCGCCGGGAAGAAATCCTGACCCAGGCTCGGCAGCAACACGAACGAGGCCAGCACGCAGGCGAGAAAGCCGATGATAAAGCGCTTGCGCGCGCCCAGTGCGAGCGTCAGCAAGCCATGGTAGGTGTCGCGGATATTCGAGAAGTGCCGCTCGAATCCCTGCTGGAAGTTCAGCACCGATTGCAGCACGGCGTTGCGCGGCTTGGTGTGCTGTTCGCCCTCGTGGTGGTTGATGAATTGATCTTCCGGATGATGCCCCGGGCCTTGCTCGGGTGTGTGGGGCTTGAGCAGGAACATCGCCAGTGTCGGCACCAGGGTGCGCGAGAGGATGAACGAACTGGCCATGGCAAAGATCACCGCCAGCGCCATCGGCCGGAACAGATAACCGGCGATGCCTTGCAGCAGAAACATCGGCACGAACACGATGCAGATGCACAGCAGCGAGACGAACGCCGGGCCGACGATTTGTGCGGCGCCGTCGAGGATCGCCGTCTTCACCGCCTTGCCTTGTTCCAGGTGCCAGTTGATGTTTTCGATGGTCACCGTGGCGTCGTCCACCAGGATGCCCACCGCCAGGGCCAGGCCGCCCAGGGTCATCACATTGAGGGTTTGCCCGCTGACCGCCAGCAGCGCGATGGCCGACAGCACTGCCAGGGGAATCGATGCGGCAATGATCAGCGTCGAGCGCCAGCTGCCGAGAAACAGCAGGATCATCGCACTGGTCAGCAGGGCGGCGATGATGCCTTCCTGGGCCACGCTGCCCACCGATTGCTTGACGAACACCGAGGCGTCGCCCAACAGCGATGTCTTCAGCGACGGCGGCAGGGTTTCGTTGATGCGCGGCAGCATGTTGCGGATGCCATCGATGATCGACAGGGTCGAGATACTGCCGTTCTTCAACGCCGGCATCAGTACGGCGCGGTGGCCGTCGACGCGCACGATATTGGTCTGCGGCGGCGAGCCGTCCCGCACGTGGGCGACCTGGCCGATGGTGATGATCGCGCCGTCGACGCTCTTGATCGGCAAGTCATTGAGCTCGTCGATGGCCTTGGGGCTGTTGTTCAGCAGGATCGTGTATTCGTTGGGGCCGAGCTTGGCGGTGCCCACCGGGATGATCTGGTTCTGCAGCGCCAGCGCATTGCCGACGTCCTGGGCCGACAAGCCTTTGGCGGCCAGGGCCTGGGGGTCGAGGTCGAGGGTGATCTGGCGCTGCTTGCCGCCCATTGGCGTGGGCATCGCCAGGCCGGGCAGGGCGCTCAGCGGCAGGCGGATGTTGTTCTGCACCAGGTCGCGAATCCGGGCTTCCGACAGGCTCGGGCTGGAGAACGCCATTTGCAGGATCGGCACGGTGGACGCGCTGTAGTTGAGGATCAGCGGCGGTGTGATGCCAGGTGGCATCTGCTTGAGCACGGTCTGGGACACCGCCGTGACCTGGGCGTTGGCGGTACGGATATCCACGCCGGGCTGGAAGAAGATCTTGACGATGCCCATGCCCGGCAGCGATTGCGATTCGATGTGTTCGATGTCGTTGACCGTGGTGCTCAGGGAGCGTTCGTAGGTGTAGATCACCCGCCCGGCCATGGCGTCTGGCGACAGGCCGTTGTACTGCCACACCACCGCGACCACGGGGATACCGATATCGGGGAAAACATCCGTGGGCGTACGCAGGGCCGCCATGGGCCCGATGATGCAGATGAATATGGCCAGCACGATGAACGTGTACGGCTTGTGCAGTGCGGTCTTTACCAGCCCGAGCATGCGTGGATCTCCAAAAGAGCAGGATTGCAAACCCCGGCAGTCTTGCCCGACCCACCTAACACGCACCTTTCAGCCAGGTGAAGGAACATTTAGGTAATGGCTGAAGATCGTTTCATTTGTATTCATTTGTTCTACAAACGGCAGCTCTTCAAGCTTGCCAGCCATCGGATACGTCTTTTTTACTGATGTGCTTTGGAGCCCTGCCATGTCACCGAAAACCCTGTTGTTGATCCCCACCCTTGCGGCTGTCTTTATGTTGTCGGCGTGTGCTGGCCCGATTCCGAAGGCCGACCCGAGCGAAGCCTGGATCGGCTTGACAGAAGAAGCACCGAACGACCTGATGGCCGAGCGCGTCGACGGCCAGCGCGTGGACGACGGGCGCTACTTTGAAGTAAGCCCCGGGGCACACCGCCTGGACGTGACGCTATTTGAGGAAGAGGCTGGCGACAACAACCAGCAGGATTGCCAGGGCAGGGTCGAGTACAAGGATTTCAAGGCGGGTGAGCATTACACCCTGGAGGAGTCGAGCCTGGGCACTACCGTGCGCGCGGCGCTCAAGGACGGGCACGGCAAGGAAGTCGCCGCCACCCAGGATTTCACCTGCATGCCCGGCTAGGCGTGATGCGCCGTCGCCTTGCGCGGCTTGGCGGGCGCAGCGGGTTTGACGTGGGGCTGGTGATGGCGACGAGACACGCGCATCACCCCCCACAGCATGGCAGCGGCCACCGCCAGCCAGCCGCAGATCAACAGAAAAATCGTCGTTGCAAGGCTCATTCAGGCCTCCCTTCACCCCGTCCGGGGTACACACAGTCTTCCCAATGGACAGTCTAGCTACCTGGCGGTTGCCTGCTATTGACCAATGGTCGTGTCCGTCCAACTTGTTTGCTCTATCGCAAGGGGTTTACCGGCATTTGAGGCTATACCCCTGCCCAAGAGCATCCTATGATCGGTGCCCTCACCGGCAGTTGATCAAGAGAGTACAAAATTGCGCTTACGGTCAAACCTTAAAGCATCCATCCTTCTGGCCTGCGCCCTGGGGATGGTGGCCTGTTCCAGCCAGCCTTCGAAACTCCCCGGCCTGCCGGAGCGGGTTGAACTCAACGGCGTACCGACCTTTCGCAGCGAGGCTTATCAGAGCGGTCCTACGGCTCTGGCCAGCATGCTGTCGCAACAAGGCATTGTCATGACACCGGGGTTACTCGATAAGCCGCTGCACTTGCCGGGCGCCGAGGCCGACCTTGAGCGCAACATGCAAAAGTTGGCGCGTGAGTACGGGCTGATGGTGTACCCACTGGACGCCAAGCTGACCGCGGTGCTGGCGCAAGTGGCCGCGGGCTACCCGGTGATGGCGCGCATCAACTCAAGCTTCTGGTCCGGACCACACTATGTCGTGGTGGTGGGGTTCAACCAACAGAAGAGCACGGTGCTGCTGCGTTCCGGCAGGGAACGGCGCTTGATGATGAGCTTCAGCGATTTCGAGTCAGCGTGGAAGAGCGCGGGTAACTGGGCGATTCTCACCCAGCGCCCGAGCCAGTTGCCGGCAAATGTGGATGCACAGCGTTGGCGGGAGGCGGCAAATGCTACCGCCCAGTCGGGCCAAGAGCAGTCGGCGGCTCAGGCACTCAAGGTGCTGGCTGAACACAAATAAAAAATGTGGGAGGGGGCTTGCCCCCGATGGCGGTGGATCAATCACTGATGTTGTGAATGACACACTGCTATCGGGGGCAAGCCCCCTCCCACATTTGATTTGCGTTGTGAGTGAGTCAGCGACGCACTTCTGTCACACCCGCACGGCTCTTCAGATTCTTGTCAGCCTTGTAGCGCAACGCCACATCCGGCACCGAGCCGCTCGCGCCAGTCTCGACCCAGTTGCGAATACGGCTGGCATCGGCGAAATGGGTGAATTTGCCGAACGCATCCAGGATTACCAGCGACACCGGGCGGTTGCCCATGCTGGTCACCAGCACCAGGCAATGTCCGGCCTGGTTGGTAAAGCCGGTCTTGGTCAGCTTGATGTCCCAGTTGGCACGGTTGATCAGGTGGTCGGTGTTGGAAAAACCCAGGGTGTAGTTGGGCTTGCGGAACGCCACGGTCTTTTCCTTGGTGGTGCTCAGTTGGCTCAACATCGGGAATTTGCGCGCGTAGGCCAGCAGCTTGCTCAGGTCGCGGGCCGTGGACACGTTATGGATCGACAGGCCTGTCGGCTCCACATAATGGGTGCTGGTCATGCCCAGCGCCTTGGCCTTGGCGTTCATCGCGGCAATGAACGCCGAGTAGCCGCCGGGGTAATGGTGGGCCAGGCTCGCGGCGGCGCGGTTTTCCGAGGACATCAGCGCGATCAGCAGCATTTCCTTGCGCGGCATCTGGCTGCCGATCTTCACGCGGGAGAACACGCCTTTCATCTCCGGCGTGTCGGTGATGTTGATGTCGATGTATTCATCCATGTTCTGCTTGGCTTCCAGCACGATCAGGCCGGTCATCAGCTTGCTGACGGAAGCGATGGGCACGACCACGTCGGGGTTGCTGGAATAGATGACCTTGTTGGTCTGCAGGTCCACCAGCATGGCGCTGCCGGAGGCGATATGCAGTTTGGAGGCGTCACGCGGGGCCAGGGTGGTTTCGGCGGCGTGGGCGAAGGTGCCTGTGAGAGCAAAAAACAGGCTGACGATGGAAAGACGAATTTTCACGCGGATGAACTCGCTAAAAAGTAAGGAAATACCGTTGGGGAACGGGTTTGGTGACAAATGACGTTACATTTTAGGAGTATGGATCAGAAACTGTCGAATGTTCTTCCAGAACCAGACGAAAGTGCTTAAAAACTATGAAAAAACAGATTTTCTTCGGGCAATAAAAAGCCCTGCGATAAGGCAGGGCTTTTTCAGTACGCCTGGTTATTAGCTGTGCAGGGTTTCCGCTGCGTACAGGGTATTTTCCAGGAGGCATGCTCGGGTCATCGGGCCGACACCGCCTGGTACCGGCGTGATCCAGCCGGCGCGGGGCAGGGCGGTGTCGTAGACCACGTCGCCCACCAGCTTGCCGTCATCCTGGCGGTTGATGCCCACGTCGATGACGATGGCGCCTTCCTTGATCCACTCACCCTTGACCAGGCCCGGCTTGCCGGCGGCGACCACCACCAGGTCAGCGCGGCCAACGTGGCCAGCGAGGTCCTTGGTGAAACGGTGGGTGACGGTGACGGTGCAGCCGGCCAGCAGCAGTTCCATGGCCATCGGGCGACCGACGATGTTCGATGCGCCGACTACTACTGCGTCGAGGCCATACAGATCAACCCCGGTGCTTTCCAGCAGGGTCATGATGCCTTTGGGGGTGCAGGGGCGCAGCAGCGGGATGCGCTGGGCCAGGCGGCCGACGTTATAAGGATGGAAACCGTCGACGTCCTTGTCCGGGCGGATGCGCTCCAGCAGCTTGGAGGCATCCAGGTGTTCGGGCAGCGGCAACTGGAGCAGGATCCCGTCCATGTTCGGGTCATCGTTGAGGCTGTCAATCAGGTCGGTCAGGGCCTGTTGAGTGGTTTGCGAAGGCAAGTCATAGGCTTTGGAGATGAAGCCGACCTCTTCGCAGTCTTTACGCTTGTGCGAGACATAAACCTGAGAGGCAGGATCGCTGCCGACCAGGATCACCGCGAGGCCGGGCGTGCGCAGGCCTTGCTGGCGACGCTCGGTGACGCGTTTGGCGATCTGCTGGCGCAGGCTGGCGGCGATTGATTTGCCGTCGATAAGTTGTGCAGTCATTACGCGTGATTAACCATCGAGAGGGGGAAGAAAAGTGCGCGCATTCTCGCATGCCAAGGCGCGAGGGCAAAGGCGCTTGGTCTGCAAATTGCCCTAACCCCTTAAATAAAATCAGTTTTTTTCAAAAAAGATTTGACGGGTTTCAGGACCCTCTATACTATTCGTCGCACTTGTCGGGCACAGCCTAGCACTGGTTAGAAGGTCGAGCAGAATTGTTGTGCTGCAAGGCTGGAAACACTTAGTTTGTAATCCTCCAAGAGTACAGATTAATCAGGCGCCCGTAGCTCAGCTGGATAGAGCATCCGCCTTCTAAGCGGATGGTCGCAGGTTCGAGTCCTGCCGGGTGCGCCATTAGGCAGCTTTGGCACAAGTAGCGCTAGATGGTGGGCGTAGCTCAGTTGGTAGAGCACGGGATTGTGACTCCCGTTGTCGAGGGTTCGATCCCCTTCGTCCACCCCATATTTTGAAAAGGCGCCAGATTAATCGTCTGGCGCCTTTGCTTTAAGAGCTTCAAGCGCGGATGTGGTGGAATTGGTAGACACACTGGATTTAGGTTCCAGCGCCGCGAGGCGTAAGAGTTCGAGTCTCTTCATCCGCACCAAATAAAACGTTGTTCGGCTGTCAGGCGGGACAAGGTTCAACAAAGAAGTAGTTTGGTTTCTTTGTTAACGCAATATGGTGGGCGTAGCTCAGTTGGTAGAGCACGGGATTGTGACTCCCGTTGTCGAGGGTTCGATCCCCTTCGTCCACCCCATATTCGAAAGGCGCCAGATTTAACAGTCTGGCGCCTTTTTTGGTTTTGGCGGTTTGAATTTCGGTGGTCGCAGGTACTGGGCTGCATCGGCAGGGCGTTTCATCGTATTTATGTATCTCGATGATGCCGCGTTGCCTGCTCGCCACGTTCGCGGGGCGGGCCGTCAGGGAGATGATTGGCTGTTTCTTCTATATATAGAGAGGCGGCGCAGAGCCCTGGCGCAACTGGCTGTATTTGTCACCGGGGCGAGGTACTTCAGTGCCTTCGTACCGATAAATTGCCGGCTGTTTCCGGGTGTATTTTCAGTAGGGTGACTTCTTGAGTTCGACCCACTAGAATGCATGCCCTTGATTGGGGTCGGAAATGGCCGGCTAACGTCTGTGCAACGAGGAATATCCATGCAAGTTTCTGTTGAAAATACTACTGCTCTCGAGCGCCGCCTGAGCATCACCGTGCCGGCAGAGCGTATCGAGACTGCGGTCAACAAGCGTCTGCAGCAGACTGCCCAAAAGGCCAAGATCGCTGGTTTCCGTCCAGGCAAAGTGCCAATGAGCGAAATCAAGCGTCGTTTTGGTGCCGATGCGCGCCAGGAAGCTGTAGGTGACGTGATCCAGGCTTCCTTCTACGAAGCCGTTGTCGAGCAGAAGCTGAACCCGGCTGGCTCGCCTTCGATCGAACCCAAGTCCCTGGAAGCTGGCAAGGACCTGGAATACGTAGCCGTATTCGAAGTGTTCCCGGAATTCGAAGTGGCGGGTTTCGACGCCATCGCTATCGAGCGCCTGAGCGCCGAAGTGGCTGATTCGGACCTGGACAACATGCTGGAAATCCTGCGCAAGCAGAACACCCGTTTCGAAGTGGTCGACCGTGCCGCCCAGAACGAAGACCAGCTGAACATCGATTTCGTAGGCAAGGTCGACGGCGAAGTATTCGCTGGCGGCTCCGCCAAGGGCACCCAGTTGGTGCTGGGTTCCAACCGCATGATCCCTGGCTTCGAAGACGGCCTGGTTGGCTCCAAGGCCGGCGAAGAGCGCGTGCTGAACCTGGAATTCCCTGCTGACTACCAGAACCTGGACCTGGCCGGCAAAGCCGCCGAGTTCACCGTGACCGTCAACAGCGTATCCGAGCCTAAGCTGCCGGAGCTGAACGAAGAGTTCTTCGCTCAATTCGGCATCAAGGAAACCGGCATCGAAGGTTTCCGCGCCGAAGTTCGCAAGAACATGGAGCGTGAGCTGCGTCAGGCCATCAAGTCCAAGGTCAAGAACCAGGTCATGGACGGTCTGCTGGCTGCCAACCCGATCGAAGTGCCCAAGGCTCTGCTGTCCAACGAAGTGGATCGTCTGCGCGTTCAAGCTGTTCAGCAGTTTGGTGGCAACATCAAGCCTGACCAACTGCCGGCCGAGCTGTTCGAAGAGCAAGCCAAGCGCCGCGTTGTGCTGGGCCTGATCGTGGCTGAAGTGGTCAAGCAGTTCGACCTCAAGCCAGACGAAGACCGCGTTCGCGAAATGATCCAGGAAATGGCCTCGGCCTACCAGGAGCCTGAGCAGGTCGTGGCTTGGTACTACAAGAACGACCAACAACTGAACGAAGTACGTTCGGTTGTGCTGGAAGAACAAGTTGTGGATACTGTTCTGCAGAAGGCTAAGGTGACCGATAAAGCGGTCTCTTACGAAGAAGCAGTCAAACCGGCGGAAGCAGCACAAGCCGACTGATTGTCCAACTCGTTGGAAATTCAACCATAAGCCAGCCTCGCGCTGGCTTATGCGTTTTCAAGACATGACTATTTGGGAGTAACTGCAGAGCATGTTCCGTAATTCCTATATTCAGCAGAACTCTGATATCCAGGCCGCAGGCGGCCTGGTCCCGATGGTTGTCGAGCAGTCCGCTCGTGGCGAACGCGCCTATGACATCTACTCGCGCCTGCTCAAGGAGCGAGTGATCTTTCTGGTTGGCCCGGTAGAGGACTACATGGCTAACCTGATCTGTGCGCAGCTGCTGTTCCTTGAAGCGGAAAACCCGGACAAGGACATCCATCTCTACATCAACTCGCCGGGTGGTTCGGTGACTGCGGGCATGTCGATCTACGACACCATGCAGTTCATCAAGCCAAACGTGTCGACGACCTGCATTGGCCAGGCCTGCAGCATGGGTGCGTTCCTGCTGACCGCCGGCGCCGAGGGCAAGCGTTACTGCCTGCCGAACTCACGCGTGATGATTCACCAGCCACTGGGCGGTTTCCAGGGCCAGGCATCGGACATCGAAATCCATGCCAAGGAAATCCTCTTCATTCGTGAGCGTCTCAACACGCTGATGGCCAAGCACAGCGGGCACACACTTGAAGAAATCGAGCGTGATACCAACCGTGACAACTTCATGAGCGCTGAAGCCGCCCGTGAATACGGGTTGATCGACGCAGTGATCGAAAAGCGCCCCGCTTAATATAAGCCGCTCAAAATAGGGCTGGTCGGCATGTCCGACCACTGGCGGGCTTGAAAAAGCCCGCATAAGCCTTCATCTTGTGTTGCAAGCCTATCGGATTTGGATCGAACGAATGACTGACACCCGCAACGGCGAGGACAACGGCAAGCTGCTCTATTGCTCCTTCTGTGGCAAAAGCCAGCATGAAGTACGCAAATTGATTGCCGGCCCCTCGGTGTTTATCTGCGACGAATGCGTCGACCTGTGCAATGACATCATCCGCGAGGAGGTGCAGGAAGCCCAGGCCGAGAGCAGTGCGCACAAACTCCCATCGCCGAAAGAAATCAGCGGCATCCTTGATCAGTATGTGATTGGTCAGGAGCGTGCAAAGAAGGTTCTGGCCGTAGCGGTGTACAACCACTACAAGCGCTTGAACCAGCGTGACAAGAAAGGCGACGAAGTCGAACTCGGCAAGAGTAATATCCTGCTGATCGGTCCTACAGGCTCGGGTAAAACCCTGCTTGCGGAAACCCTCGCTCGCCTGCTGAACGTTCCGTTCACCATCGCCGACGCTACCACCCTCACCGAGGCTGGCTATGTGGGCGAAGACGTCGAGAACATCATTCAGAAACTGCTGCAGAAGTGCGACTACGACGTAGAGAAGGCCCAGATGGGTATTGTCTACATCGACGAAATCGACAAGATTTCGCGCAAGTCGGACAACCCGTCGATCACTCGGGACGTATCCGGTGAAGGCGTACAGCAGGCTCTGTTGAAGCTGATCGAAGGCACGGTCGCTTCGGTACCACCGCAAGGCGGCCGTAAGCACCCGCAGCAGGAATTCCTGCAGGTCGATACGCGTAACATCCTGTTTATCTGTGGCGGTGCGTTCTCCGGCCTGGAAAAGGTTATTCAGCAGCGTTCCACCCGCGGCGGCATCGGTTTCGGCGCGGAAGTGCGTAGCAAGGAAGAAGGCAAGAAGGTTGGCGAGTCCCTGCGTGAAGTTGAGCCTGACGATTTGGTCAAGTTCGGCCTGATCCCGGAATTCGTGGGTCGTCTGCCGGTCCTGGCCACGCTGGACGAGCTGGATGAGGCGGCTCTGATTCAGATCCTCACCGAGCCGAAAAACGCCCTGACCAAGCAGTACGCCAAGCTGTTCGAGATGGAAGGTGTGGACCTCGAGTTCCGTACCGACGCGCTCAAGTCAGTGGCCAAGCGGGCACTGGAGCGCAAGACCGGTGCACGTGGTCTGCGCTCGATCCTCGAAGGCGTATTGCTCGACACCATGTACGAAATCCCCTCGCAGTCCGAGGTGAGTAAAGTGGTGATCGACGAAAGCGTTATCGAAGGCAAGTCCAAGCCACTGTATATCTACGAAAACAGTGAGCCGACGGCCAAGGCTGCACCTGACGCCTAAGCGTCTTTGCAGTGGCGGTACAAGCAAGGGGCCTTTCGGGGCCCCTTGTTTTTTGGGGGCGTTTTTACGGGATGACAGATTAAATCGCGTTTATTCATGCGTTTAAGTGCTGGCATTGAGCTTGTTTTTTTTGCATGCAACCCCCATCTTGGTTTCAAGCTTATTTTTCAACTGTCATAGAGGCGAAATCATGAAGACAACCAGCGAATTGCCTCTCCTGCCGTTGCGTGATGTCGTCGTCTATCCGCACATGGTTATCCCGCTGTTCGTGGGGCGCGAGAAGTCTATCGAAGCCCTCGAGGCCGCGATGACGGGCGACAAGCAGATCCTGCTGTTGGCCCAGAAGAATCCTGCTGATGATGATCCAGGCGAAGACGCCCTGTATCGCGTCGGCACCGTCGCCACTGTCCTGCAATTGCTCAAGCTGCCCGACGGCACCGTCAAGGTCCTGGTGGAAGGCGAGCAGCGCGGTGCAGTAGAGCGTTTCATGGAGGTGGACGGCCACCTGCGCGCCGAAGTGGCGCTGATCGACGAAGTCGAAGCCCCTGAGCGTGAATCCGAAGTGTTCGTGCGCAGCCTGCTTTCGCAGTTCGAGCAGTATGTGCAGCTGGGCAAGAAAGTCCCGGCTGAGGTGCTGTCGTCCCTCAACAGCATCGATGAGCCGAGCCGTCTGGTCGACACCATGGCGGCGCACATGGCGCTGAAAATCGAGCAGAAGCAGGACATCCTCGAGATCATCGACTTGTCGGCGCGTGTCGAGCATGTGCTGGCACTGCTGGATGGCGAAATCGACCTGCTGCAGGTCGAGAAGCGCATTCGTGGTCGCGTGAAGAAACAAATGGAGCGCAGCCAGCGCGAGTACTACTTGAATGAGCAGATGAAGGCCATTCAGAAAGAACTCGGCGATGGCGAGGAAGGCCACAACGAAATCGAAGAGCTGAAAAAGCGTATCGATGCCGCCGGCCTGCCAAAAGACGCCCTGACCAAGGCAACAGCCGAGCTGAACAAGCTCAAGCAAATGTCGCCGATGTCGGCCGAAGCCACCGTGGTTCGCTCCTACATCGACTGGCTGGTGCAAGTGCCGTGGAAGGCCCAGACCAAGGTGCGCCTGGACCTGACCCGCGCTGAAGAAATCCTCGATGCCGACCACTACGGCCTCGAAGAGGTCAAGGAACGTATCCTCGAATACCTCGCCGTGCAAAAGCGCGTGAAGAAAATTCGCGGTCCGGTGTTGTGCCTGGTCGGTCCTCCTGGTGTGGGTAAAACCTCCCTGGCGGAGTCGATTGCCAGTGCCACCAACCGCAAGTTCGTGCGCATGGCCCTTGGCGGCGTGCGTGACGAAGCTGAAATCCGCGGCCATCGCCGGACCTACATCGGTTCGATGCCAGGAAGATTGATTCAAAAGATGACGAAAGTGGGCGTGCGCAACCCGCTGTTCCTGCTCGATGAAATCGACAAGATGGGCAGCGACATGCGTGGCGACCCGGCGTCGGCGCTGCTCGAGGTGCTCGATCCCGAGCAGAACCACAACTTCAACGACCATTATCTGGAAGTCGATTACGACCTTTCCGACGTCATGTTCCTGTGCACCTCCAACTCCATGAACATCCCGCCAGCGTTGCTGGACCGGATGGAGGTGATTCGTCTGCCGGGTTACACCGAAGACGAGAAGATCAACATTGCCGTCAAATACCTCGCGCCCAAGCAGACTTCGGCCAACGGCCTGAAGAAAGGCGAGATCGAATTTGAAGTCGAAGCGATCCGTGACATCGTGCGTTATTACACCCGCGAGGCCGGTGTACGTGGGCTTGAGCGTCAGATCGCGAAGATCTGCCGCAAGGCGGTCAAAGAGCATGCGCTGGAAAAACGCTTCTCGGTGAAGGTGACTGCCGACTCTCTGGAGCATTTCCTGGGCGTGCGTAAATTCCGCTACGGCCTGGCCGAGCAGCAGGACCAGGTAGGGCAGGTGACTGGCCTGGCGTGGACCCAGGTGGGCGGCGAGTTGCTGACCATCGAAGCGGCCGTGATCCCGGGCAAGGGCCAGTTGATCAAGACCGGCTCCCTCGGTGATGTGATGGTCGAATCGATCACCGCCGCGCAGACCGTGGTGCGCAGCCGCGCCAAGAGCCTGGGGATTCCCCTGGACTTCCACGAGAAGCACGATACCCACATCCACATGCCGGAAGGGGCGACCCCGAAGGACGGCCCGAGCGCGGGTGTAGGCATGTGCACGGCTCTGGTGTCGGCATTGACTGGCATTCCGGTGCGTGCCGATGTAGCGATGACCGGGGAAATTACCCTGCGCGGTCAGGTATTGGCCATCGGCGGTTTGAAAGAGAAATTGCTCGCGGCACACCGGGGTGGAATCAAGACCGTGATCATTCCTGAAGAGAATGTCCGCGACTTGAAGGAAATTCCTGACAATATCAAGCAGGATCTTCAGATTAAACCGGTTAAATGGATTGACGAAGTCCTGCAAATTGCGCTGCAATACGCGCCGGAGCCCTTGCCGGATGTGGCTCCGGAGATAGTCGCGAAGGACGAGAAACGCGAGTCGGATTCCAAGGAAAGAATTAGCACGCATTAATGTGTTGAAGCCTGGGGGGCTTCCTTGACAGCTTTTTAGAGCCCTTGTTATAAAGCGGCTCTTAAGTGTCTGTAGGCCATTCAGCACTGGTTTTTGCTTTTTACCAAAAAAACTTAGAATCATACTCATAGATATATAAGGGGACTTAGAGTGAACAAGTCGGAACTGATTGATGCTATCGCTGCATCCGCTGATATCCCGAAAGCTGCTGCCGGCCGTGCGCTGGACGCAGTAATCGAATCCGTCACTGGCGCTCTGAAGGCCGGCGACTCCGTGGTACTGGTAGGCTTCGGTACTTTCTCTGTGACTGACCGCCCAGCTCGCACTGGCCGTAACCCACAGACCGGCAAAGCACTGCAAATCGCTGCTGCCAAGAAACCAGGTTTCAAAGCCGGTAAAGCCCTGAAAGAAGCCGTTAACTAAGCTTCGATCTAGCCTTTGCTTACCCGGGTCAGACGCAGGTCTGGCCTGGCAGCGGAGCGGTAGCCGACCCACGTATCCATGGGGTCGCCACGCCGGGGGTCAGAGTTCAAACCCCCGTCCGCTCCGCCAGTTACGAGAAGGCGCATCCTCGGATGCGCCTTTCTTCTATCCGGATTCTACCCACGCTCCACGGTTGCCTATTTTTGATGTTCAACCGTTTCTGGGGGACGCATGCTGCAAAATATCAGGGACAATTCACAAGGCTGGATTGCCAAGACCATTATCGGGATCATCGTCGCATTGATGGCGTTCACCGGTATCGAGGCTATTTTCCAGGCTTCGGGTAATAACAAGCAGGACGTGGCCAAGGTCAACGGTGAGGAAATCACCCAGACCGAGTTGAGCCAGGCCGTTGATATGCAACGGCGCCAGCTGATGCAACAACTGGGCAAGGATTTCGATGCTTCGCTGCTGGACGAAAAACTGCTGCGCGACGCGGCCCTCAAGGGCCTGATCGATCGCAAGCTGCTGCTGCAAGGCGCTGCTGACTCCAAGTTCGGCTTCTCGGAAGCGGCACTGGACCAGGTGATCCTGCAGACGCCGGAATTCCAGGTGGACGGCAAGTTCAACACTGAACGCTTTGACCAGGTGATCCGCCAACTGGGCTATAGCCGCCTGCAATTCCGTCAGATGCTGACCCAGGAAATGCTGATCGGCCAGGTCCGCGCAGGCATCGCCGGCAGTGGTTTCGTGACCGACGCCGAGGTGCTCGCATTCGCCCGTCTGGAAAAACAGACCCGCGATTTCGCCACCGTCAACATCAAGGCTGACCCGGCAGCGGTAAAACTCACCGATGACGAAGTCAAGGCCTACTACGACCAGCATGCCAAGGAGTTCATGACCCCTGACCAGGTCGTCATCGACTACCTGGAGCTGAAGAAGTCGTCGTTCTTCGACCAAGTCACCGTCAAGGACGATGAGCTGCAGGCTGCCTACGAGAAAGAAACCGCCAACCTCGCTGAGCAGCGTCGCGCCGCGCACATTCTGATCGAGGTCAACGACAAGGTCACCGAGGCGCAAGCCAAGGCCAAGATCGAAGACATCCAGGCGCGCCTGGCCAAGGGCGAAAAGTTTGAAGCGCTGGCCAAGGAGTTCTCTCAGGATCCAGGTTCGGCCAATAACGGTGGCGATCTGGGCTTTGCCGGTCCTGGCGTCTACGATCCGGACTTCGAGACGGCTCTGTACGGCTTGAAGCAGGATCAGGTGTCGGTGCCGGTGCGCACCACGTTCGGTTGGCACTTGATCAAGCTGCTGGGCGTTGAGGCACCACAAGTGCCATCGTTCGCCAGCCTGAAAGACAAGCTGACCCGCGAACTCAAGACCCAGCAGGTTGAACAGCGCTTTGTCGAAGCGACCAAGCAATTGGAAGATGCGGCATTCGAAGCCTCCGACCTGGCCCAGCCGGCGTCCGATCTGAAGCTGACCGTGCACACTTCCGCGCCGTTCGGCCGTGAAGGTGGCGAAGGCGTCGCGGCCAACCGTGCCGTGGTCACCGCCGCGTTCAGCCCGGAAGTGCTGGATGAAGGTGCCAACAGCACCGCCATCGAGCTGGACCCGGAAACCATCATCGTGCTGCGTGCCAAAGAGCACCGCAAACCTGCCCAGCTGCCGCTGGAACAGGTTGCTGCGCCGATTCGCGCACAGATGACCAAGGAGCGTGCCAGCGCCGCCGCCAAAACCCATGCCGACGAGTTGATCGCCAGCCTGCGTGATGGCAAGACCGCGCTGAACCAGCCGATTGATGGCCAGGCCTGGAAGGTCACCGAAGCCGCTACCCGTGGCCAGGAAGGGATCGATCCTGCCGTGCTGCAAGCACTGTTCCGCATGCCCAAGCCTGCGGCGAAGGACAAGCCGACCTTCACCACCGTCGCTCTGCGCGATGGCAGCCTGGTGATCGTGCGCTTGAACGGCGTCAATGAAGCGGCTGCGCCTACGGACGAAGAAAAGGCGCAATACCGTCGCGCCCTTGCTTCGCGTATTGGCCAGCAAGACTTTGCAGCCTACCGCAAGCAGCTGGAAACCCAGGCAGACATCAAGAAGTTCTGATGTCGGCCTGAATAAAAAGACCCCGTCCTGAAGAGGCCGGGGTCTTTTTTTGCGCGCGTCAAAGGCGGCGGCGCCTCTTGCTTAGATTTTCCTGGCCGAAAACTTGAGCTTGCCCCAGGTCAGGCCGACGACCGCCGCCAGGGTCGAAGCCGTCAATACGCTCAGCTTGGCCGCCGACAGCAAGGTCGGGTCGGAGAACGCCAGGGACGAGATGAAGATCGACATGGTGAAGCCAATCCCCGCCAGCAGACCCACCAGGCCGACACCCGACCAGGTGACGCCGTCGGGCAGCTGACAGAGGTTGAGCTTGACCAGCGTGACACTGGCCAGCATCACGCCCAACGGTTTGCCCAGCACCAAGGCAAAGACGACGCCCATGAACACACCGTGGGGCAGGGGATCGTCGAGGTTGAAGCCGCTCAGGCTGACACCGGCGTTGGCCAGGGCGAACAGCGGCATTACGCCGAATGCCACCCACGGGTGCAACGCCGATTGGACCCGCTGCACTGGCGGTAATATTTCCCGCTGCGCTTCGCGTAATTGCTTGAGTGGCTGGGTGACTTGGCCTGGGCCTTCATGGGACTGAGAGAAGCGCTCCATCAATTCGTTGAACGTGCGGCCTATAGTGTCCAACGGGCGTTCGGTGCTGGGTTTGGAGTTGACCGGCGTCATCAGCCCCAGGATCACGCCAGCGAGCGTTGGATGAACGCCGGTCTTGAGCAGGCCGAACCACACGATTGCCCCCGGCAGCAGGTAGACAGCGGCCTTGCCGATGCCCATGCGCTGGAAAACCAGCACCAGTGCCAGCCCGACAACGGCGATCACCAGCCCCATGTAATCAAGGCTGGCGGTGAAGAAAACAGCAATGATCAGGATCGCCACGATGTCATCGATAATCGCCAAGGCCAGCAGCAGGATACGCACGCCGCTGGGAATCGACCTGCCCAACAGTGCCAGCACGCCGACGGCAAAGGCGATGTCCGTTGCGGTGGGTACGGCCCAGCCACTGGCGGCGGCGGTGCCGTGGTTGAGCACGGTGTAAATGATCGCCGGCATCAGTACGCCACCCAGCGCAGCGCCCAGTGGCAGCGTGGCCAGCTTCAGGTTGGCGAGGGCGCCGTCCTTGATTTCCTGGCGTATCTCCGCGCCTACCACCAGGAAGAAGATGGTCATCAGGCCGTCATTGACCAGAAAGTGCAGGGAGCGCGAGACGCTGTAGTCGCCCAGGCCAAGGGTGAGCGGGGTATTCCAGAAGTGCTCGTAGGTGTCGGCCGCCGGGCTGTTGGCCCAGATCAAGGCGACGATGGCGGCCAATAACAGGACGATGCCGCTGACGGCTTCAATGTCCGAAAAGCGCCCGAGGGCAGAGAGTGCGCCCTCGGCCAAACGCTGAGGGCGGGGGATGGCAGGGTGTTTATCAGGCACGACCTATCTCCATTGGCGGCCCGACCAACGCTATCCTTTAACCTGCGCTGTGCCGTATGCAGCAGCGCACCCAGGGCGATAATAGGAAGTTGGGGAATAAGTTGTAAACAAACTTGTCATGTTCCGCAGCGCCAGCCTCATCAGCTTGTGACGTTTTACCGACAGGAATGCGCGCGCCCAGGCCCCGTTCTGTTGCACAATACCGCCCGGACTGTTTTTCTCAGGATTTTCGATGTCGACATCATTTCACTTGCGAAACCTAGGGTTGGCGCTGGTGCTGGCGGGCGCCGCGGGTTGCTCGTCGCCCAAGACCGCTATTTATGAACATGAGAATTTCGACGATTCCGGCACCTTTTCCCGCGATTACCCGGTGAGCGATGTGGCGGCCTGTGAAGCGGCGCGTCGTGCCCTGCTGAGCCAGGGCTATATCATCACCAGCAGCGACCCGAAGTTGGTGGCCGGCAACAAGAGTTTCCAACAGACCGGCGAGACCCACCTGCAGATCAGCTTCAACGTGGTGTGTGCCGCCGATGGCAAAGGCAGCAATCACTCGACGATGTTCGCCAACGCCTTGCAGGACCGCTATGCGCTGAAGAAGGTCAACAACTCCGCCAGCCTCGGGGTCGGGGTATTGGGCTCGGTGTCGATGCCCATCGGCTCCACCGATGACTCGATGGTCAAGGTGGCGAGCGAGACCGTCTCGGCGCCCAAATTCTATGAGCGTTACTTTGCCTTGGTGGATGTGTTCCTGCCCCAGGAAGTGAAGCAGGCGGCGCATATTCCCGAGAAGCCCAAGGATGAGCTGGGCATGCCCGAGCAGAAAGCTGCGCCGGCAGCCGAGAAGGTCGACACGCCTCAGGAAGCGCCTGTCACGCCTTCCGCTGCACAGCCGCTCGCACCGCCGCCCGAAGCCGCACCCATCGCACCAAGCGCAGAGCCCGTCCCGGAGACGGCACCGACACCGGTAACAGAACCCGCGCCTGCGCCGACCAATCCGAACCTGCCCGCGCCGACAGAGGCGATTCCACCTCTGCCGACCCCAGCCCAGTAGCTCAGACCGTTACGGGATCTGCCTTGTCGGCATTGATCCCGTAGCGGCTGATGGCGTCCACGACCTTGTCACGGCCGATCACGCCGTCATCTGCCAAGGCCTTCAGGGCCGCCAGCACGATGAAATGTCGATCCACTTCAAAAAACTCGCGCAACGCTTCGCGTGTATCCGACTGCCCGAAACCATCGGTGCCCAGCGCCACAAAGCGGCGGCCGTGTACGAAGGGGCGAATCTGGTCGGCGAATAGTTTCATGTAGTCGGTTGCGACCACCACCGGTCCGGTCTTGTCGGCGAGACACTGTTCCACATAGCTCAGGCGCGGTTCATCGCTCGGATGCAACAGGTTCCAGCGTTCCATCGCGTGCCCGTCGCGGCGCAGTTCAGTCAGGCTGGTGACGCTCCAGACATCGCTGTGCACGGCGAAGTCCCGCTCAAGCAGCGCGGCTGCGGCGATCACTTCACGTAGAATCGAACCACTGCCCATCAGTTGCACGCGTGATTGGTGGTGGGTACTCAACGGATACATACCCTTGAGAATGCCCGTCTCGACGCCTTCGCGCATTGCCGGGTGCGGGTAGTTTTCGTTGAGCAGAGTGATGTAGTAGTAAATGTCTTCCTGCTCGACATACATGCGTCGCATGCCTTCGCGAATAATCACCGCCAGCTCGTAGGCAAAAGTCGGATCGTAGGCTACGCAGCAAGGAATCACTGACGCCAGGATATGGCTGTGCCCATCGTCATGCTGCAACCCTTCACCCGTCAGGGTGGTGCGCCCGGCCGTGGCGCCCAGCAGAAAGCCGCGGGCGCGTGCATCACCCGCCGCCCAGGCGAGGTCGCCGACGCGTTGGAAGCCGAACATCGAGTAGAAAATATAAAAAGGCACGGTCATCAGGCCGTGGTTGCTGTAGGACGTACTCGCCGCGATCCATGAAGAAATGGCACCGGATTCATTCAGGCCTTCCTGCATGATCTGTCCATCCTTGCTCTCTTTGTAGTAGCTCAGTTGCCCAGCGTCCTGTGGGGTGTATAGCTGGCCAACGGCGGAGTGGATGCCGATCTGCCGGAACAGGCTTTCCATACCGAAGGTGCGCGACTCATCCGGCACGATGGGTACGATCAGCTTGCTCAGGTGCGGGTCCTTGAGCAGCGTGCCGAGAATGCGCACGAACGCCATGGTGGTGGAAATGGCGCGCTCGCCGGTGTCCTTGAGTTGAGTGGCGAATGCGGACAGGGGCGGGATCGTCAGAGGCGCGACGCTGCTGTGCCGAGCCGGCACGTACCCGCCCAGGGCCTGGCGTCGGGCGCTGAAGTAGTGGGCTTCTGCACTGTCTGCGGCGGGTTTTAGGTAAGGGATCTCGTCGAGCTGGTCATCGGCCACGTCCAGCCCGAAGCGATCGCGGAAGGCTTTTACCGCCTCGGCACCCATCTTTTTCAATTGATGATTGATGTTCTGGCCTTCGCCGGCCTCGCCCATGCCAAAGCCCTTTACGGTCTTGGCCAGGATCACAGTGGGCTGGCCCTTGTGGCGTACCGCGGCGGCGTAGGCGTTGTAGACCTTGGCCGGGTCATGCCCACCCCGTGAGAGTTTCCAGATATCGTCGTCGGACATGTCTGCAACCAGTGCCAGCAGCTGCGGATACTTGCCGAAGAAATGTTCGCGTACGTAGGCGCCATTCTGAGATTTGTAAGTTTGGTAGTCGCCGTCTACGCATTCCATCATGCGTTGGCGCAGCAGGCCGCTGTGGTCCTTTTCCAGCAGCGCATCCCAGCCACCGCCCCAGATCACCTTGATCACATTCCAGCCGGCGGCACGGTACAAGCTTTCGAATTCCTGGATCACCTTGGCGTTGCCGCGCACTGGGCCGTCCAGGCGTTGCAGGTTGCAGTTGACGACGAAGATCAGGTTGTCGAGTTTTTCGCGCCCCGCCAGGGAGATGGCCGCCAGTGATTCCGGCTGGTCCATTTCGCCGTCACCGAGGAACGCCCATACCTTGCGATCCTGGTGTTGCTTGAGCTCGCGAAATTCCAGGTAACGCATAAAGCGCGCCTGGTAAGCGGCAGTGATCGGCCCGAGCCCCATGGACACCGTTGGGAATTGCCAGAAGTCCGGCATCAGCCGTGGATGAGGGTAGGAAGACAGACCTTCGCCACCGGCCTCGCGTCGGAAGTTATCCAGTTGGGCTTCGTTGATGCGGCCTTCCAGATAAGCGCGACCGTAAATGCCTGGGGAGGAATGGCCCTGGATGTACACCAGATCGCCGTCGAACGTATCGGTTCGGCCACGGAAGAAATGGTCGAAGCCTACGTCGTAGAGCACCGCGGCTGACGCATAGGTCGCGATATGCCCACCTACGCCTGAGTGTTTGCCGGCACGCAATACCATCGCCATGGCGTTCCAGCGGATAAACGCATTGGTCCGGCGTTCGATGTCGAGATTGCCGGGGTAGGGCGCCTCGCGATCGACGGCAATGGTATTGACGTAAGGGGTGGTCACCCGTCCATAAAAGTCGCCGTGGCGCGCTACGTCGAAATCCAGCAACTGGTCGATCAGGTAATGGGCGCGCGGGCGGCCTTCGGCAGACAGCACCGATTCGATGGAGTCCAGCCACTCGCGGGTTTCCTGTGGATCGTTGTCCAGAGATGCTGCGTTATTGGGGTTCATAAAAGGCTCCAGGGTAGGCGGATTCCAGGCGGCGGACTCCTTGTGGGCGCGGTGCAATGTAGTTGCAATTGCAACGACATGCCGGAATTTAGCCTGGGATGAGCTACTATTGCAACCTTCTTGAAAATCCCCGGATGGTGTTGCATGTCGTCGAAAGAGCCTGATGTATGGTTCCGTTTTGTCAGGGCCCACAGGACGGTCATCCGTGAGATCGAGCGCCGGTTGGCCGAGGCGCAACTGCCGCCGTATGCCTGGTACGACGCGTTGTGGGGGCTGGAAAGCGGCGCTGAAGGCACTCGCCGCATGCATGAACTGGCCGATGTGCTGGCCATCGAGCGTTACAACCTCACCCGTCTGGTCGACCGCCTGGAAAAAGACGGTCTGGTGGTGCGCTCGCGTTCCGACGGTGATGGCCGAGCGGCGTTTGCCTCGATCACCGAGGCGGGCCGCACCCTGCGCAAAAAGATGTGGAAAATCTACGAAAGCACCGTTGACGAGCTGTTCTTGTCGCAGATCGAGCCTGAGCAGCGCCAGGCCTTTGCCGATGCGCTGGAGCGCACGGCGGGACTGGCGATGGATGCGGGTGTGCAAACCCGTGGTCGACGCAAAACCTGAGTGCGCAAGCTGCTGCATCCCAGCTCATTTCAGGCAATAGCGTTGCAGGGCGTCTGCCACTTTCTGTGTGTCCAGATGCCCGTCATCGGCCAAGGCTTTCAGCGCCAAGGTTGCAATCCAGTAACGGTTCGGTGCTGCTGCCTGCACCGAGCCTGCGCCCAGCGCCACGAAGCGCGTGTCCACATGCGCCGCCAACGGGTCAACGACCGTCTGTGGGTAGCCAGTAACGGCGATCACCGGGGTTCGGCTCCCCGCCAGGCAGTCGCGCAAATGGCAGCTACGCCTGGGCGCCAGCGGATGCAGGCGGTTCCAGCGCTCAGCGGCCGCCGCCTCGCGGGCCAACCGTGTGTAACTGGGGCAACTCCATACGTGCGCGGTGATGCCCCATTCATGCTCCAGCAACTGCGCGGCGTGCAGCACCTCCGCCAAGGCCCGGCCGGCGCCGAGCAATCGCACAGCTTCCACGCTGCCAAGTTGCCGAACCGGATACATGCCCTTGATCGTGCCTTCAGGATCCAGCGTCTGAGGTGCAATGGCGCTTTCCTGATCATGCAACGCCAGGTAATAAAACCCTGGCTTGCCATCGACATATAACGTGCGCAACCCGGCCAATACGATCGTGCGTGCTTCTTCGCCCGAGGCAGGGTCGTAGGGTGTGCAGCGTGGATCGGTCGACAGCCACAGTGGCAGCGACGGGTGCGCGCCCTTCGGCCAAGGGGATGGCTGTGTTTCGCTGTCATTGCACAAGATGCCGCGTTGGGCGGTGCAGTCTGACAATGCGCGCAACTGTGCGGACGACGTCACGCTGTGCAGGTAGAGCATGGGTTTTTCGCCGGTGTTGCGCGCAAACCACGTGGGCCAGTTGCCTGCGCGTCGGCTGCGTGACTGGCCGCGAATCACCCAGGCGTGCCGGCTGAATTCCAACGTGCTGGCCATGGTCATGACCGTGTACAGCGGCGAGCTGCGCGAGTCTGCGCAGGTGCTGAGTGCGTCGATGCACCACTGCGCGGCGTTTGCGGTAGAGGCGGGCATGGGCGTGGCTCCAGACGACAGGTGCGCCTACCCTAACGGAGTCCGGTTAATGATTGCAATTGCAATGATTGCAAGTGCATCTAAAAATCGCCATTTAAATCAGCGTGGCCCTGACACGTTTAATCTTCAAAGGCAGGAATGTCACGGCGCAGACATTTTTTCGTCATGACGGCACTTTACGCTGCGGGTGCAGGTCATTAATCGTGCGGCCGAATTAAACTCAACAAGGAGTCCACCATGGACGATTACCAGGAAGAACTGCTGGAGTACCAGGCATTCGAATTCGACCCGCTGGATCCGGTCGACGATGCCACCGAGCTGTAAGCCCGACTTCAGGCGGAATGCCGCTGACTGCGGCGAAATTCCCCTGGGGTCTGGTTGTTCCAGCGCCTGAAGGCGCGTTGGAAGGCTTGGGCCGAGGCAAAACCGAGCAGGTAGGCGATTTCGCCAAAGGCCAGTTCCGTGTCGCGGATGTAGGTCATGGCCAGGTCGCGGCGGGTGTCGTTGAGAATCGCGCGGAACTGGGTGCCCTCGTCGGTCAGTTTGCGTCGCAGTGTCCAGGTGGGCAGCTTCAAGCGCGCCGCCACTTCCTCCAGGTCGGGTTCCCGGCCGCCATTGAGCATCGGCCCGAGCAAACGGGTGATGCGCTCGCGCAGGCTGCGGGTGCGGGTCAGTTGCTCCAGTTCCCGTTCACACAGCTGCAGCAATAGTTGCCAGGTACTTGGACAGTATTGCGGGTTGCGCAGGGCCAGGGTGGGTTGGCTGAGGCGCAGTTGATTGTTGTCGGCGCCGAACTGCACCGGTGCGTCCCCCAGCAGGCCATATAAGTCACTGTACTCGGGGACGTCGAACTCGATTTCAATGCGTTGGGCCTGCACCTGTTGTTGCGCCAGGCTCGACAGTTGATGCAGCCAGCCGGCGATGATCGAGTCCACCACAAAGCGGTTATAGGCATTGTAGGGGCTGATGGAATAGAACCTCAGCCAGGCGCCTTCGGCGTCCTCATGAAAGCTCGATTGTCCGCGGTAGTTGGAGCCATACAAAGGTTCGAAACGCGTCAGCGTGCGGGCAGCTTCACGCACATTCGGCGCCTGGGCGGCGGTGACACCGGCGAGCCCGGCCTGGCTCAGGCGACTGAGCTGGCCCATGCGCAGGCCCAGGCCCGGATCGCCGGTCAGTTGGATGGCTGCATGGCCCAGGCGCATATAGCGCGGGATCGACAGGCGCGCACCGGCTTCGGCCAGGCGTGCAGGGTCCAGGCCGTATTGCAGCAGCAGGGGTTGCGGGTCCAGGCCGTGGCTATGGATGGCATCGGCCAGGGTGTGCACGAAGCCCACCGACAAATCCCCCAGGCGCACCGGCTTCACACGCTTACAGCCAGATATTCAGCAGGCGCGCGCCACGGGCATCGCCGTCGGCGAACAGCTGCCCGTTGCGGCTCAGAAAGCTTTGCCCGGCGCTGCCCAGGTCCCAGAACTGTCCGCGCAGGAACACGCTCATGCCCGCCGTGGCCTGGCTGATGGGCGGCTGGCTGATCAGGGTCAGGCGTCTCCAGGCTTCGCCCTCACTGGTTTCTTCGGGCTTTAGGCTGACTTCAGACGGGGTCGACACGCTCTTGAAACCGCGCCAAGGACGGTCCCAGGTGTCCCGCCCGGTTACGTAGGCCGGTACTGCAATCAGCTGGGCTGATTGTTCGTTGAGCTTGCGGTAGTTGTCCGGGTACCAGCTGTCGCTGCCGATCAGAATGCCCAGGCGCCCGGCCGGGGTGTCGACCACGCTGACGACGTTTTCATCGCCGGGTTCGATAAAGCCGCGTTCGTCATAGATCGGGTACAGCTGACGCTGCGGCTGGCCCAAGGGCAGGCCATCGGCGGCGAACACCAGGCTGACGTTGTACAGCGCGCCGTGGCCGACCTGCAGTTGCCCCAGGCTCACCGTGGGGTTGGGCAGGGCGATGGAGCCGGCCACCAGGGTCACGCCGAACTCCTTGGCCAGCCCGCCGAACAGCACCTGATAATCGCGCGCCATGCCCGGCGCTTTCATGCGCAAGTACGCATCGTCCATGCGGTTGTCGCCGGTGGCGCTGATCCAGGCACGCAGGAACGGCACCGGGTTGCTGATGGATAGCCAGTTCATGGCGTCCTTGAGGTGGGTGGCCTGGTACAGCTCGTCTTTCTCGCCGACCAGCATCAGCCAGGTGCCGATGTGTTCCGGCAGCACCACGATGGTCTTGTCGTTGATCAAGCCCATTTCACGGGCCTTTTGCAGATAGGCCGAGAGCTTCAGGTGCAGACGTTCCAGGCTCTGGTAGTCGGCGGGAAACAGCTCCGGCTGGATCCCCAGCAGGTTGCCACGGTCGGCCGGTTGGCCTTCATTGACGGCCAGGGTGATGCGCAGGTCCGACAGGTAATGCGCCACGGGGCGCTCCTGGGTCCAGACCAGATACGCGGCGAGGGCGGCAACCAGGGCCATGTTGATGGTGAACACGAGTAATTTGCGCATGGGGCAACAGACAACAGACCGGAGACAGGGTTCGCGACAGGGTAGGGCCCATGGCCCGGCTTGCCAAGGGGCGCTGTGCATTTGGATCAATAAGTTGTCAGTTTCGGTCATTGAGCGGTAGCTGATCGCCTCTTAGTCTGTGGGGTATAAACCGATGGGGTGCCATTCGAGCGCTCCACGTCCCGTGATGATCCGTTGTGGAGCTGTACCATGACCGCTGCTGCCTACCCGCACTTGCTGGCCCCGTTGGACCTGGGTTTTACCACCCTGCGCAACCGCACCCTGATGGGCTCCATGCACACTGGCCTGGAAGAAAAGCCCGGTGGATTCGAGCGCATGGCGGCTTACTTCGCCGAGCGTGCCCGTGGCGGTGTGGGCCTGATGGTGACCGGCGGCATCGGCCCGAACGATGAGGGCGGCGTGTATGCGGGCGCGGCCAAGCTGACCACCGAGGAAGAAGCGCAAAAGCACCGGATCGTCACCCAGGCCGTGCACGAGGCCGGTGGCAAGATCTGTATGCAGATCCTGCACGCCGGGCGTTATGCCTACAGCCCCAAGCAGGTAGCGCCAAGTGCGATCCAGGCGCCGATCAACCCGTTCAAGCCCAGGGAGCTGGACGAGGAAGGCATCGAGAAGCAGATCCAGGATTTCGTCACCTGTTCGCTGCTGGCCCAGGTGGCCGAGTACGACGGCGTGGAAATCATGGGCTCCGAGGGCTACTTCATTAACCAGTTCCTCGCTGCCCACACCAACCACCGCACCGACCGTTGGGGCGGCAGTTTTGAAAACCGCATGCGCCTGGCCGTGGAAATCGTGCGCCGAGTGCGTGAAGCGGTAGGTCCGAATTTCATCATTATTTTCCGCCTGTCGATGCTCGACCTGGTCGAAGGCGGCAGTGTCTGGGAAGAAGTCGTACAGTTGGCCAAGGCCATCGAGCAGGCCGGCGCTACCCTGATCAACACCGGTATCGGCTGGCACGAAGCGCGCATCCCGACCATCGCCACCAAGGTGCCGCGCGGTGCGTTCAGCAAGGTCACCGCCAAGTTGCGCGGCGCGGTGCAGATTCCGCTGATCACCACCAACCGCATCAACACCCCGGAAATCGCCGAGCAGATCCTCGCCGAAGGCGATGCCGACATGGTCTCCATGGCGCGGCCGTTTCTCGCCGACCCGGACTTCGTCAACAAGGCGGCGGCCGGGCGTGCCGACGAGATCAACACCTGCATCGGCTGCAACCAGGCGTGCCTGGACCACACCTTCGGCGGCAAGCTGACCACCTGCCTGGTCAACCCGCGGGCGTGCTATGAAACCGAGCTCAACTACCTGCCGGTCAAGCAGATCAAGAAAATCGCGGTAGTCGGCGCCGGCCCCGCCGGCCTGGCGGCGGCCACAGTGGCTGCCGAGCGCGGCCACCAAGTGACGCTGTTCGATTCTGCCAGCGAGATTGGCGGCCAGTTCAACATCGCCAAGCGCGTGCCGGGCAAGGAAGAGTTTTTCGAAACCCTGCGCTACTTCAAGCGCAAACTGCAGACCACCCATGTCGAGCTGTGCCTCAACACCCGCGTGGACGTGGCGCAGCTGGTGGCGGGCGGGTATGACGAAGTGATCCTGGCCACCGGTATCGCACCGCGCACCCCGGCGATCCCAGGCGTGGAGCACGCCAAGGTGCTCAGCTACCTCGACGTGATCCTCGAGCGCAAACCGGTCGGCAAGCGTGTGGCGGTGATCGGCGCTGGCGGCATCGGGTTCGACGTGTCGGAATTCCTGGTGCATCAGGGCGTGTCCACCAGCCTGGACCGTGAAGCGTTCTGGAAAGAGTGGGGCATCGACACCCAGCTTGAGGCCCGTGGCGGCGTCGCCGGGATCAAGCCCGAGCGGCATGCGCCGGCGCGTGAGGTGTTCCTGCTGCAACGCAAGGCGTCCAAGGTCGGCGACGGCCTGGGCAAGACCACCGGCTGGATCCACCGGACCGGCTTGAAGAACAAACAGGTGCAAATGCTGAACAGCGTCGAATACCTGAAGATCGATGATGAAGGTCTGCACATCCGCATCGGTGCCGAGGGTGAGCCTCAGGTGCTGGCGGTGGACAACATTGTCATCTGCGCCGGCCAGGACCCGCTGCGCGAGTTGCATGACGGCCTGGTCGCCGCCGGGCAGAACGTGCACCTGATTGGCGGCGCGGATGTGGCGGCCGAGCTGGACGCCAAGCGCGCCATCAATCAGGGCTCGCGCCTCGCCGCCGAGCTGTGAAGACAAGGAGCGGTGCTAGACTGCCGCTCCTTTTTCATGCAGATGCGCCTTCATGGGTCCTTTCGATTGGCTGCCCCACGCCCCGCTTGAACCCGTGCAGCTGGACTGGCTGCAGGGGGTGGAGTTGGCCGTATTGCGGCTGGACCGCATCGACCCGCTGATCAGCGGCAACAAGTGGTTCAAGCTCAGCGGCCACCTGGCCCAGGCGCAACAGGCCGGCGCCAGCGGCATTATCAGCCTTGGCGGGGCGTACTCCAACCACCTGCACGCGCTGGCGGCGGCGGGCAAGCGCTTTGGTTTTGCCACCGTCGGCCTGTTGCGCGGCCATCCCCAGGACACGCCCACCGTACTCGACCTGAAAGCCTTCGGCATGCACCTGCACTGGCTGGGGTATGGCGGTTATCGCGAGCGGCATGCGCCGGGGTTCTGGTTGCCCTGGCGCGAGCAGTACCCGCAGCTGTATCCCGTGCCGGAAGGCGGTGGCGGGTTGACGGGGGCCATGGGCTGCGGGGTCTTGGTCGAACAGGCAAGGGCTCAATTGAATAACCTGGGCTGGGCCGATTACGACGCCTGGTGGCTGGCAGCCGGCACCGGAACCACCCTGGCCGGCCTGGTGCTGGCCGAGGCGGGGGCGCATGCGGTGTACGGCGCAATGGCAGTGCCGGACGATCACGGCGTGGCGCAGAACGTCAGCGCCATCGTGCAGCACGGCTACCACTTGCTGGACGCCAGCCGTGGCGGCTTTGCCAAGGTCGACCCGCTGTTGCTTGAGTTCATGGAGCGCACGCAACAGGCCTGCGGCATTCCCCTGGAGCCGCTCTACACCGCCAAGGCGTTGCTGGCGCTCAAGCAGCAGATCGAGGCCGGACGCTTCGCGGCTGGCACCCGGCTGATTTTCGTCCACACCGGCGGTTTGCAAGGCCGCCGAGGTTTTGAGGCCTAGCTCAGTGCCCGCTCCTGCCTGGCATCATGCGCAACGCGGTGTTATCGCGCAGCACGTAGTGATGAAAGATCCCGGCCAGCGCATGCAGCCCGATCAACCAATAGCCGGCTTTGCCAAACCACACATGCCAGCCCTCGATCTGCTTGGCCAATGCCTTGTTCTCGCCAATCAACGGCGGCAATTCCATCCCATAGAACATCACCGAATGCCCCTCGGCACTGACGATCAGCCAACCGGCAATCGGCATGCCGATCATCAGGGCGTACAGCGCCCCATGCGTCAGTGTTGCCAGCAGGCTCTGCCACTGCGGCGGTGCCGGCAGTATTTTCGGCGCAACGCCCAGGCTGCGGGCAAACAGGCGCAACCACACCAGCACGAACACAGTCAGGCCAAGCATGAAGTGCATTTCCACAATCAGCGTGCGTGCGCCGCTGCCTTTGGGGAACTGCCCGCGCAGTTCAATGCAGGCGTACACCACCGCCAGCAGCACCACCATCAACCAGTGCAGCGCAATCGACATGGTGCTGTAGCGCGTATCGGAATTTTTCCACGGCATCGCTGGGTTCCTCATTTGTCAGGGCATGCCTCCGTTCTTTGACGGAGTGAGTTAACTGTATGCCTGTTTCAAGCGCTTCGCCTGTTGCAAATGCCGTGGCCTTGACCTCAATCAGTGGCTCTGCGGCATTTCTCCGCGAGCCAGGCGCGCGTTGATGTCGGCGATCACCTGCGGCAGGTCGGCAATGGTGTCCACTAGATAATGCGGGCGTGAACCTTCGAACATCGCTTCGATACGCTGGCGCTCGCTGGCCAGGGTGGCGCTGTCCAGCGCACGGAATTGCGCGTAGGTCAGGCCCAGGGCATTGCCGGAACAGGTCAGCGCCACGGTCCACATGCCGGCGCGTCGGCCTTCGAGGATGCCCGGAACGGTGTCGTCGACCTTCACGCATGCCGCCACATCGTCAATGCCCAGCGCAATCACATTGGCCAGGGCCTGGGCCGGCCATGGGCGACCGTTGGGGACTTCATCGGTGGCGACCACGTGGTCGGCGATGTAGCCGTTGCTTGCGGCCAGGGCGACCACCTTGTCCATCACTGGCTTGGGATAGCCGGAGCAGGACCCAATCTTGAGACCTTGCGCACGCAGCCCGGCCAACGTATCGAGGGCGCCAGGGATCAAGGCCGAGTGTTCGGCGATTTTCTCGATCTGCAGCGGCATGAAACGCTGGTAGATCGCCGTTACGTCGTCGTCCGTGGGCGTGCGGCCGAACGCCTTGCGGTAGCGCTCGGCAACCGGTGGCTGGTTGCACAGCGTGCGGATGTGGTCCCACTTGCCCATGCCCATCGGGCCGCGGGCTTCTTCGATAGAAACCTCTACGCCGAACTCGGCGAAGGCCTCGACAAAAATCTGCGTGGGCGCAAACGAGCCGAAGTCGACCACGGTGCCGGCCCAATCGAGGATGACGGCCTGGAGGGTGGTGGGGTGCTGATAGTTCATGGTGCAAATCCTGTCGGTAGGGGGAAGATCAGATGTCCTGCACGTGCATGTCCTGCAGCACCTCGGCGATGGCCCTGACCGCGGCTTGCATGCCTGCGGCATCCACCTGACCGATACAGCCCACGCGGAAGGTGTCCACCTGGGTCAACTTGCCCGGGTACAGGATGAAACCCTTGGCCTTGACCCGTTCGTAGAACGCCTTGAACTGATAGCGCGGGTCCTTCGGGGCGTGGAAGGTGACGATGATCGGTGCCTGGATCGCCGCCGGCAGGAAGCTGCGCAGGCGCAGTTCGGCCATGCCCTCCAGAAGCGTCTTGCAGTTGTGGGCGTAGCGTTGGGAGCGGGCGGGCAGGCCGCCTTCTTCGTGGTATTGCAGCAGTGCTTCGTGCAGGGCGGCGACCACGTGGGTCGGCGGGGTGAAGCGCCATTGACCGGTCTGGGCCATGTAACTGTGCTGGTCGAACAGGTCCATCGCCAGGGAGTGAGAGTTGCCTTGGCTTGCGGCCAGCGCGGTTTTGTCAGCGAACACAAAGCCCATGCCCGGCACGCCTTCCAGGCATTTGCCGGAGGCGGCGATCAGCGCGTCGAAGGGCACTTCGCGCGCATCGATGGGCAGCGCGCCGAACGAGCTCATGGCGTCGATGATCAAGCGCTTGCCGTGGCGTTTGACCACCTCGGCGATCTGCGCCAGCGGGTTGAGGATGCCGGTGCTGGTTTCGCAGTGGATCAGCGCGACATGGGTGATGGACGCGTCGGCGTGCAGCAGGCGGTCCACATCGGCAGCGGCGGTGGGTTCGTCCTCCAGGGTTTCAAAAGTGCTGAACGCGCGGCCGAGCACTTCGCAAATCTTCGCCAGGCGCTTGCCGTAGGCGCCATTCACCAGCACCAACACCTTGCCGTTGCGCGGCACCAGGGTGCCGATGGCGGCTTCCACGGCGAAGGTGCCGCTGCCTTGCAACGGCACGCAATGGTGGTGCTCGGCGCCATGGATGATTGCCAACAGCTGCTCGCAGACGCTGGCGGTGAGTTGATTGAAACGCTCATCCCACGAACCCCAGTCCACCATCATCGCCTGACGGGTGCGGTGTGAAGTGGTCAGGGGGCCGGGGGTAAGCAGCAGTGGCACGGCAGGGTTCATCTCGGGTCCTCGCAAAACAACGGGTCGACTCTACGGCGCCTAAATTGCAGTTTGGCTTGTTATCAATCAAATTGTTTGTTGTTATGCGAGCTATCAGTGAGGCCGATAGCTATGAACCTGTTCCAACTGCGCGCATTCGATGCCGTGGCCCGCGAGGGCAGTTTTACCCGTGCGGCGGCCCGGCTGTTCATCAGCCAGCCGGCGGTGACCGGGCATATCAAGGCCCTGGAAGAGCACTACCAGATCCCGTTGTTGCGCCGCACTGCGCGGCGGGTGGAGCTGACCGAAGAGGGCGCGCGCCTGGCGGCGATCACCCGCGCAATCTTTGGCCTGGTGGACGAGGCGCAAGCCATGCTCGAAGCCAACCGCCAGCTGCTCACCGGGCGCCTGGAAGTGGCGGCGGACGGCCCGCACCTGGTGATGCCGATGATTGCGCGCCTGCGTGCACGTTACCCCGGCATCACCGTGAACCTGCGCTTGGGCAACGCTCAGGAAACCCTCGCCGCCTTGTTGTCGGAGCATGCCGACGTGGCGGTGCTGACCGAAGTGGAGCCGCGCAATGGCCTGCACCTGCAGCCTGTGGGCGAGTCACGAATGTGTGCGCTGGTACCGGCGGCGCATCCGTGGGCGGCGCAGGCCAAGGGCATTGAACTGGCGCAGTTGAACGAGGTGATCATGGTGCTGCGCGAGCCCAGCTCCATCACCCGACGCACCTTCGATGACGCGTGCCTGGCCGCCCAGGTCCACCCCAGGGTGCTGCTGGAGCTGGACAGCCGTGAAGCGGTGACCGAGGCCGTGGCCGCCGAGTTGGGGGTTGGGGTGGTGTCCTCGATAGAGGTCAGTCAGGACCCGCGCGTACACGCGGTGCCGATCCTGGGTGATGGCCTGCTGAATCGACATAGCCTCGGCTGCCTGGAGCGGCGCCGGGCGTTGCGCTTGATCCAGGCGTTTTTCGAGTTGGCGCCGTGAGGGTTTTTGGTGGAACGATGCGTTCTTGCGCTATAAACTCTGCCCCCAAAGCGCCGGCCAGTAGACGTTTCGGCGCGATGGACAGCAGAGAGTGAGTCATGGGCGCACAGTGGAAAGTCAAACATAAAGAAGCGGCAGCCAATGCCAAGGGCAAGATTTTCGGCAAGCTGGTGAAAGAAATCACCATCGCCGCCCGCAACGGCGCGGACACCTCGACCAACGCCCACTTGCGTCTGGTGGTAGAGCAGGCCAAAAAGGCCTCGATGCCCAAGGAAACCCTGGACCGCGCGATCAAGAAGGGCGCCGGTCTGCTCGGTGAAACCGTGCAGTACCACCGCGTGACCTACGAAGGTTTTGCCCCGCACCAGGTGCCGTTGATCGTCGAATGCGTCACCGACAACATCAACCGCACCGTGGCGGAAATCCGTGTGGCGTTCCGCAAGGGCCAACTGGGGGCTTCCGGCTCGGTAGCCTGGGACTTCAACCACGTCGGCCTGATCGAAGCGTCGCCGGACACCCCGGACGCAGACCCGGAAATGGCCGCCATCGAAGCCGGCGCCCAGGATTTCGAAGACGGCGAAGAAGCAGGCACCAGCCTGTTCATCACCGAAACCACCGACCTGGACGCCGTGCAGAAAGCCTTGCCGGAGCAGGGCTTCACCGTGCTGTCGGCCAAGCTGGGCTACATCGCGAAGAACCCGGTGACCGGCTTGAGCGAGGAGCAGATGGCCGAAGTCGAAGCCTTCCTGGAAGGCCTGGACAACCATGATGACGTGCAGGATATGTTCGTCGGTCTGGCGGGCTGATTCTTATCTGAATGCAGGGTGTCAAAATGTGGGAGGGGGCTTGCTCCCGATAGCGGTGGGTCAGGCACGGAGAGTGTGGCTGATACACCGCCATCGGGGGCAAGCCCCCTCCCACATTGGTTAGTGGTGTTGGATGGGTTGAAGCGCGAGTTCGATATCTGCGAAGCTCGGGCGCGCCAGCACGTCGGGCTGGCAGCAGCTTTGCTGCAGGGCTTGCAGTTCGCCTGCCACCGTCGTTTCAACCCGCTCCAGCAACTCTCCCAGCAACACCCCAAAGGCGCGCACTTCAATGCGTTGCAACGCCCTGGTTTCCAGGGTGTCCGCCGTGGCATGAAACGACGCCGCGCCAAAGTCCCCGAGTAAACACTCGCCCGCGCTATTGCACAGAATATTGTGACCGTACAGGTCGCCATGGGTGATGCCGTGCCGGTGCAGGTGCGCCGCCACCGAGGCGATGCCGCGGGCCATGCGCAATGCCACGTCGAGGCTCAAACGCGTGCCAGGCGCGTACACATCCCGGGTGCAGGACGCCAAGCTTGGCAGCGCCGCGAGGTTGCGGTAGCTCGGGTCGATCAGGTCCATCACCAGCGCGGCCTGGTCATCCGGATGGCCGACGACACGCCCCTGCACCTTGATCAGGTTAGGGTGCAGCCCCGCGGCGATGCACGCTTGCATTTCATGCAGCGGCGAACCGTCGCTGGTGATCGTGCCTTTATACAGTTTGACCGCCACCGGCAGCGCATGGGGCGTCCACACCGCCTTGCGGATAATGCCGGAGGCGCCTTCGCCGAGCACTTCGCCCAGTTCCAGTTCGGCCCAGGCAATATCGGCTGTCGCGTCATCACCCGCCACGTCCACGGCCGTCTCCACCGGATTGCCGGCATAGGCCAGCCACGTCAGGCTCGGCATCGTCAGCAGCCAGTGGGGCAGGTGGGTCAGGCGGTTGGACGCGATGCGGATCAATTCAAGGTTTGCGCACTTGGTCAGGCTGGGCGGCAACTGGGTCAGTTGGTTGCCGGCCAGCATCAGTTTTTGCAGCAGCGGGCGCTGGCCGAGCGCGTCGGGCAACTGGTCGATGCAGTTGTCGGTGAGGATCAGCCAGCGCAACTGCGGCGGCAGGGCGGCGGCAGGCACGTGGCGGATCTGGTTGGCCTTGAAGCCGATCATGCTCAGCGTGGCGCACTGGCCCAGGCATTCCGGCAGTTCGGTGAACGCGTTGTCCGAGCAGAACAGCACGCGCAAATGCTTGAGGCGGTGCAGGTCGTGCGGCAGGCTGCTCAAGGCGTTGCCCGTCAGATTGAGGATTTCCAGCGAGTCGGCCAGTTCGAAGATTTCTCGAGGAAATTCGGTCAATCCGCAGGCCAGGTCCAGGCGTGTGGCACCGGCCAATTGGCCGGCCTTGAGTTGGGCGAGGGTATTGATCAACGGCGCGGTCACTCGGCAAAGGGGCGTGAAAAGGCGCTCATGATACCGGGTCGGGCGCAGGTTGCGCGCTGTACCCTTGCAATTGCCCCAGGCGGCTGGCAGTCCGGGCCAGGTCAATGGCCTTGCCACTCAAGGCCTGCTCCAGCGGTTGCTCGCCGATCAGGATCAGGTGTTTGTCGCGGTCGTAGAGCACGTCGATCAGGTTGATAAAGCGTTGCTGCACGGCTATCGGGCAGTCGGCAAGGTGGGGCAGGCCGTCGATGATCCAATGGTCGAAGTCCTGGCACAGCAGCAGGTAATCCATCACGGCGGTGAGCTGTTCGCACAGGTCGTTGAAGGTGAACGCGATGCTGCGCGCTTCACGGCGGCGGCACTGCAACTGCCGGTTGCCGACGGCCAGCGGCAACGCCGGGCAATTCGCGTCGGGCAGCCCGAGTGCCGCGCGTTGCGCTACGCTGCCTGGCCAGACGTACTGGCCGGTGCTGAACCGCTGCTCGGCATGGGCTTGGGGCAGGCGGCGAAAATCCTCCGGCGCGCTGACCTCCAGCACGTCCATGCGCGCCGCGATCAGGTCGATCACCGGTTTGAAGCGCTGGTGGTACAGCGGGTTGGGCAGCAGGCCCTCGGGCGCGTAGTTGGACGTCACCAGCACCAGCACGCCGCGCTGGAACAAGGCCTTGAACAAGCGGCTGATGAGCATGGCATCGCCGATATCGTGCACGTGGAATTCGTCGAAACACAGCACGCGGCAACCTGCCAGCAGTTCGTCCAGCGTCACGGCCAGCGCATCGTCCTGCGCGCGATGCTGGAACATGCCTCGGTGCAGTGCGGCGAAAAAGTCGTGGAAGTGCACGCGCTGCTTGGCGCTGATCGGCAGCGCCTGGAAAAAGCCGTCGAGCAACCAGCTCTTGCCGCGCCCCACCGGGCCGTGCAGGTACAGGCTGCGCGTGGGCTCACCGTTTAGCAGGTGTTGGGTCTCGCGGGCCATGGCGGCAATTGCACGGGTCTGTCCGGCACTCAGGGTGTACCCCTGTTGCTCAGCCTTGTTCTGGAAGAATGCCGGGATAGGCGAGGCCTGCGGGCTTGGGGGGGTAGTGCCTAGCAGACGCCGGATCAGGGAAAGCACGGTCAAAGCGCGTCACTCTTGTTTCGGTGGTCGCTCACTTTAGGATGCTCGCCGCGATTTGACCAATAGCCAGGATGCGCCCAGCCATCTCAAAAAGGCATGACGCACGGGCTTTCCTGACCAGACTGGCAGAATCTCCCCCAGTGACTACCCTTGTACCAAGGAGTCACCCCTGTATAAGGATTTGGGGCAGTGAAGGAACGAACAGTACTGGCAATCACGGCCGCGATGCTCTGCAACACGGCGTTCGCCGCGCAGCTCCAGGTGGAGGTGCGCATCGACGTGCAGCGCGGTTGCCAGTTGGTCGGTACCACGCGCGATGCCGGCATCGAACAGCTTGGGGTTCTGGATTTCGGCCGCGTCCCGCGTCTGGATGACCCGGCAGGCCCGTTGAGTGCAGCGCTGATCAGCCAGCGTCAGCCGCGGCTGGAATGTAACCCTGATACTCCCTATCAAATACGCGTTGACGGCGGCCTGCATGGCGGTGTCGGCGAAGTGCGTTATCTGGTCAACGCAACGCCTGCGAGCAAGCCCATTCCCTATCGCATCTATGCCGATGCCGCGCGGTTGATTCCGTTACCGGTCAACGTGCCCGTCAGCGGCCGTGTGCCGGACACCGGTTCCGTCGACTTGCCACTGTACGGCCGTATCGAACCGCTCAAGGACATCCCCGCCGTCGGCCGTTATTCCGACCTGCTCAAGGTCACGGTCACATGGTAAGCCGCTACCTGGTCGCCACGGCCCTGGGCAGCCTGCTGTGGCTGGCGCAAGGCGCGCAGGCCGGCACGGTCAACGGGCAGATCCACGCACGGTTGGTGATCATCGCCAGTTGCGAGGTCAGCAAGGGTATGGAAACCGCGCCGGTGACCCCCGAGCGCGGCACCGCGCGCCTGGATTTCGGCCAGCAGGGGCCGACCTGGAACGACACCCTGGGCGCGTCGATTTCCGACACCGACAAGGCTCCGCTGTCAGTGTCCTGCAACCCCTCGGTGGTCAGCAGCTTCACCGTGACCATCGACGGTGGCGCCAATGGCGACGGCACCACCCGCCGCCTGAGCAATGGCCGCCACACTATACCGTATCGGCTGGCGGCCGATGCATTGGGCCGCAGCACCTACAGCATCGGCCAGCAACGCAATTTCGCCGTGCGCCATGGCACCCAGGTACCGATCCCGGTATTTGGCTACGTGGTGGCGAATACCAGGGCCCTCCCGGCCGGCATCTATACAGACACCCTGACGGTGACTCTGGATTGGTAAACCATGAGGATGGATATCATGCATGTACTCGTATCTCGATTAGGCGTTTGTGCCCTGGGCCTGGCGATGGCCTCCAGCCTCAACGCCGCGACCACCGTGACCGGGCAGATCAGCTCCAGCCTGACATTGATCGCCAGCTGCCAGGTCAACGGCTCCGGTGCCGCCACCGGGTTGAACTTCGGTAGCCTCAACTTTGGTACGACCAACAGCCTGTTTACCAGTGCCAATGCCCAGCTGCTGGGCGGTACCGGAACAGGCGGTGCGCTGTCGATCCTGTGTTCGGCGGGCACCACCCCTGCGGTCAAAGTGCGCGCCGGTGCCCATGATGGCGCTTCCCCGGGCGGCACTCGAGCCTTGGCCGATGGCGCGGGTAACTTTGTGCCGTACGACTTTTACACCGACAGCGGTTTCTCCTCGCTGCTGGCGATCGACGGCGTGATTACCCTCGCAGCCAGTACCGGTGTGGCGCAAACCGTGGGCCTGTATGGGCGTGCGGTGGGCAAGCCGGGGCTGCCGGCAGGCGTCTACACCGACACCGTCGCCGTGGAACTGACGTTCTAGTGAAGCTGCGCGCACTGTTGCTGGCTTGCGGGCTGGCGTTGCCGCTGCCGTTGTCGGCGGTCACCAGCCAGAGCTTCCAGGTCAGCGCGACCATCACACCGGGGTGCCTGATCGTGGGCGGCGCCAGCAACTACGGCGCGCTGGCCTACGGCAGTTATTCGGCCCTGGCCACCAGCACCGTGACCGCCGCGCTGACCGGCGGTGTGACGCTGCAATGCACCCCGGGCGTGGCGTTGAGCATGAGTGTCGACGGCGGGCTGCACAGCAGCACCGGGCGCAATCTGCAGCTCAATAGCGGCAGCGCGCGGGTGGCTTACCAATTGTTTCGCGATGCAGCCTTCAGCCAGAGCCTGGGGATCAGCCAGAGCGTCAGTGTGAGCTACAGCGATGCGAACAACATCAGCCTGCCGATTTACGGGCGGGTGGTATTACCGGGCAATCAGCCTGGGGGGATATACAGCGACACGCTGCAGGTGCAGCTGTCGTGGTAGGGCTATCGGTATAAGGAGTGGTTTTATGCGTTCACCTTCCCGGCGGTTGTGGGCCGCGGGTGTTGTCTTGAGTGCCCTGGGCACGGCCGGGCTCGCGCAGGCGGCCAGCTCGGTGCTGATCTGGCCCATCGATCCGGTGCTGGAGGCCGACCAACAGGCCAGCGCGCTGTGGCTGGAGAATCGGGGTAGCGAAACGGCCAACCTGCAGGTGCGCGTGTTCGCCTGGAGCCAGAACGGCTTCGACGAGCAATACCAGAACCAGCGCGATGTGATCGGCAGCCCGCCGGTGGCGAAGATCGAGCCGGGGCAGAAGCAACTGGTGCGCCTGACCCGCACCCGTGAAGTGCCGCCCGGACAAGAATTGGCCTATCGCATCATCATCGATGAAATCCCCTCGGCGCTGCAGGTGCCGGCGCCACCAGAGGGCAAGAACACGGCGGCGGCGATTCGTTTCCAGATGCGCTACTCGGTGCCGTTGTTTGCCTATGGCGCCGGCCTGTGGAGCAAGGACGACGCGACCCGCCAGCGCGACCCCAAAGGCGCGGGCAAGCCGCAATTGAGCTGGCGCAAAGTCAATGTGGCCGGGCGCAGCTATATCGAGGTGCATAACCAAGGCGCCGTGCATGCGCGGTTGACGGATGCCTCGTTCAAACAAAGTGGGCAGACGCGACCGCTGGTAGAGGGCTTGCTCGGCTATGTACTGCCGGGCGCAACCATGCGCTGGCCGGTGCCGGACGCCGTGTCGGCCGACCAGCCGTTGCAGGTCAGGGTCAACGGCGCCGCGCAGTTGGAGAGCCTGGCGCCGAAACGCTAAACAGCGTGTCGCGGGACGGGCGCACGCCCGGGTTTTGACAGGATGGAGAGGTCCATTGAAGGACGCAACGCCATGCTGAGTCGTGGTTGGGCTCGTGCTATATGGCCATCGGTGGCAGTGGCCAGTGGGCTGTGGGGCGCTGCCGTAGCGGGCGACCTGCCGCCGCCGCCGAGCAGTATGGAGGCGGTCGCCGATGCACAGCTGTTTTTGCAACTGGTGGTCAACCAGATGGACACCGGCCGTGTCATCGCAGTCGATCAACGGGCCGGGCAGCTCTATGTGCCGGCCAGCGCCTTGCAGGACGTGGGCATGAAACTGCCCGGCGACCCCGACGGCAGTGTGGCGCTGGACAAGGTGCCTGGCCTGCACAGCGATTACGACAGCAATGGCCAGCGCCTGCTGCTGGATGTGCCGCCGGGATGGCTGCAGGAACAATTTATCGGCAACCGCAATACCTACCCGCGCACCCAAGCCATGAGCAGCTTCGGCGCCTTGCTCAACTACGACGTGTATTTCAACGACACCGATGAAGGCGGCAGCTACCTCGCGGCCTGGAACGAGGTGCGCCTGTTCGATAACTGGGGCACCTTGTCCAACACCGGGCAGTTGCGCCAGAGCCTGACCCGTGGGCTCAGCGACAGCACGCTCAACAACGGTTACCGGCGCTATGACACCACGTGGCGCTTCTCCGATGATGAACGACTGCTCACCTATGAAGCCGGGGATGTGATCAGCGGTGCCTTGCCCTGGAGCAGTTCAGTGCGCCTGGGCGGGGTACAGTTGTCGCGCGATTTTGCCGTGCGCCCGGACCTGGTGACGTACCCCTTGCCGCAATTTGCCGGTGAGGCGGCGGTGCCGTCGTCGGTCGACCTGTTCATCAACGGCTACAAGTCCGAAAGCGCGCAGCTGCAACCCGGGCCCTATACGCTGACCAACATCCCCTTTATCAATGGTGCCGGCGAGGCCGTGGTGGTCACCACCGACGCCCTCGGTCGCCAGGTGTCGACCACCGTACCGTTCTATGTCACCAGCACCCTGCTGCAACACGGCCTGAGCGATTTTTCCGTGGCCGCCGGCACCTTGCGCCGTGATTACACCGTGCGTGATTTCGGCTACGGACCGGGCGTGGCCAGCGGTACGTTTCGCTACGGGTATTCCGACAACCTGACCCTGGAAAGCCACGCCGAAGCGTCCAGCGACCTGACCCTCGGCGGGCTTGGCGGCAACCTGCGCCTGGGCAATTTCGGCGTGCTCAATACCGCCGTCAGCCAGAGCCAGTTCGACAGCCGCAGCGGCCAGCAACTGAGCCTGGGCTATCAGTACAACAGCACGCGCTACAGCCTGATGTACCAACGCGTCGAACGGCGCGACGCGTATGCCGACCTGACCCTGGTCGACACGCCGTACGCCAGCCTCAGCAAGCGCAGCGAACAAGTCACCCTGAGCCTCAATCTGGAGCGGTTCGGCAGCCTTGGCGTGGGCTATTTCGACGTGCAGGCGGCGGATGATTCGCGCACGCGCCTGCTCAACCTGAGCTGGAGCAAACCGCTATGGCGCAACTCCAGCGTGTACCTGTCGGCCAACCGCGAAATCGGTGACAGCAACTGGGCGATGCAGGCCCAACTGGTGGTGCCCTTCGATCTCAATGGCAGCCTGGCCTTGAGCACCGAGCGCAGCAAGGCCGGCGCCAGTCGCCAGCGCATCAACTACAGTCGCGCAGTGCCCAGCGAAGGTGGGGTGGGCTACAACCTTGGCTACGCCCAGGGCGACGGCCCCACCTATCGCCAGGCCGACCTGACCTGGCGTTTGCAGTCGGTGCAATTGCAGGCCGGTGTGTACGGCAGCAGCGACGCCGAGACGCGCTGGGCGGATGCCAGCGGTTCGCTGGTGTGGATGGGCGGTAACGTCTTCGCCGCCAACCGCATCAACGATGCCTTTGTGGTGGTAAGCACCCAGGGGTTCGCCGGGATTCCGGTGCGCTATGAAAACCAGTTGGTCGGTGAGACCGACAGCAAGGGCCATTTGCTGGTGCCGTGGAGCAGCGCCTATTACCGCGGCAAATATGAAATCGACCCGCTGAACCTGCCGCCCAATGTGCAGAGCCCAAACGTGGAGCAGCGCGTGTCGGTACGCCGTGGCAGTGGCTACCTGCTGGAGTTTCCACTGCGCCGGGTGCTTGCCGCGAGCATCACCCTGGTCGACAGCCAGCATCAGGAGTTGCCGCTGGGCAGCCTGGTGGTGCATGAGCAGAGCAACACCCAGGCGGTGGTAGGGTGGGATGGCCTGGTCTACCTGGAAAACCTCAGCGCCCACAACACGCTGCAGGTCACCCTCGGCGAGGGCCGCACCTGCCAGGCGACCTTCACCATTGATGAGCAACAACAGGACGTGCCGCTGATCGGGCCGTTAGTCTGTCAATGAGCGATTGCACAGGGAGCGTGCGAGTGAGAGGCAAGGGATGGCTGTATGGGGTAGGGCTGCTGTGTTCGGGCCCGGTAATGGCGGCGTGTTCGGTGGTGTCCACGGTGCCGGCCAGTTTCGGCTCGATCAGTTCGATGACTGTGCGCACCGCCGCGCAGACCAGTTCCACCACCAACGCCGGGCTCAGTTGCACCTCGGCGCTGATATCGCTGCTGGTGTCGACTGACCACTTCTACGCCACTGTTACCTCGACCAAAACCGGCATGGTCGGGCCGACCGGTGATGTGATCGGCTACACACTGTATGGCACTAACAGCACCAGTTACCCGATCACCCGAGGCACGCAGTTCGATTTTGGTGGCTCGGGCGGCATTGCCCAGATCCTCGGCCTGATCGCCGGGCCAGGGGCGAAAACCGTGCCGCTGTATGTGAGCAGCATCACCGGCAGCAATGTCGCCGCGGGTTTGTATACCGAGACGTTGAACATCGCCTGGAGCTGGAATTACTGCTCAGGGATCGGCCTGGGCGGCATCTGTCTGGGACGCGACATCGGCAGCGGCACGGGTTCACTGACGGTGAGCATGAACGTGACCAATGACTGCCAGATCACCGCCCCCAATGTCAGCTTTGGCAGTGCGCCAGTGGTCAGCGGGTTCACCGCCGTGACCGGGCAGACCATCAATATCGCCTGCACCAAGGGCAGCGCCTACACCGTGGGGCTGAGCGACGGCCAGAACCCGGTCAGCGTTGGTGGGCGGCGGCGGATGATGTCCGGCGCCAACTACCTGGCCTACGACCTGTTCAAAAGTGCCGGTACCACCCGTTGGGGCAGTGTTGGCGCGGCGCGGCGGGCCAGTTCCTCGGCCGAGGTCAATCCCGGCAACGGCTTGGGCACGGGCAGCCAGGTGTACAACTACAACGCCCGGATCTACACCGACCAGCCCACGCCGCCTGCTGGCACCTACGTGGACAACGTGGTGCTGGACGTGGGTTTCTAGAACCGCATTTGCGGCGCGGTGACCTGATCGACCGGGCTGACCATCGCGTAGTTGTAGCCACCGCCCGACCAGTAGTCGGCCTGCAAGCCGTCGGCGCTGCGGCTGCCGCGCGGCAGGAAGCCATTGTTCGGGCCAGGCGGACGGATGTAGAAGCTGATGCGCCGACCTTGTGCGTCTTCGTACAGCACCATGGCCGCCGCGCCTTGATCGGTGGTGAGCAAGCGCCCGCTGACCGGCTTGAACCCGGCCTGGCTGAGGTCGGGCAAGCGATGGGCCTGGTTGAAATAGCGGTCGAGCCAGGCCTGCATGGTGCTGCGGTCCTGGGCGTTGTAGTCGGCGGGCATGATGCCGTCCTGGGCAAACAAGCGATACGCCTGCATGGCATCGGCCATCGGCAGCAACGTTGGCTGGGTGGCTTGCCGGGCGTGCCAGCCGCCCAGCCCGCCGAGGCTGACGGCAATCAGCAGCAGCGCCGCGGTGGCGAGGTGGCGGCGGGACTGGTGCCTGATGCGCTGGCGAATCAGCGCCGGGTCCAGTGCCGGGTTGCTCGGCTGTTGCAGGGCACCGCTTAACGAGGCGCGCAGCAGTTGTGCATCCTGTTGCCAGGCGTGCACTTGGGCGGCCACGTCGGGGTGGCTCGCCAGCCAGGTTTCAAGCATTCGGCGATCGCTGTCCAGTAACTGGTGATCGACGTAGGCGTGCAGGTCGCGTTCGCTGGGGGGCAGGCTGATCATTTGAGTATCCGCAGGGAAGGGCTGGCAATTTCGCCATCGCTGAGTTGACGCAGGGCCTGGCGGGCGCGGGACAGGCGCGACATCACCGTACCGATGGGCACTTCGAGAATGTTGGCGACTTCCTTGTAGCTCAAGCCTTCGACCGACACCCACAGCAGCAGTGCGCGCTGCTCGGTATTGAGTTGGTCAAAGGCTTTCAGGGTGGATTGGGCCATCACCGTGCGTTCCACCGACGGCTGCGCATCGTCGCGGCCGGTGAAGAATTCGAGCATGCGTGCGTAGCGTCGGTTGCGCCGATGGGCATCGAGGAACTGCCGGTAGAGGATCGAAAACAGCCAGGCGCGCAGGTCGCCTTCGATGCGCTTGTCGGCCCACGCGATGATCGCCCGTTCCAGGGTCGACTGCACCAGATCGTCGGCGCTGCTGGCGTTACGGGTCAGGGACACGGCGAAGCGCCGCAGCCTGGGGATGAGTTCACGTAACTGTTCGTCGAGTTCATGCATGGGTTCAGTCTACTCAGTTGTGCTGGGTAGACGCTCGTGCGCGTAAGTTATTCCTTGTTTGATCGAAAGAAGTATTAGCCGTTTGAGTGGGATGAGTCTATTTGAATGGTGACTCTGTAATCCCAGGTGTTGCGCTCCATCCACCCTTGTACCTGTCGGCACTGAGCCGGCAGACAAACAATGAGGGTGTGTTCATGACGTTGTCACCTGTGGATAAACGCTTTCTCTGTGGCGCGGCACTGCCCCACCTGTCTGCCTCAGAGCGAATCCTGTTCGAACAATGGGGGTGTGGGCCCTCGGTCCAGCCCGCCTACGCCAATGTGCACCACGCGATCGAAGCGCAAGCGCGGCGGGCGCCCCAAGCAACAGCGGCGATCTGCGCAGGACAGCGCATCAGTTATGAGCAGCTCAACCGCCAAGCCAACCGATTGGCGGTGCACCTGCTTGAACGGGGGGTCAAGCGCGGCGACACGGTGGGGTTGTTCGTCGAGCGTTCGATTGCGATGCTGGTGGGGTTGCTGGCGGTATTGAAGGTAGGGGCCGCCTATGTCCCGCAGGACGCCAGAATCGTGCCCACCCTGCAACTGGGACAGGTGCTCGAAGCGTTGAGCAGCCCGCTGGTGCTGACCCTGTCGCACCTGCTCGAACGCCTGCCGACTGATGCGGCCCCGCGCAGTCTGTGCCTGGACACGTTTCTTGCGCAAATGCCCTGGGTCGCCGAAGAAAGCGAGCAGGTGGTCGCCATGGTTGAACCCGATGACCTGTGTTTCGTGCTGTTTACGTCCGGGACCACCGGACGCCCCAATGGTGTGTGTGTCCGCCATCGCAACGTGTGCAACATCTTGCTGACCTCGCCCGGGCGGATGGGCATGGGCCCCGGCATTACCGTAGGGCAGGTTCTTAACATCGGCTTTGATATGGCAGCCTGGGAAATACTCGGTTGCCTGGCCCAAGGGGCGACCTTGCTGATTCGCGGCAAAGACATTGCGCAGACAGCCGCGCAGTGCAACGTCTTGATTGCGACGCCGTCGATACTGGCCACCCTTGATCCATTGCAATGCCCAGGCCTGAGCGTGGTCGCGGTCGCCGGAGAACCTTGTGCTCAGGCCCTGGCCGAGCGTTGGGCCGAGCACTGTACGTTCTACAACGGTTGCGGGCCGACCGAGACCACTATTGTCAACACATTGCACCGCCACGTGCCAGGCACGCTGTTGACCATTGGCCGGCCGACACCCAATAACACGGTGTATGTGCTCGACGATCAGGGGCGCGCCTGCGCTTTAGGCGAGATCGGAGAGATGTGGGCCGGCGGTGCAGGGGTGACTGCAGGCTATCTGAACAACCCAGTGTTGACCCAGGAACGATACCGCCCGGACCCGTTTCTGGGGGGCGATGCGGTGATGTTCCGCACGCGGGACCTGGGGCGCTGGACCGCCGACGGCCGGCTTGAACACTTGGGACGCGTCGATGACCAGGTCAAAGTTCGCGGGTTTCGCGTGGAGCTGGACGCGGTAACCGCCGCCCTGGAAGCCGGCGCCGGTTGCACGCGGGCGGTCACGTTGAAAGTGGACGAGCGCACCCTGGTCGCCTTTGTCTCGCCAGCCAGTGCCGACACGCAGGACTGCCGATCCGCGTGTCACCAGCGCCTGGCCTACTACTGCGTGCCGAAGTCCATCTACGCGCTGGAGGCGTTTCCCATGACCGCCAGGGGCAAGATCGACAAAGCCGCCTTGCTGCGACTGGCCGAGGAATATCAGGCAGCGACGCCGGCATGCGCCACCACGGAGTCTGGCCATGATTGAAGTATTGACCCGCGCTGTTTTGCCACCTAAGCCGGCGCTATGGCGGCGCTTGAAGTCACTGCCCGTATTTTCTTACTACAACCGCTTGGCGATATTGGTGCTGATGAGCAACGCCACCGTGCTGCTGGCTGTGGACCTTAAGGCGATCACGCTGGCGATGCTGTCGGACTTGGTGCTGATCAATCTGTCGGTCGCCATTCTGATACGCCAGCAATACGTGATCAATGCGCTGTTCTGGCTGGCCACGCGGGTTCCGCCGTGTTGGCCGTTGTGGGTGCGCCGCCGAGCGGCCAAAGTGTTCCATTTCGGAGGGCTGCACAGCGGCGCGGCCTTGGCGGCCACTGCCTGGTTTGCAGCGTTGGTGTGTGTCCAGATGTCGAGCTTCGCGCAGCTACCGGGCAGCGAGTCGTCGACAGGGTTGTGGCTCAGCGTCGCGCTGCTGAGCCTGTTGCTGCTCATGGTGGTAATGGCGCTCCCACCGATTCGCAGTCGTTTTCACAATGGTTTTGAACGGGTTCATCGCTTTGCCGGCTGGAGTGCGTTGCTGTTGTTCTGGTGGCAAACAGTGCTGATGGCAACGCAGTCCTCATCGAGTCTGCTGCACAGTAGCGCGTTCTGGATGCTGGTACTGCTGACAGTGAGCATCCTGCTCCCGTGGTTGCGGTTGCGTAAAGTGGCCGTTGAACATGCGCGGCCTTCCGGGCATGCGGTGGTAACGCGCCTGAGCCACACCACGCCGTTCGCCGGCTCATCCACGGCAATCAGCCGCAACCCGCTGCTTGAGTGGCATTCCTTCGCGAATATACCGGCGCCGGGCGAGGCGGGCTTTCGTCTGATCATCTCCCGAGCCGGGGATTGGACCGGACGGTTTATCGAGGACTTGCCCAGCCATGTCTGGGTGAAGGGCATCACCACCGCCGGCGTGGCCAATGTGGAAACCTTATTCAAATCGGTGGTGTATATCGCCACCGGCAGCGGCATTGGCCCGGTCATGCCGCACTTGCTGGCCGCGCAGGTGCCGATTCACTTGATCTGGTCCACCCGCAGTCCGAGGAAAACCTACGGGGATGAATTGGTCGACGAAATACTGCGCGTCCAGCCCACCGCATTGATCTGGGACACCGATCAACAAGGTAAGCCCGACCTGGTGCAGTTGGCCTACGGCGCGGTGCGCACCTTTGACGCCGAAGCCGTGATTTGCATTGCCAACCAGGCGCTGACTCAACGCCTGGTGCAAGCGCTCGAAGCCCAGGCAATACCCGCCTATGGCGCAATCTGGGATTCCTGAAACAACGGTGTCTGCAAGAAACATCAATCAGTCGAGGTGCTTATGAATGTATTGCTGGAGCGTCATGGTCGGGTGGTTCTGGCCAGGCTTAATCGTCTTGAAATGAGGAATGCGCTGAGTTCGGCGGTGATGGCCGAGTTGATCAGTAGCCTGGAGGCGTTCGACCAGGATCCCCAAGTCGGCTGTTTTGTCATCACCGGCACTGCGCAGATGTTCGCGGCGGGCGCCGACATCAAAGAAATGAGCGGCAAGTCCTATTTGGACATGCTCAATGAAGACTACTTCGTCGGCTGGGAAGCGTTTACACGCTTACGCACACCAACGATCGCCGCAGTGGCCGGTTATGCGTACGGCGGGGGCTGTGAGCTGGCCATGATGTGCGACATGATTTTTGCCGCCGATACGGCGACCTTTGCGCAGCCGGAAATCAAGCTGGGCGTGATCCCGGGTATGGGCGCGACCCAGCGCCTGACCGGGCTGATCGGCAAGGCCAAGGCCATGGACCTTATATTGACTGGCCGGCCGATGACGGCCCCGGAGGCGGAGCGGGCAGGGTTGGTGTCGCGCGTTTACCCGGCGGCGAACTTGCTGGACGAGACGCTGGCGGTGGCCGCGCAGATTGCCGGGTTTTCACGAACCGCCACGCGGGCCGCGCGCGAGGCGGTGGACCAGGCCCTGGAGCTTGGGTTGCATGAGGGCGTGCGTCTGGAGCGCCGGTTGTTTCATGGGTTGTTTGCCACCCCGGATCAGCAGGAGGGCATGCAAGCCTTCCTCAATAAACGACCGGCATTGTTCAACCAGCGTTAGCAGGACGTTTAGCCTGCACGTGCGCTTGCCATGAAAAAAACTACAGTAGAGGGGGAATAAACCTACATGGGATTCGTCTCATGACACTTTCCCCCTGCGGCCACGTGCCCTGGAGCTATTCATGGTTGATCAGTCACCGCCGCCGCTTCCGCCTCTGAGTACCACCAGCCTGCTCGCCAGGCTCGCGTGTATCGGTGCTGTGGTGGCGGTTGTTGCCGGGGCATTTGCCTACGTCAACGGCACCCTCGACCCACAACGCCTGCGCCCAAAAACCTTGGTCAATGCCTTGGAAACCAACAACGGTGTGCATCCGGGATTCCGGCGTAACCATGCCAAGGGTGTGTGCGTGGCCGGGTATTTCGAGAGCAGCCCCGAGGTACGCCCTTACTCCAGCGCCCAGTTGTTCAACGAGGCAAAAACCCCGGTGATCGGTCGTTTTGCGTTGCCCAGCGGCAACCCTTATGCACCGGACAGCAGCGTGCCGATCCGCAGTTTCGCCGTGCAGTTCAGCCAGGAAAACGGCCAACAGTGGCGTACGGGGATGAACAGCATGCCGGTGTTCCCGGTGGGCACGCCCGAGGCGTTCTATCAGTTGCTCAAGGCCGGCGCACCGGACCCGGCCACCGGCAAGCCGAACCCGGCGAGCATGCCGGCGTTTTTTGCCGCACACCCGGAGACGGCGCCGTTCCTGGCATGGGTTAAAACTGCCAAGCCATCGGCCAGTTACGCGACCGAGACCTATAACGGCATCAATGCATTTTACCTGGTGAGCGCCGATGGCAAGCGCCAGGCCGTGCGCTGGGCCGTGGTGCCGCAGAGTCAGGACGCCGCAGGCGATACCGCGCCAGAGGGCGGCGACTTCCTGGAAAAAGACCTGGTGCAGCGCCTGGCTGCGGGGCCTCTGCGTTGGCAACTGAACATGACGCTGGCCAACCCTGGCGATCCGCTGGATGACGCCAGCAAGACCTGGACCGGTGAACACAAGGTGCTCAACGCCGGCAGCCTGTTGTTGCAGAGCAGTCAGCCGCAAGCCGATGGCGATTGCCGCGATATCAACTTCGACCCGCTGGTTCTGCCCAGCGGCATCGAGGCCTCCAATGACCCGCTGCTGGCTGCACGCTCAGCTGCCTATGCCAGTTCTTATCTGCGCCGTGCCGGTGAAGTCAGCCCGTTGCACGGTGCCTCCCAGGAGTCGAAGCCATGAAGGCTCAACCAAGGTTTTTCGCCCCGTTGGCGCGTTTGCTGCACTGGCTGATGGCGCTGATGATCATCGCCATGCTGTTTATCGGCGCGGGCCTGGCGGCGTCGGTGTCTGAGCGGCACGAATGGCTGATTCACCTGCACAAGCCGCTGGGGATCGCCATTCTGGCGCTGGTCATTGTGCGTCTGGCAGTGCGTTTTTCCACGCGCCAGCCGCCGCTGCCAGCGGACTTGCCGCTGTGGCAAGTGCTGGCAGCCAAGGCTTCCCACGTGGTGCTGTACGGGCTGATGCTGGTGCTGCCATTGCTGGGTTGGGCAATGATTTCGGCGGCCGGTGACCCGGTCATGCTCAGCAGCTCGGTGCAACTGCCGGCATTGGTGTCGGCCAATGCACCGTTGTTTGCGCTATTGCGCAAGGCCCACGGTTATCTTGCCTACCTGCTGTTCCTGACCGTGCTGGTGCATTTGGCGGCCGCGCTGTTCCACGGGTTGATCCGCCGCGACGGCGTGCTGCAAAGCATGACGGGCACCCGGCACTGATCAGGCGTTTGATTGACGGTTAACGCACGTGGCCGATGATATCGGCCACGCTGCTCAGCACATCCTTGCCCAGTTGCCTGGAGCGTTCACCGGACCAGCCGGTTTTCGGGTTGGGCGCGTCGTCGTTGTCCTTGAAAGGCATCTCCAGGGTCAGGGACAGGCAATCGTACTTCTCACCGACTGCGTTGCAGGCCAGGGTCATATTGGCCTGGCCGGGCAGGTCGCGGGTGTAGCCGTGGGTGGTCTGGAAGTCACGGGTCAAGTGGCTCAAATGGCTGCGGAAATGTTTTTCCAGGGCTTCGAGACGCGGGGTGTAGCCGGGGTTGCCTTCGCAGCCGGCGGTGAACACGTAGGGGATTTCTTCGTCGCCGTGGATATCGAGAAACAGGTCGACGCCATGTTTCTCCATCTGCTGTTGCACGAACAGGACTTCCGGGCTGAGTTCCTGGCTGGCGCTCTGCCAGGCACGGTTGAGGTCCTGGCCCATGGCGTTGGTGCGCAGGTGGCCGTGGAAGGCGCCATCGGGGTTCATGTTGGGCACCAGGTACAGGTCGGCCACCGCCAGCAGCTTCTTCAACTCCGCGTCACCGTCCTGTTGCAGGCGTTCGATGACGCCTTCCATGAACCATTCGGCCATGTGTTCGCCGGGATGTTGCTGGGCGATGATCCACACCTTGCGTCGGCCTTCGCCGCCTTTGCCACGGCGCAGCAGCTGGATATCGCGGCCCTCGACACTCTTGCCGGTGGCGAGCAGCTTGACGCCGGCGTACTTCAGGGCTTGCTCGATCAGCCAGTCGTGACGTTCACGGCTGTATGGCTCGAAGTAGGCGAACCAGGCTTGTTTTTCCTGGGTCTGGAGGCTGATGTGCAGGATCTCGCCATCAAAGCGCGACGGCACACGGAACCAATTGACATGATCATAGGACGCCACGGCGTTATAGCCGCTCCACGCATGCTTGTAAGACGAGTGGCCCGCGTTGCTCAGGCGGAACGTGTGGGTGTGGCCCACGTGCATGCCTTCGGCCTTGAAGTGGAACCACTGGTAGTGTTGGCTACGGGTGTCGGGTTTGATTGCCAGCAACAACTGGTAGGCATCGCTGGCATCCAGAACCTGGATATTGCCGCTGTCGAAGTCAGTGCTGATCTTGATGGAAGTCAAGGCCACGGTCATAGTCTGGTTGCCTGAATACGAGGATGTGGCGGCTATCTTACACAGGCGGCAGGTAAATTCCGGAAGCAAAATTGTTGCATGGGGGAGGGGGCGTCTTCCGTGACGCCGCAGCAGCTTAGGTTCTATGAGATTGATTCTCAAGCGCTAAATCGCAAAGATCGGGGTTCGAGCCTTGGTGCGCCTTTCTTTTCGCGATAGTCTTTTGCTACCATGCGCGCCATCAAGCAGCACACAGTCTTCATTAGCCTGAAGCCACGCCAGGAATAACTGGCAAAAAAAAGACCCGGCCAAAGAGCCGGGTCAAAAACCGTGATTAGCCTGATGAGGAGATATTCCAGGAGTCCGACCTAAGGTCTCTTGGTCTATCGACTGATCTCGCGATCAGCTGGTCCAATAATAATCATTATCATTTGCAAGTCAAATGTTTTTAGCCGCTCGATAGAAATTTTTTTCGCGCGCGCGTCACACCTGGGTCTGAGCCTCTGGCGCTCGTAACGACCGCTCCACCATCGCCTTCGCCATATCAATCAAATACACCACTGAAAACGCCAGGTCGCGATGGTTGCCTTGATGGCTGCTTGCCGACTCGTAGGCGGTTGCCGCGGCACTGCGCAGCAGGTCCGAGGCATGCACCAGCGCTTCCTCCTGGCTGATGCCTGACTTGATGGTGAAGAAGGCCGCGTCGGCAGCGGGTGCAGACATATCTTCTTTCAGGTAATAGTCGAGCGCGCGCTGGGCGGCGCCGCTGCAGCGCAGGTCGTTCAGCTCAGTGTGTTCAGGTGTTTCAGGCAGGTGATACGGGCTTGTCGTCATAAGGCGCGGTACTCCGGGTGGGTGTCGAAAACCTTATACCGATGATAGTACGTATCGTATTTATGTCGTTTTATGGATTACTACAAACTGTTTATTGCCCTGCAAAATACGCAACGTATTGTCAGCGCCATGGATAACTGGATAGCGTTGGTGCGAGCCAACATGAAAGACCGCAAGGTCACGCAGGATGAACTGGCGGAGCGCCTGGGCATGTCCCAGGGCGGTGTGGGTCATTGGCTCAACAAGCGCCGCGTGCCGAGCCTTGCGGACATGAACCGGGTGCTGGCGGAGCTGGGGCTGGGCGACCTGGAGGTGGCGCTGGAGATTCGCGAGAGGGCGCAGGCAGAGGCGCCAGGGATGCACCACTACAACCCGTATTTTCGTTACCCGGTCAGCGACTGGAACGGCGTGTGCGAACTGCGCGAAGCACGCGCCAGCTATGGGCCGGCACGCTTCGAATTGACGGATTACCACGCCCACGGCGACGCCTTCTGGCTGCCGGTGATCGGCGACGCCATGACCGCCCCCAGCGGCCTGAGTATCAGCGCCGGCATGCTGATCCTGGTCGACCCGGCCATCGCTGCCGAGCCCGGCAAACTGGTGGTTGCGCAGTGGCTCGACAACCCCCAGGCCACTTTTCGCCAGTTGCAGGTCGACAGCGGCCAGCTTTACCTGGCGCCGCTCAATCCGACCTATCCCAAGCTGCTGTTCACCGACGATTGCCGAATCCTTGGCGTCGTCGTGCAAGCCACGGCGAAGTTCTAGTCCGCCGTTTCCAGTTCCACCAGCGCACTGCCTTCGGCGACCATCTCGCCCTCCTGGCAGAACAGCGCCTTGACCACACCCGCCTCGGGTGCGCGGATGCTGTGTTCCATCTTCATCGCTTCAAGTACCACCAGTTGCGCACCGGCTTCCACGCGTTGCCCGATGTCCACCAGCACCCGCACGATGCTGCCGTTCATGGGCGCGCTGAGACCGCCCTGATGGGAGTGGCTGGCATCGACCGCCGCAATCGGGTCGAACAGGCTGACGGCCTGCATCTCGCCATCCCAGCGCAGGTACACCGTTTCTTCATTGCGCACCGCCAGATGTGAGCGACGTACACCCTGGTGTTCGAGCACCAGTTGCTCACCAGTGAGAGGCGCCGATGGCCCTGTCAGGGTGACCAGCCGATCCTGCCCATTGCAGCTCAAATGCAGCGAGACCTGCGCCGGCAACCCGGCGCGAAAACCCTGGGTGGCAGCCCACGGCCCGTCACCGCTGGGCAAACTCTGGATGAAGGCCGAACCCGCCGCCTGCCAGAACTCGTCGCTCAGCGCACCGGCTGCCGGCAGCAGCTGTTCCTGATAGCGCGGAATGAATCCGGTATCCAGTTCAGCCGCAGCAAATGCCGGATGACCAACGATACGCCGCAGGAAGCCCAGGTTGGTCTTGAGCCCGCCCACTGCAAATTCGTCGAGCATGCTCAGCAGCCGCAGCCGCGCCTGTTCACGGTCCTCGCCCCAGGCGATCAGCTTGCCCAGCATCGGGTCGTAGAAGGGCGAAACGCTGTCCCCTTGCTCGACGCCGCTGTCCACGCGTCGACCCGGACCTGGGTTGGACTCGCGATACACCGCCAGCCGCCCGGTCGCCGGCAGGAAATCATTGGCCGGGTCTTCGGCGTACAACCGTACCTCGATCGCATGGCCCCTCAGCGGCACCTGCGCCTGGGTGATCGGCAGCGCCTCGCCCTGGGCCACGCGGATCTGCCAGGCCACCAGGTCGAGGCCGGTAATCGCCTCGGTGACCGGGTGTTCCACTTGCAGGCGCGTATTCATTTCCATGAAGAAAAACTCGCCGCGGGCATCCAGCAAAAACTCCACCGTCCCCGCGCCGACATAGCCTATCGCCTGCGCCGCGCGCACCGCCGCTTCGCCCATGGCCTTGCGCTGATCGCTACTGAGCCCCGGCGCGGGTGCTTCTTCCACGACCTTTTGATGACGCCGCTGAATCGAGCAATCGCGCTCATTGAGGTACAGGCAGTTGCCGTGTTGATCGGCAAACACCTGGATTTCCACATGGCGCGGTTTGAGCAGGTATTTCTCCACCAGCATCTGCCCGTTGCCAAATGACGACAGCGCCTCACGCTGGGCGGAGGCCAGGGCTTCTGCCAACTGGCTGACCTCCTCGACCACCTTCATGCCCTTGCCGCCACCGCCGGCCGTGGCCTTGAGCAGCACGGGGTAACCGATGCGCGCACAGGCCTCGCGGAAAGTCTCCAGGTCCTGGGCCTCGCCGTGATAACCGGGCACCAGCGGCACGCCTGCGGTTTCCATCAGCGCCTTGGCCGCCGACTTGCTGCCCATGGCGTCGATTGCTGAGGCGGGCGGGCCGAGGAAGATCAAGCCCGCGGCCTCGATGGCCCGAGCGAACCCGGCGTTTTCCGAGAGGAAGCCATAGCCCGGATGAATCGCCTGGGCGCCGCTGGCGTGGGCGGCGGCAATCAGTTTGTCGATCTGCAGGTAGCTGTCCGTGGCCTTGCTGCCACCCAGGTCGACGCGAATATCCGCTTCGCGGCTGTGCCGGGCATCACGGTCGATCGCGCTGTGCACGGCCACGGTGGTCAGCCCCATCGCCTTGGCGGTGCGCATCACCCGGCAAGCGATTTCGCCACGGTTGGCCACCAATACGGTAGTGAGTGCGGTCATGGGTGCGGCTCCTTGGACTGCCAGCTCGGCGCGCGCTTTTGCAGAAATGCGCGCAAGCCTTCCTGGCCCTCGGCACTGACCCGGATACGTGCGATGGCGTTTTCACAGTAGCGTCGCAGCGCCGGGGTGAGGGCGCCGTTGCCCACCTCGCGCAACAAATCTTTGCTCGAACGCATCGCCGCCGGGCTGTTTTGCAGCAGATTGGCGACCCAGGTGTCTGCCTGTTGGTCCAGCGCATCGGCCGGGTAGCTTTCCGCCAACAACCCGATCTCGCGCGCACGCTGACCGCCGAACCGCTCGGCCGTCAACGCATAGCGACGGGCCGCGCGTTCACCGATGGCCTGCACCACGAATGGGCTGATCACCGCTGGCGCCAGGCCGATACGCACCTCCGACAGACAGAACTGCGCGTCATCCGCGCCAATCGCCATGTCGCAGCAGCTGATCAAGCCCAACGCGCCGCCGTAGGCCGCGCCTTGCACCACCGCCAGCGTAGGGATTTTCAGCTTGGCCAGGTTGTACATCAGCTCGGCCAGTTCACGGGCGTCGTCCAGATTGGTGTGATAATCCAGCTCGGCCGACTGCTGCATCCAGGCCAGGTCGGCACCGGCGCTGAAGTGCTTGCCGCGCCCGCGCAGCACCAGAAAGCGCAGGGACGGGTCGCCCTGTACGTGGTCGAGGGCGATGATCAGTTCGCGGATCATCTGGGCGTTGAATGCGTTGTTCTTGGCTTCGCGACTGAGCCACAGCGTGGCAAAGCCACGGGGGTCGGTGATCAGTTCGAGGGTGTTGAAATCGCTCATGGGTACAGCTCCGATTACATGCGGAACACGCCGAAGCGGCTCGGCTCGATAGGGGCGTTCAGGGTGGCGGACAGCGCCAGGGCCAGCACGTCGCGGGTCTGCAGCGGGTCGATGACGCCGTCATCCCACAAGCGTGCGCTGGAATAGTAGGGGTGGCCCTGGGTTTCATACTGGTCGAGAATCGGCTGCTTGATGGCCGCTTCGTCGCTGGCACTGAACGCAGTGCCTGCGCGCTCTGCCTGCTCACGCTTGACCTGCACCAGCACGCCCGCCGCCTGCTCGGCGCCCATCACACCGATGCGTGCGTTGGGCCACATCCACAGAAAGCGCGGGTCATAGGCGCGACCGCACATGCCGTAGTTACCGGCACCGAAACTGCCGCCGATGATCACGGTGAATTTGGGCACCTTGGCGCAGGCCACCGCCGTGACCAACTTGGCGCCATGCTTGGCGATGCCGCCAGCTTCGTACTTCTGGCCGACCATGAAGCCGGTAATGTTCTGCAAGAACAGCAGCGGAATCCCGCGCTGGCAGGCCAGTTCGATAAAGTGCGCGCCTTTCTGCGCGGCTTCGGCGAACAGAATGCCGTTGTTGGCCAGGATCGCCACCGGATACCCGTGCAGGTGCGCAAAACCGCAGACCAGGGTGGCGCCGAACAGTGCCTTGAATTCATCGAACACCGAACCGTCCACCAGCCGCGCGATCACTTCGCGCACATCGAACGGCTGCTTGGCGTCGGCCGGGATCACGCCGTAAAGCTCTTCGCTGCTGTACAGCGGCGCCACGGGCGGGCGTTGGCGCAATTCACCCAGCTTGCGCCAATTGAGGTTGGCCACACTGCGCCGGGCCAGGGCCAGGGCATGCTCATCGTTGTCGGCATAATGGTCGGCCACGCCGGAGATTCGGCAGTGCACGTCGGCACCACCGAGGTCTTCGGCACTGACCACTTCGCCGGTGGCGGCCTTCACCAGCGGCGGGCCGGCGAGAAAGATAGTCGCCTGCTGGCGCACCATGATCGCTTCGTCGGCCATGGCCGGCACATAAGCGCCGCCGGCGGTGCACGAGCCCATCACCACGGCAATCTGCGGGATGCCCTGGGCGCTCATGTTGGCCTGGTTGAAGAAGATCCGCCCGAAGTGTTCGCGGTCCGGGAACACTTCATCCTGACGCGGCAGGTTGGCACCGCCGGAGTCCACCAGGTAAATGCACGGCAGGCGGTTCTGCTCGGCGATGGTCTGGGCGCGCAGGTGTTTTTTCACGGTCAGCGGGTAATAGGAGCCGCCTTTGACCGTTGCATCATTGGCGACGATCATGCATTCGACGCCTTCCACGCGGCCAATGCCGGCAATTACGCCGGCGGCCGGCACGTCTTCGCCATACACCTGATGGGCGGCCAACTGGCTCAATTCGAGGAACGGCGAGCCGGGGTCGAGCAAGCGATTGATGCGCTCGCGTGGCAGCAACTTGCCGCGCGAGGTGTGGCGTTCCTGAGCCTTGGCGCCGCCGCCTTGCTGTACCTGGGCGAGCAGGGCATGCAGCGCATCGACCTGTTGGCGCATCGCCGCGCTATTGGCGCTGAACTCCGCCGAGCGTGGGTTGAGCTGGGTGTGTAGAAGCATGGGCTACTCCGTAGCAGCTTTGAGTTTCGAGCTACAAGCTACAAGTTAGAAGCAAGAGCACCGTCCTCTTGCTGCTTGAAGCTTGTCACTTGCCGCTGACGAAATTTATTTCGTCTCGTTAAACAGTTCGCGACCGATCAACATCCGTCGAATCTCGCTGGTGCCGGCGCCGATTTCGTACAGCTTGGCGTCGCGCAGCAGGCGCCCGGCGGGGAATTCATTGATGTAGCCGTTGCCCCCCAGGATCTGGATCGCATCGAGGGCCATTTGCGTGGCGCGCTCGGCGCTGTAGAGGATCACCCCGGCTGCGTCCTTGCGCGTGGTTTCGCCGCGCTCGCAAGCCTGGGCCACCGCGTAGAGGTAGGCGCGACTGGCGTTGAGCTGGGTGTACATATCGGCGACCTTGCCCTGGATCAGCTGGAATTCGCCGATGCTCTGGCCGAACTGCTTGCGGTCGTGGATGTAGGGCACGATCAGGTCCATGCAGGCCTGCATGATGCCGGTGGGGCCGCCGGAGAGCACCACGCGCTCGTAATCCAGGCCGCTCATCAGCACTTTGACGCCGCCGTTGAGCACGCCGAGGATGTTTTCCTGCGGTACGTGCACGTCATCGAAAAACAGCTCGCAGGTGTTGGAACCGCGCATGCCCAGCTTGTCGAACTTGGTGCTGCGGCTGAAGCCTTTCCAGTCACGCTCGACGATAAACGCAGTGATGCCGTGGGCACCCTTTTCCAGGTCGGTCTTGGCGTAGATCACATAGGTGTTGGCATCGGGACCGTTGGTGATCCAGGTCTTGCTGCCGTTGAGTACGTAAAAGTCACCCTGCTTGTCGGCGCGCAATTTCATCGAAACCACGTCGGAGCCGGCATTCGGCTCGCTCATGGCCAGTGCGCCGATGTGCTCGCCGCTGATCAGTTTGGGCAGGTACTTGAGCTTCTGTTCATGGTTGCCGTTGCGGTTGATCTGGTTGACGCACAGGTTGGAGTGGGCGCCGTATGACAGCGCCACCGAGGCCGAGCCACGGCTGATTTCTTCCATGCTCACCACGTGCGCCAGGTAACCCAGGCCGGCACCGCCGTACTCTTCCGGCACGGTGATACCCAGCAGGCCCATGTCACCGAACTTGCGCCACAGGTCGGCGGGGAACAGGTTGTCGATGTCGATCTGGGCCGCTCGCGGTGCAATTTCCTTGGCCACGAAGGACTGCACCTGGTCGCGCAGCATGTCGATGGTTTCACCGAGGGCGAAGTTCAGGGACGGGTAACTCATGGACGGGCACCTTAATGTGAGCTTTTGTTGTTGTGCGGGCGAGGCGCGGAGGAGGGCGCTCACCTTTACGTTAACGTAAACTTGCGTTAAGGCGCTGTCAATCGTAGTTTACGTTTACGTCAACCTACAAAAAAGACAACAGGGGTCGTTATGGATCAACCGAACCTGAGCTACAGCCGTGGCTCCCAGGACAAGGCCTTGCTGGCCGAAACCATTGGCCAGGCCTTTGACCGTACGGTGGCACGCTACCCGGATGGCGAAGCACTGGTGGTGCGCCATCAGCATTGCCGCTACACCTGGCGACAACTGGCCGAGACGGTGGACGTGCACGCCCGTGCGTTCATGGCCCTGGGTATGCAGGTCGGTGACCGCCTCGGCATCTGGGCGCCAAACTGTGCGCAGTGGTGCATCAGCCAGATCGCCAGCGCCAAGCTCGGCGTGATTCTGGTCAATATCAACCCGGCGTATCGCAGCAGTGAATTGGAGTACGTGCTCAAGCAGTCCGGCTGCCAGTGGCTGGTGTGCGCCGGCTCGTTCAAGACCTCCGATTACCACGGCATGCTGCAGGCGCTGAAGCCTGACGTGCGCACCATCATCAGCCTTGACCCCAACCCGCCAGCGCAATTTTTGCCCTGGTCAGCGTTGTCGACGCTGGCCGCGCAGGTTCCCCTTGAGCAATTGCACGCGCGCCAAGCCAGTCTGCAGGCCGATCAGCCCGTCAACATCCAGTACACCTCCGGCACCACCGGCTTTCCGAAGGGCGCCACCCTCAGCCACCGCAACATCCTCAATAACGGCTACATGGTTGGGCAAAGCCTTGGCCTCACTGCGCAGGACCGCCTGGTGATCCCGGTGCCGCTTTATCATTGCTTCGGCATGGTGATGGGTAACCTGGCCTGCATCACCCACGGCACCACCATGATCTACCCCAATGACGGCTTCGACCCGCTGCTCACGCTCACTGCCGTCGCCGAAGAACGCGCCACGGCGCTGTACGGCGTACCGACCATGTTTATTGCGCTGCTCGATCACCCACGCCTCGACGAGTTCGAATTATCCAGCCTGCGTACCGGGATCATGGCCGGGTCGACCTGTCCGATCGAGGTGATGCGCCGCGTCATTAGCCAGTTGCACATGAGTGAAGTGCAGATCGCCTACGGCATGACCGAAACCAGCCCGGTGTCGTTGCAGACCGGCGCCGATGACGACCTCGAGCGCCGCGTGACCACCGTTGGGCGCACTCAACCGCACCTGGAAAACAAGATCATTGACGCTGATGGCAACACACTGCCACGCGGTGAGATAGGCGAGTTGTGCACGCGCGGCTACAGCGTGATGCTCGGTTACTGGAACAACCCCGAGGGCACCCGCGACGCCATCGACGGGGAAGGCTGGATGCACACCGGCGACCTGGCGAGCATGGATGAACACGGCTATGTGTGCATCGCCGGGCGCAACAAGGACATGATCATTCGCGGTGGCGAAAATGTGTACCCACGGGAGCTTGAGGAGTTTTTCTTCACCCATCCGGCAGTGGCCGATGTGCAGGTCATCGGCATTCCCGATGATCGCTACGGTGAAGAAATTGTCGCCTGGATCAAATTCCACCCGGGCCAGGTGGCGAGCGAACTGGAGCTGCAAACCTGGTGCAAGGGCCGCATCGCCCACTTCAAGACGCCCAGGTACTTCAAGTTCGTGGATGCGTTTCCGATGACGGTGACGGGCAAGGTCCAGAAATTCCGCATGCGCGAAATCTCCATCGAGGAGCTCCAGGCTCGTTGACCGCTCCCTGCGGGGATGGGCGTGCCGGCCGTTTTGGCTTGCCCTGATGCTTTTGTAGGAGCGAGCTTGCTCGCGAAGAACCCAGGGCCTGCGCGTTTATTCAGAATGAACACGTTGCCTGGACGTTTTTCGCGAGCAAGCTCGCTCCTACAATGGGCCACGTTCGTTCCCACGGAGCGCGATTACGGGCGGTACATCCGGCGTATGACGAAAAACACAAAGGGGACCCGAAGGTCCCCTTTAATGTGTCGTTGCGTGCTCTTTTTTTATTATTGAGGGGCGGCCTATTGTTGTTTTTGGCAACCGTTACCCTTTACCGCTGTTTTTGGCGACCCCCATCCGGGGTCAAGAGCAAACGTATTTTTTTGAACGCTGATCTGCTTCTTCGTTAACGATCCAACCAGTGGGTAGCTACCTGAGGTAGTTTTATTTTTCTCTAACCGGTTGCGGGTTTCGGCATGCCGTACCCTGCGAAGCACATCTTCTCCAAAAAAATCTGTTAGCTGCGTCTCTGCCGTGTTGTTTTTGTTATGTCAGAGTCGTTCCGTCTTATTTTTATTAGGTTTGGCGCTTTTTATTCTTGTTATGCCATAGAGATAGCAGAAGCCGTGCCAACTTTTAAAAGTCCTTTAAAATCAATGCTTTGATTTTTACTCGAGAAATATCTTTCATAAATTGCGACAGATTATGTTCCCGCGTTACCCGCTACGTCGGCGTGCGGTAACACATTGTCACAGCTGTGCTACTCAACTGGCGTTACGCGCTTTCGCTACCCGCGATCCGGTCGCGCGGCCCAGCACCTCGCTGATCCCCTGGCCCGCGCCAATCAAGCGCTCCAGGTCGATACCCGTCTCGATGCCCAGCCCATTGAGCAGGTACACCACGTCTTCGGTGGCGACGTTACCGCTGGCGCCCTTGGCGTATGGGCAGCCGCCGAGGCCCGCGATAGAGCTGTCGAACACCTGGATGCCTTCCAGCAGGCTGGCGTAGATATTGGCGATTGCCTGGCCGTAGGTGTCGTGGAAGTGGCCGGCAAGTCTGTCACGCGGCACCTGGGCCCCGACCACGTCGAACAGCCGCCGGGTCGCGCCCGCCGTGCCGGTGCCGATCGTGTCGCCCAGGGACACTTCATAACAGCCCATGGCATACAGCTCACGGGCGACAGCCGCCACTTGCGCCGCCGCGATGTCGCCCTCATACGGACAACCCAACACACAGGATACATACCCGCGCACGCTGACCCCGTGCTGCCGGGCCGCCGCCATCAGCGGTGCAAACCGATCCAGGCTCTCGCTGATGGAGCAGTTGATATTGCGTTGGGAAAACGCCTCGGACGCCGCCGCAAATACCGCGACCTCCTTGACCCCAGCCGCCAGCGCATCTTCGAAACCGCGCAGGTTCGGCGCCAGCGCGCCATAGGTCACGCCAGGCTTGCGCTGGATCTGCGCGAACACCTCGGCGGAGCCGGCCATCTGCGGCACCCATTTGGGCGAGACGAAACTGCCGACCTCGATATAGCTCAGGCCGGCGGCGCTCAAGGCGTCCACCAACTGAACCTTGTCGGCCACGCTGATCGGCTGGGCTTCGTTCTGCAAACCGTCGCGCGGGCCGACTTCCACCAGGCGTACGTGTGAGGGGAGGGACATGGCGTTACCTTCTGATCAATGGCCGGCCTGGCTCATGGTGTGTGCCAGGGCCTGGGTGCAACGCTCTTCGGCGGTGTCCAGCTCCAGCTTCATCTGTTCGATATCCAGCAACTGCTGCTCAAGCTGCTCACGGCGCTCGGCGATCTTTGCCAGCATGCTGTTGAGTTGGATGTGGTTGCCGCTGGTGGGGTCGTAGAGTTCGATCAGCTCGCGGCATTCAGCCAGGGAGAAGCCGATGCGCTTGCCACGCAGGATCAGCTTGAGGCTGACCTTGTCCCGCGCCGAATAGATACGCTCCTGACCCCGGCGTTCCGGGGCCAACAGACCTTGTTCCTCATAGAAGCGAATGGCGCGGGTGGTGATATCGAGTTCGCGGGCCAGGTCGGAAATGCTGTAGGTGGTGCTCATGGCGATGCTCAAGAAGGTCTTGGCGCTAAGCTAATTGCAGGTTGACGTAAACGTCAAGGGCCTGCTGCGCAGGCCATCGGCGGCAAGCCCCTCCCACAGGGGAACTCGGCTACTTCAGGCCTGCTGTTTATCCAGCTTTTTCTCGTGGGCCGTCACCTGCTGGCACAACTCGATCATCTGCTCGCGCATCCAGCGGTTGGCCGGGTCCTGGTCGGTGCTTTCATGCCAGTACAGGTGGGTTTCCACCGCCGGCACATCATTGACCGGCAGGTTGAACCAATGCAGTTCATGGCGACGGGCGAAGCGCTCGGGCACGGTCATCACCATGTCGGTCTGCTGCAACACTTGCGAGGCCATCAGATAGTGCTGGGAGCGCAGGGCGATCTTGCGCTGGATGCCCATCTTGCCCAAGGCCAGGTCGACATGCCCCAGCCCGTTGCGGCGGCTGGAAATATGAATATGGGTCAGCGCCAGGTAGTCATCCAGAGTGAATTTGTCCTTGCCCGCCATCGGATGGCCCTTGCGCATGGCGCACACGTAGCGGTCTTCCATCAGCTTGACGTGACGCACTTGCGGGTCGGTGTTGAGCGGCGCATCCACGGCGAAATCCAGGCGACCGGCGGCCAGCTCCTTGGTGGTTTCGCGGCGTTTGGATAAAAAGCTCTCGATGACCACCGTCGGCGCCAGGCGGCGCAGGCGCTGGAACAGCGCTGGCAGAATCACGGCTTCGGTCAGGTCGGTCATGCTGATGCGATAGGTCTTGGCCGCCTGCTGCGGGTTGAAAATCCGGCTCTCCTGCACTGACACCCGCAGCAGCGACAACGCGTTGCGCACCGGGCCGATGATGTTCTGGGCCATCGGCGTGGGCACCATGCCCTGGGCGGTGCGCACGAACAGCGGGTCGTTGAAGGTCTCGCGCAGGCGTGCCAGGGCGTTGGATACCGCCGGCTGGGTAATGCCGACAATCTGCCCGGCGCGGGTCAGGTTGGCTTCGGTATAGATCGCGTCGAAGACGATAAAGAGGTTCAGGTCGACCTTGCTCAGATTCATGTCGTTGCACTCTTATTGTTAGGTATTCATACGCCGATCATATATCGGTGATGAATGTTAATACACGCCGAGAATAGGCTAGGTAAATTATCAGCGCTGTTCTAGCATCGATTGCATGACCTAAACAACCTCTCAGAGAAGGGAGCCGCTCATGGATTTCGCCTATTCGCCCAAGGTTCAGGAACTGCGTGAACGCGTCACCGCATTCATGGACGCTTACGTCTACCCGGCCGAGCCGGTGTTTGAGCGCCAGGTCAGCGAAGGTGACCGCTGGCAGCCCACCGCGATCATGGAAGCGCTCAAAGCCAAGGCTAAAGCCGAAGGGTTGTGGAACCTGTTTCTGCCCGAATCCGAGCTGGGCGCCGGCCTGAGCAACCTCGAATACGCACCGCTGGCCGAAATCATGGGCCGCTCGCTGCTGGGGCCGGAGCCGTTCAACTGCTCAGCCCCCGACACCGGAAATATGGAAGTGCTGGTGCGCTACGCCAATGAAGAGCAGAAGCAGCGCTGGCTGGAACCGCTGCTGCGCGGTGAGATTCGCTCAGCCTTCGCCATGACCGAACCGGACGTGGCCTCCTCGGATGCCACCAACATGGCCGCCCGCGCCGAACGTCAGGGTGATGAATGGGTGATCAACGGCAAGAAGTGGTGGACCTCCGGGGCCTGTGACCCGCGCTGCAAAATCCTGATCTTCATGGGCCTGAGCAATCCGGATGCGCCGCGCCACCAGCAGCACTCGATGATTCTGGTGCCGGTGGATACTCCAGGTGTAAAAATCGTACGTCCGCTGCCGGTGTTCGGCTACGACGATGCGCCCCATGGCCACGCCGAAGTGCTGTTCGACAATGTGCGTGTGCCGTACGAAAACGTCTTGTTGGGTGAAGGCCGTGGCTTTGAAATCGCCCAGGGCCGGCTTGGCCCGGGCCGTATCCATCACTGCATGCGCTCGATCGGCATGGCCGAACGTGCACTGGAATTGATGTGCAAGCGCTCAGTCAGCCGTACCGCATTCGGCAAGCCTTTGGCGCGTTTGGGCGGCAATATCGACAAGATCGCCGACTCGCGCATGGAAATCGACATGGCGCGGCTGCTCACCTTGAAGGCGGCGTACATGATGGACACCGTGGGCAATAAAGTCGCGAAAAGCGAAATCGCCCAGATCAAGGTGGTCGCGCCGAACGTGGCGCTGAAGGTGATCGACCGTGCGATCCAGATTCACGGCGGTGCCGGCGTTTCCAATGATTTTCCGCTGGCCTACATGTACGCCATGCAACGCACCCTGCGCCTGGCCGACGGCCCGGACGAAGTGCACCGTGCGGCGATTGGCAAGTTCGAGATTGGCAAGTATGTGCCTAAAGAGTTGATGCGCGGCGGGCAGTAGCACCGCGTCGCCTATATCGGGGGCAAGCCCCCTCCCACATTTTGCCGGTGTACACCAATCCAAGTGTGGGAGGGGGCTTGCCCCCGATGAGGCCAGTTCAAACACCACCGTTCCCAGGGTTCAATACACCCAAACCTCCACCCGCCGATTCTTGATCCTCCCTTCATCCGCCGTGTTCGCCGCCACTGGCATCTGCGCGCCAAACCCGCGAATATCGCGCAGCACCACGCCGCTTTTCACCAGTTCCCTGCGCACGGCCATCGCCCGCAACTTCGACAGCAGGGCTGCGCGCTGCGGATCATTCTTGGCATCACCAAACCCTGCCAGCGTCACTTGCTCATGCAGTTTGCCGTGGCTTTTCAGATAAGCCACCACCCGCAGCACGTCCTGGCGCGCCTTGTTGTCCAGGCTGGCGCTGCCTTCCTCGAAACGAAAATTCACCGTCAAGCGCTGGGCGTTGCGCGCAATCGCCTGATAGTCCTCAGGCATCGAGGCGCGAGGCTCTACCTCCATCGCCTGCACGTGCTGGGCGATAAAGCCGTTGGCCGCCACCAGCGCCTGGCCCTGGGCGCTTTGGGCGAAGTCCACCAAGGCTTTGGCCCACGGGTTGTGAACTGTTGGGGGCAGGTAGAAATACAGCCGCCGTGACAGCGGGTAATCCTCGGTGGCGATCAGGCTGCTCAATGGCAACATCGGTTGCGAGTCGCCATCGTTAACCGCCACTGCCTTGGCGTGGCGTACGTAGGGCAGGCCGATAAAACCGATGCCCTGGGGGTCCTGGCTGACTGCATCGGACAACGCTTCGCTCGATTCGAAACGCTGGGCAGACGCTGCCAGCGGTTTGCCGCGCCGGTTCAGCACCAGCTCCTTGAAGGTGTCATAGGTGCCGGACTGATCGTCCCGCGCGTACAGATGAATGGTTCCGCCAGTGCCGCCCAGCATTTCCCAGCTGCTGATCTCGCCATTGAAGATTTGCGCCAGTTGCTCGGTGTTGAGGCTGTTCAGCGGGTTGCGCGGGTTAAGGATGATCGCCAGGCCGTCAATGGCGATCACGTGTTCGGCGCCGGCGCTTTTCAGGTCGCCCAGGGATTCGAGGTCAACCAATTCGCCGTCCTTGATCGGGCGGGACGCGGCGGCCAGGTCGGCGCTGTGGTTTTTCAGCGCGGCAAACCCGGTGCTGGAACCATGGGCGGCGACGTCGATAAACACGGTTTTACCCTGACGGGTTTTGCCGATTACACGCTGTTCATTGGCGCCCTCAACGCGTTCGCTGTGCACGTTTTGCACACCCTGACGCTCCATCAAACCCTTGACCAATGCCGGGCCCAACGCCGCGCCAATGGTGTTTGAGCCTTGGATGCGCAAAGCCGGGCCTTGGTCGGGCAGGGGCAGCGGGGCGGACAGCGCGAAGAAAGGGAAAAGGGCGAGCAGTAACAGAACGCGCAGCATCAGCCGGCACCTTCGTCAGCCAAAGGGAGTGCCGCAAGATTAAGTCAGTTGGATTGCAACCATATGACTGACACACCGCAGATCAAAATGTGGGAGGGGGCTTGCCCCCGATGGCGGCGTATCAGCTACAGATCAGCTGACTGACACACTGCTATCGGGGGCAAGCCCCCTCCCACATTTGAACCGAGTAGAATCAGAGAGATCAGCTCAATTCAAGCCAGATCGGCGCATGGTCCGACGGCTTTTCCAAGGCGCGCAGGTCGTAGTCCACCCCCGCATCCTTGACCCGAGGCACCAGCCCGGTGGACGCCATGATCACGTCGATGCGCAGCCCGCGCTTGGGCTCATCTTCAAAGCCCCGGCTGCGGTAATCGAACCAGCTGAAACGGTCGGTCACCTCAGGGTTCAAGTGGCGGAAGGTGTCCACCAGGCCCCAGTTTTTCAGGCGGGCCATCCATTCGCGCTCTTCCGGCAGGAAGCTGCATTTGCCGGTTTTCAGCCAGCGTTTGGCGTTGTCGGCGCCGATGCCGATGTCGCAGTCTTGCGGGGAAATATTCACGTCGCCCATCACCACCAGTGCCTGGTCATTGCTGAACTGGCTTTCCAGCAGCTGTTGCAGGTCTTCGTAGAAGCGCTGCTTGGCCGGGAATTTGGTCGGGTGGTCGCGGCTTTCGCCTTGGGGGAAATAGCCGTTCATGATGGTCACCGGATTGCCGTGCTCGTCGGCGAAGGTGCCCCAGATGAAACGGCGCTGGGCGTCTTCTTCATCGCCGGCAAAGCCTTTGTGCACGCTCAACGCCTCTTTGCGCGAGAGCAGGGCCACGCCGTAGTGGCCTTTCTGGCCATGGTAATAAACGTGGTAGCCCAGCGCCTGGACTTCAGCCAACGGGAACTGGTCATCGTGGACCTTGGTTTCCTGCAGGCCAATGACATCCGGTTGATGCTTTTCGATCAGCGCCGCCAGCTGATGAGGGCGGGCGCGCAGCCCGTTGATATTGAAGGAGACGATTTTCATGGTCGGCAGTCCAGTTCTGGCAAAAGGGCGATGCTAGCCGACAAGTCGGACGGGGGCCAGCGTGGCGGCCGCCGGCATGCGCTGCTAAGGTCAGGGAACGACTGGCGCTGCGCAGGTTCGTACCCATAAGAACGCCGCCTCGTTGAGTGGCGTCCAGGAGATTGACTGTTATGCCTGACACTTCGACAGCCGCTGCCGAGATCCGCCTGCTCAATAGCGGTTATTCCCGCGAAGCGCGCTCCCTGCTGTACCAGGCCTACCGTCACGAGCCGACCTTCGCCTACATCTTCGAGGCCGAGCGGCCGGGTTATGAGCAGCGGGTACGGGCCACCGTGCGCGAGCTGGTCAAGCAGCATTTTTTCCAGAAGCTTCCGGCCATTGGCTTGTTCGTCAACGACCGTTTGATCGGCATCGCCCTGATCGCTCCGCCGCAGCGGCGCCTGGGAATCACTGAAAGCTGGGCGTGGCAGATCCGCATGTGGCTGAGCACCGGCGTGCGCGGTACGCGGCGTTACCTGGAATACCATCAGGCCGTGCTGGCGTGCCTGCCCAGCGAATCGGTGCATGTGTTGCCATTGCTGGGCATTCATCCGCAACTGCAAGGCCAGCATTACGGCGAACAATTGCTGGAAGCGGTCCACAACTGGTGTGCCGAGGACCCGCACTCCTCGGGCGTGGTGCTCGACACGGGCAATTCCCGTTACCTGGATTTCTATAAGCGCCAGGGTTATGAGGAAATCGGTGAGATTGCCGTAGGGCCTGTCCTTGAACATGTGTTTTTCCATCCCAACCCCCAGGCGTTAACTGCCGCAACGGCTTGAGACAGATTTATTCAGACAAATCCGGGTTCAAACATCCGCTCTCGCTCGTGTAGCATCCGCGCCTATGAAGTTTCCAGACAGATTTACCAGCGGCTTGATTCTGCTGTTCACAAGCTGCGGCGTAATGGCGCAAAGCGAACTGGACGTGCGGATCAAGCCCTCAAACGACGCGCTGAAAGCCAACATCGAAGGCTACATCGGCGGTGTGGGCGATCGTGATGAAGAAGCGCTGCTGCGCTTCAGTCGCGGCGCCGAAGAACAGGCGCGCAAAGCGGCCCAGGCGCTGGGCTTCTATCAGCCACAGATCGCCAGCGAGGTGAAGGGCGGCAAGAACCCGCGCCTGACCCTGACCATCGAGCCCGGCGAGCCAGTGCACTTGCGCAACGTAACCCTCCGGGTCGATGGCCCGGCGGCCAGCCTCAAGGCGTTTCGCGTGCCCGCCAGTGACGACCTCAAGCCCGGCGCGGTGCTCAATCATGGCCATTACGACGATGCCAAGCGTCTGATCCAGAACCAGGCGTCGCGCTATGGGTTTTTCAGCGGGCGCTTCACGCGCCAGACGCTCTCCGTAGACCCCCAGGCGGGTGTCGCTGATATCGAGCTGGTGTACGACAGCGGCCCGCGCTACAGCATGGGCAAGGTCAGCTTCAGCGGCGATACGCCATTTGATGAGCAATTGCTGCACCGCATGGTGCCCTTCGAAAGCGGTACACCCTACGACTCCGAATTGATCGCCGAACTCAACCAGAACCTGCAGGCCAGTGGCTTCTTCGAAAGCGTGCGGGTAGACGCCAGCCCCACGGCCTCAACCAACGACGTGATTCCGGTGGCCGTGCAACTGGACACGCGCAAGCCACGCACCATGGGCCTGGGCCTGGGGTACTCGACCGACGTCGGCCCTCGGGGCCGGGCCAACTGGACGCGCCACTGGGTCAATCCCCAGGGCCACAGTTACGGCTGGGAAGCTGAGCTGTCGGCGCCGCGGCAGAACGTCGGCCTGTGGTATGACATCCCGCTCGACCCACCGCTCACGGATAAACTGCGCTTCGCCGGCGGTTACCAGAACGAAGAGCTGGCCAACACCGACACCTTGAGCAAGTTGCTCACCATCGGCCCCGAATGGCACAGCAAGTTGCCCAGCGGCTGGACGCGGGTGATCTCGCTCAAATACCAGCGTGAAGAATATCGCCTGGGCAATGACTCGGGTATGAGCAACCTGGTGATGCCCGGCATCAGCTATTCCTACCTGCGCAGCGACAACCGCATCGATCCGCACCATGGTTATCGCCTGATGTTCGACAGCAAGGTGGCCAAGGAAGGGTTCGGTTCGGACACCAACCTGTTGTACGGCACCGCGACGATCAAGGGCTTGACCACCTTGTGGGATAACCACCGCTTCCTGGGCCGCGCGCAACTGGGCGGCAGTGCCACCAATGGCTATCAGTCGGTGCCGCCGTCGCTGCGCTTCTTTGCCGGTGGCGACCAGAGCGTGCGCGGCTATGAATACCAGACCCTGTCACCGGAAAACGACCGGGGGGATCGCATCGGCGGCCGCTATATGGTGGCCCTGAGTGCCGAGTACCAGTATTCCATCGCCGATAAATGGCGGATCGCGACCTTTATCGATCAGGGCAACTCGTTCAACAACCTGGAACTGCCCAGCCTGAAAACCGGTGTGGGTGTGGGGGTGCGCTGGGTTTCGCCGGTTGGCCCGATTCGTCTGGACCTGGCCCATGCCCTGGAAGACCCGGGCGGCATTCGATTGCACTTTTCCATGGGGCCTGAGCTGTGATGCGTGGTTTGAAAATAGCCGGAGCGGTACTGCTGGCAACCCTGGTGATGGTGCTGCTGGTGTTGTGGTCGGTATTGGGTACCCAGGCAGGCAGCCGCTGGGCGTTGGGCCAGGTGCCGGGCTTGAGCGTCGAGAATTTCGAGGGGCGTCTGGGCGGCCACTGGCGCGCCGATCATCTGATCTGGGAACAAGACGGCAGCCGCGTCGAGCTGAATGCGCCGACGTTTGCCTGGTCTCCCGCGTGCTTGCTGCGCATGACCTTGTGCATCGACACGCTGGACGTGGAGCAGGTCAGCCTGCAATTTGCGGCCAGCGCCGAAGAAAGCAGCAGCGGGCCTATCACGTTGCCCGACCTGAAACTGCCACTTGCCATCCAATTGGGCGAGGTTCGTGTCGGTACGTTGCTGTTTAACGGCAGTGAACAACTCAAGGGCCTGCAACTGGCGGCGCACTGGACTGCCGAAGGCATGCAGATCGACGCGGTGCACCTGCAACGGGACGACCTGGTGCTGGACTTGTCCGGCCTGCTGCAACCGGTCGGCGACTGGCCTTTGACGGCCAGCGGTCAACTCAGCCTGCCTTATGCGCCGGGCGGCGCGCCCTGGACGGTTGCCCTCAAGGTCGACGGTGACCTGCTCAAGACACTCAAGCTCGACGCTGACAGCAGCGGCTACCTGCCGGCCAAGCTCAGTGGCGAGTTGCAGCCGCTGGCGGACAACCTGCCGGCGCAAGTGCGCATCACCGCGGACGCCTTCAAACCCAGCGCCGATCTGCCCGATACCTTGCAGCTCAATCAGCTGGACCTGAGCGCCAAGGGTGACCTGAAAAACGGTTACCAATTGCTGGGCAAAGCGCTGCTACCGGCGGAAAAAGGCCCGGTGGACCTGCTGCTGCGCGGCAAGGTGGATGCCAAAGGCGCGCAGATCGCCGGCCTGGACCTGAAGGCCGGCGACCAGCAAAGCCTCAAGCTCAGTGCTAACCTGGACTGGCAACAGGGCTTGAGCGCTGACGCCAGGATCGACTGGCTGGACTTTCCCTGGCATCGCCTCTATCCGCTGATCGACGAGCCGCAGGTCGCCTTGCGCACCTTCAACGGTGAGATTTCCTACAAAGACGGCAACTACCTGGGCAACCTCAAGGCCGATCTCGACGGCCCGGCCGGCAAGTTCAATGTGGTCACGCCGTTCAGTGGCGACCTCAAACAGATCTTCCTGCCCGAGCTCAAGCTGACCGCCGGCCAGGGTAGGGCCGAAGGCCGTGTGAACGTGCAATTTGCCGACGGTATCGCCTGGGACACCGCGTTGGATTTGACCGCGTTGAACCCGGCGTACTGGGTTGCCGAATTGCCCGGCACCCTGGCCGGGCCCCTGCGCAGCAAAGGCGAATTCAGGAACGAACAACTCAAGCTCAACGCCGACCTCGACCTCAAGGGCCGCCTGCGCGGGCAAACCGCCGTGCTGGCAGCCAAGGTCGAAGGCGCGGGGGAGCAATGGACCCTCGCCAACCTGGACATCCGCCTGGGCGACAACCGCATCAACGGCAGCGGTAGCTTGCAGCAGCGCCTGGCCGGGCAGATCGACATCAAGCTGGCGCGCCTGGCCCAGCTCTGGCCGCAGCTGCGTGGGCAGATCACTGGCCGCGTCGATGTCGCCGGCACCCTGAAGGCGCCACAAGGCAAGCTCGACCTCAAGGGTCAGCAACTGGCATTGGCCGACAATCGCCTGCAAAGCCTCAGCCTCGGCGCGACACTCGACAGCGCCCAGCGCGCCCGGATCGACCTCAAGGGCAGCGGCATCCAGAGCGGCGAGACCCAGGTTGGTACCCTCACCGCCAGTGCCCAGGGCGATATCAAGAACCAGAAGGTCCAGCTGGACCTGGCCGGCCCGCTGCTCAAGCTGGCCCTGGCCCTGGACGGCAATCTCGACCAAGGCAACTGGCGCGGGCGCCTGGCCAGCGGCGACGTGCAAGCGGGCGGCCAGGATTGGCGGCTGCAGGCCCCGGCGAAAATCGAGCGCCTGGCCGATGGCAAGCTGACCTTTGCCGCCCATTGCTGGGTCTCCGGTGGCGCCAGCCTGTGCGGCGAAGACCAGCGCCTGATGCCGGAGCCAAAGCTGCGTTACCACCTCAAGCAATTCCCCCTCGACAGCCTGGCGGCGTTCTTGCCCAAGGACTTCGCCTGGCAGGGCAGGCTCAACGCCGATGTGCAGCTGGATCTGCCGGCCAGCGGCCCCAAAGGCGTGGTGTTGGTGGACGCCGGGGGCGGCAACCTGCGCGTCAGGGACAAGGGCCAGTGGCTGGATTTCCCTTATGACACGCTGAAGCTGGAAACCACCCTCAATCCCAAGCGCATCGACACCCAGCTGAACTTCCATGGCGGCAAGCTTGGCGAGTTGTTGTTGCAGGCGCAGATCAACCCGCTGCCGGCCAGCAAGCCGGTCACCGGCAATTTCAGTCTCACCGGGCTGGACCTGGCGGTGGCGCGCCCGTTCGTGCCGATGGTGGAAAAGCTCACCGGCAAGCTCAATGGCAGCGGGCGGATTTCCGGCGGCTTGCTCGCGCCCCAGGTCAACGGCAGCGTCAACCTGGTAGACGGTGAAATCTCCGGGCCCGAGTTGCCCGTGAGCCTGGAAGGCTTGAACGTGCAAGCCCTGATCGCTGGCGAAAGCGTGCAACTCAATGGCGCCTGGCGCAGTGGCAAGGCCGGGCAGGGCAGCCTGCAGGGGCAGATCGACTGGGGCCGCGCGCTGGTGGTCGACCTGAGTCTCAAGGGCGCGCAACTGCCCGTGACGGTGGAGCCCTACGCCGTATTGGAAGTGGCGCCTGACCTCAAGATCAGCCTCAAGGACGACAGGCTGGCGATTGCCGGCAAGGTGCACATCCCGCGTGGCGATATCACGGTGCGCGAACTGCCGCCATCGACGGTCAAGGTGTCCGATGACACGGTCATCGTCGGCAGCCAGACCGAAGAGGGCAAGCCGCCGATGGCCATGGCCATGGATATCGACGTGGAGGTGGGCGAAGACCAGCTCAACTTCGCCGGCTTCGGCCTCACCGCCAAAGTGCAGGGCCATGTGCATATCGGCGACAACATGGACACCCGTGGCGAGCTGTGGCTCAACGACGGCCGTTATCGTGCCTACGGCCAGCGCCTGAATGTACGCCGGGCGCGGCTGTTGTTCGCCGGGCCGTTGGACCAACCCTTCCTGGATATCGAGGCGGTGCGCGTGACCACCGAATCCTCGCGCACGGTTACCGCAGGCATTCGTTTGAGCGGCAGCGCCGAGCAGCCGACCACGCAGATCTTCTCCGAGCCTGCCATGGCCCAGGAAGACGCGCTGTCCTACCTGGTGCTGGGACGTTCGCGGACCAACAACGGTGAAGACAACAACATGCTCGCCGAAGCCGCCCTGGGCCTGGGCCTGATGGGCAGCGCCGGGGTGACCACGGACATCGCCAACAAACTGGGCATCCAGGATTTCGACCTGGATACCCAGGGCACCGGCAACAACACAGCGGTGGTGGCCAGCGGCAAGATCAACGACAAGCTGAGCCTGCGTTACGGGGTCGGGGTGTTCGAACCGGCCAACACCATCGCGTTGCGCTACTTGCTGAGCAAGAAGGTGTACCTGGAAGTGGCCACGGGTGTCGCCAGCTCATTGGATATCTTCTACAAGCGCGATTTCTAAGCATCGCGCGGTCAAAAATGTGGGAGCAACTGTCTTATTGGATTCAATTCAGAAGTCATTTTCATAGGCAGCAAAGCTCCCACAGCTTAGGCCGTGCAATGCTGAAGGAAATTGCTGCTACCGAGCTAATCGGTGCGCTCTTTCCATTCAGTGCGGTCACGCAGCATCGCGTTCAGACGTACCAACAAAACGCGCATACAGGCGATCAACGCGACTTTGGCGCATTTCCCTTTATCACGTAGCGCCTTATATCGAGTCCCGAATTCTGGCTGGTCACGGATAACCACCCAACAGGCCATGTAAAGTGAGCGACGGGCTGAAAACCTTCCGCCACTAATATGGCGTGCACCTTTATGCCTTCCGCTGTCGTTGTTGTACGGAGCGAGGCCCGCTAGTGCCGCGATAGGGCGTCCTCCAATCTCTCCCAGCTCAGGCAGGTAAGCCATAAGACTGGTGGCAGTAACCAGCCCGATTCCTTTGACTGAACACAGTCGAGCCACCTTTTCGCTATCTAACTCGTTCGCACTTTGACGAATCAGTTGATCTATCGCCTCCACTGCCATGATCAAATAGTCGATATGGTTCTGTAATGCAGGCTTTACCGCATCGCAGGAAGCTGTTTTCAGGCGTCGTCTGTCGTCATCTCTTTGCTGAACAAAATGCTCCCGCTGCTGGACCAACGCGCGCAGCTTATCGTGCTCCGGGCTTGTAACTCGGGCGCTTGGCGAGTCTAGAACAGCTGCATAGTGCGCAAGAGACTTTGCGTCTATCGGGTCGGTTTTGGCTTGTTTGCCCATCGCCCTGGAAAAACTCTTGGCTCGGTGCGGATTGATGCAGATGACATCAAGGCCCGCAGCCTGAAGCGCCTTCATGACTTTGCGCTCATAACCGCCAGTAGCCTCCAATACCACGCGACCAACCTGGTGAAGCAATAGCCACCCAATCAACCCAGGGAAATCTTCTTCGGCGTTAGCGCAATTTACCCCAACGTCAACCTGATTAACTCGAGCCTCAAGGCTGTCCTTGGAAACATCAATACCTGCTGGATAGGAAAACATAGCCAAATCCTCTTACACTTAATGTGAGAGCGCTCTGGCTTGGCCCACGCTTGTAACTGTTCGAGGTGGGCTCGTTCAACTGTTCGGGCTCATGTCCAGAGCGGAGAGGTGAGTAGCAGCGTGGGCTCCCACACGTGCTTTAAACACTCGGGGCATTCAGCTTGCTACTCACCGCTCTCACCCTCAGTCTAATCCCGGCTCAAGACACAAGGGGGCTTGCTCCCGATAGCGGTGGGTCAGCGACAGATAAGCTGACTGACAGACTGCTATCGGGGGCAAGCCCCCTCCCACATGGGTATGTATTTCACTTCAACTTTCATGTGATTACCAAGCAACCTAACTATTGAATTTGACATTCGCTGCCTAAGCAGTAATATCTCGTCACACATTCACTGCCTAGGCAGTAATAAGGTGACTTCCGATGCCTCACTTCACCCCGGATAACTTCCACAACTGCCACCTCGGGCTGTTGCTGGGTCGCGCTGCGATCCTCAAGGACCGCATCATCGACACCCACATGGAACCCCATGGCATCACCGCCGCGCAGTTCAAGGTGTTGATCATCATGGCCCAGTTCGGCGTCGATACCCCGGCCGAGCTGTGCCGCAACCTGTCGCTGGACAGCGGCTCGATGACGCGCATGCTCGACCGTCTGGAGCAAAAGCATTTGCTCAGGCGCAAGCGTTCCGAACTCGACCGCCGCCAGGTGCAGTTGGTGCTCACCGCCGACGGCCAGCGCCTGGCGGACATGCTGCCGCAGATCGGCGCCCAGGCCCTCAACCAGTTGGCCGGTGTACTCGAGGTGGGGGAGTTGGAAACCCTGGAACGGATCCTCAAGAAAATTCTGATAGCTGCGGGTGATCCCATCACCCTCCAGCGGGTAGGTCATTGATGAACACACGCGCATTCAGCCTGGTGCTGATGGCGATGACGTTGGCCGGTTGCGCCAACTACAGCGGCCTTGATACCCAAGGCAAACGCCTCGACGCCAACACCTTGCAAACCGGCAAATCCCTGAGCGGCGTCAGCCTGTCCAGCGCCGCATGGCCTGCCGCCGACTGGTGGAAAAGCCTCGGCGACCCCCAGCTTGACGGTCTGATCCAGGAAGCCCTGCAACACAACCCCGATATGCAAGTGGCCAGCGCCCGTGCGCATCAGGCCGAGGCCGCTGCCTATGCCGCCAACGCCGCGCGCATGCCTACCGTGGATGCCAGCGCCGGTGTCAGCCGTTCGCGGCTGGCCAAGGATCAGGACCCGCGCGGGGAGGGCGATGCCTATTCGACGGTGCGCAACATCGGCGCCAGCTTCAATTACAACTTCGACCTGTGGGGCGGGCAGCGCGCCGCCTGGGAAGCCGCACTCGGCCAGGCCCGCGCCGCCGAAGTCGACCAGCAGGCCGCGCGCCTGACGCTGGCCGCCAACGTGGCCAAGGCCTACAGCGACCTGGGCCAGGCGCATATCGTGCGTGACCTGGCCGCCGAGGACCTCAAGCGCACCCGCCAGATGCTCGACCTGAGCAAGCGCCGCCTGAGTTCCGGTATCGACAGCGAGTACCAATACCAGCAAACCGAAAGCCTGGAAGCCAGCTCCCAGTCGCAGTTGATCGATGCGGAAAAACAACTGCAAAGCGCCAAAATCGCCCTGGCGGTGTTGCTCGGCAAAGGCCCGGACCGTGGCAACGAACTGGCTCGCCCGAATGTGCTCAAGCCTGCGGCGGTCGCCGTGCCGTCGGTGCTGCCCGCCGAATTGCTCGGCCGCCGCCCGGACCTGGTGGCCGCGCGGTGGCGGGTGGAAGCGGCAAGCAAGGACATCGCCGCCAGCAAGACCCGCTTCTACCCCAACCTCAACTTGAGCGCGAGCGCCGGCGCCGAATCGTTGCTGGGCGACGCGATGTTCGGCTCGGCCAGTCGCTTCTTCAACATCGCACCGACGATTTCGCTGCCGATCTTCGACGGCGGGCGCCTGCGCGCCGACCTCGACGCCCGCGACGCCGATTACGACCTGGCCGTGGCGCAGTACAACAAGACCCTGGTGCAAGCCCTGGGCGATATCGGCACCACCCTGTCGCAACTGCGCGACACCGGGCGGCAGATCCAGGCCCAGCAACACGCCGCGGACATCGCCCAGCAGTCCTATGACACCGGGGTGCAGCGCTACAGCTCCGGCATCGGTAACTACTTGGATGTGCTCAGCATCGAGCAGCAATTGCTGCAGGCCCAGCGTCAGCTGGCGGCCTTGAATGCTGCGCAGATCGATCTGTCGATTCAATTGATGCAGGCCCTGGGTGGCGGGTTCAACGCCGACAACGTGGCCGCGACCACCCCAGCCCATCGCACGGAATAATTTGAGGTATTTTTCATGGCCACTGCCGACAGCAACAACACAGCCGAACACACCCAAGACAACAACCCACGCAAACGCAAAGTCCTGCTGATCGGCCTGGTGCTGATCGTGATCCTGGGTGTCGTCGGCGTCTGGGCCTGGTACGAACTCTACGGGCGCTTCAACGAAAGCACCGATGACGCCTATGTCAATGGCAACGTGGTGGAAATCACCCCGCTGGTCACCGGCACCGTGGTGAGCATCGGCGCTGACGATGGCGACCTGGTTCACGAAGGCCAGGTACTGGTCAATTTCGACCCCAACGACGCCGCCGTCGGCCTGCAAAGTGCCCAGGCCAACCTGGCCCGCACGGTGCGCCAGGTCCGTGGCTTGTACAGCAACGTCGACGGTATGAAAGCCCAGGTCAATGCGCAGAAAGCCGATGTGCAGACGGCCCAGGACAACTACAACCGACGCAAGACCCTGGCCCAGGGCGGGGCGATCTCCCAGGAAGAACTGTCCCACGCCCGTGACAGCCTGACTGCGGCGAAGAACGCGTTGACCAACCTTGAGCAGCAACTCAAAACCAGCAACGCACTGGTAGATGACACGGTGATTTCGTCCCATCCGGATGTGCAAGCCGCCGCCGCGCAACTGCGCCAGGCCTACCTGACCAATGCGCGCAGCACCTTGATCGCACCGGTTACCGGTTATGTGGCCAAGCGCACCGTGCAACTGGGCCAGCGCGTACAACCGGGCACCTCGCTGATGGCGGTGATCCCGCTGGACCAGTTGTGGATCGACGCCAACTTCAAGGAAACCCAGCTGCGTGACATGCGCATCGGCCAGCCGGTGGATATCGAATCCGACATCTACGGCAGCGACGTGAAGTACAGCGGCACCGTCGACAGCCTGGGCGCCGGCACCGGCAGCGCGTTCGCCCTGCTGCCCGCGCAGAACGCCACCGGCAACTGGATCAAGATCGTGCAACGGGTACCGGTGCGCATCCATATCAACGCCGAAGAGCTGGCCAAGCACCCGCTGCGCGTCGGTTTGAGCACCGTGGTCAATGTAGACCTGCACGACCAGAGCGGCCCGGTTTTGGCGCAACAGGCGCCGCAGAAGGCGTCGTTCACCACCAACGTGTATGACCGCCAACTGGCCGAGGCCGATGCCATTATCAACCAGTTGATCCATGACAACAGCGTCGCCGCTCCCAAGGCTGCGCAACGCTGATGAGCAATAACGCCTCGTTCACGCCACCCAGCCTGTTGATGGCCACTATCGGGCTGTCGCTGGCGACCTTCATGCAGGTGCTCGACACCACCATCGCCAACGTGGCGTTGCCGACGATTTCCGGCAACCTGGGCGTGAGTTCGGAGCAGGGCACCTGGGTCATCACGTCGTTTGCGGTGAGCAACGCGATTGCCCTGCCGCTCACCGGCTGGCTGAGCCGCCGGTTTGGCGAGGTGAAGCTGTTTCTGTGGGCAACCCTGCTGTTTGTGCTGGCGTCGTTTCTGTGCGGTATCTCCACGTCGATGCCTGAGTTGATCGGCTTTCGCGTGCTGCAGGGCCTGGTTGCCGGGCCGTTGTACCCGATGACCCAGACGTTGCTGATCGCGGTCTACCCGCCGGCCAAACGTGGCATGGCCCTGGCGCTGCTGGCGATGGTCACGGTGGTGGCGCCGATTGCAGGTCCCATCCTCGGCGGCTGGATCACCGACAGCTACAGTTGGCCGTGGATCTTCTTCATCAACGTGCCCATCGGCATCTTTGCGGTGATGGTGGTGCGTGCGCAGTTGAAGAAGCGCCCGGTGGTCACCAGTCACCAACCGATGGACTACGTGGGCTTGTTGAGCCTGATCGTCGGCGTCGGCGCCTTGCAGATCATCCTCGACAAGGGCAACGACCTGGATTGGTTCGAATCCAACTTCATCATTATCGGTGCGGTGATCTCGGCGATTGCTCTCGCGGTGTTCGTCATCTGGGAAATGACCGACAAGCACCCGGTGGTGAACCTGCGCCTGTTTGCTTACCGCAACTTCCGCATCGGCACCATCGTGCTGATCCTGGGCTATGCGGGCTTCTTCGGCATCAACCTGATTCTGCCGCAATGGCTGCAAACCCAGATGGGCTACACCGCCACCTGGGCCGGGCTGGCGGTCGCGCCCATCGGTATCCTGCCGGTGCTGATGTCGCCGTTCGTGGGCAAGTACGCGCACAAGTTCGACCTGCGCCTGCTGGCGGGCCTGGCGTTCCTGGCGATCGGCCTGAGCTGCTTCATGCGGGCCGGGTTCACCAATGAAGTGGACTTCCAGCACATCGCCCTGGTGCAGCTGTTCATGGGCATCGGCGTGGCGCTGTTCTTCATGCCGACCCTGAGCATCCTGATGTCCGACCTGCCGCCACACCAGATCGCCGACGGCGCCGGCCTGGCGACCTTCCTGCGCACACTGGGCGGCAGCTTTGCGGCGTCGCTGACCACCTGGATCTGGATCCGCCGGGCGGATCAGCACCATGCCTACATGAGCGAGAACATGACCACCTACGACTCGGCCACCCGCGACGCCTTGCAGGCGCTCGGTGGGGCAGGGCAGAAGGCCTATTCGCAGCTGGACCAGATTCTCACCAGCCAGGCGTACATGATGTCCACCGTGGATTACTTCACGTTGCTGGGGTGGATGTTCATGGGCTTGATGTTATTGGTATGGCTGGCCAAGCCGCCGTTCGGGGCGAAGGCCGGGCCGGAAGCGTCCGGCCACTGACCCCCAAGAGTGAAATGCAATCAAATGTGGGAGGGGGCTTGCCCCCGATAGCAGTGTGTCAGCCAGCTCATCAGTAACTGACCGAATGCCATCGGGGGCAAGCCCCCTCCCACATTTTGATCTCTGTTCACAGTGGATCAGCGGTGTTCGGGCTCAAGTGTCGATATGCGCAGGTGCCGGAGGCTTCCGGCCACTGATGCCCAGGAGTTGAAATGCAATCAAGTGTGGGAGGGGGCTTGCCCCCGATAGCTGTGGGTCAGTCAGCTCATCGGTAACTGACCGAATGCCATCGGGGGCAAGCCCCCTCCCACATTTTGATCTCTGTTCACAGTGGATCAGCGGTGTTCGGGCTCAAGTGTCGATATGCGCAGGTGCCGGAGGCTTCCGGCCACTGATGCCCAGGAGTTGAAATGCAATCAAGTGTGGGAGGGGGCTTGCCCCCGATAGCAGTGTGTCAGCCAGCTCATCAGTAACTGACCGAATGCCATCGGGGGCAAGCCCCCTCCCACATTTTGCTCTCTGTTCACAGTGGATCAGTGGTGTTCGGGCTCAAGCGCCAGGCAGTGCCAGCTGCGGATTGACGAAGTCAAACGCGGCCAACTGAAAGCCTTGCTCATCCACCTGCAACGCCCACCCTTGCTTGTCCCAATCCCCCAGCACAATGCGTTTGGCCGCCTGGTCACCGATCTGCAGTTTGTGAATGGCGGGGCGGTGGGTGTGGCCGTGGACCAGGGTGCGCACGCCAAATTGCTGCATCACCCGTGGTACTTCCTCGGGTGTCACGTCGACTATGTCGTTGGCCTTCATGCGTACCTGGGCACTGCTTTCACTGCGCAACTTGCGCGCCAGCCTGTGCCGGGTGCCCAGGGGCAGGTGGCGCAGGATGAACAGCACCATCGGGTTACGCAGGATGCGCCGCAGCTTCATATAGCCAAGGTCGCGGGTGCAGAGGCTGTCGCCGTGCATCAGCAGCACGGGTTCGCCAGCGAGCTGCACGACACTCGGGTCCTTGAGCAAGGTTGCGCCTGCCGCTTTGCAGAACGCCTTGCCGATCAGGAAATCGCGGTTGCCGTGCATGATGAAAATCGGAGTGCCGCTGTCGCTCAGTTCGCGCAGCGCTGCACAGATGGAACGCTGGAACGGTGTCATCCCATCGTCGCCAATCCAGGCTTCAAAGAAGTCCCCCAGAATGTACAACGCCTGGGCGCCACGGGCGCGGCCGTGGAGCAGATCCAGAAACGCCCGGGTGATGTCCGGGCGTTCCTCTTCCAGATGCAAGTCTGAAATCAGCAATATCACGCTTCGATGATCTCGGCTTTCTCGACGATCACGTCTTCTGCTGGAACATCCTGGTGACCGGCCTTGGACGTGGTGGACACGCCTTTGATCTTGTCGACAACGTCGGTGCCGGCGGTGACTTTACCGAACACGGCATAGCCCCAACCCTGCACGTTCTTGCCGCTGTGGTTCAGGAAGGCGTTGTCGGCAACGTTGATGAAGAACTGCGCGGAGGCCGAATGCGGCTCCATGGTACGGGCCATGGCGACGGTGTACTTGTCGTTGGAAAGGCCGTTGTCCGCTTCGTTCTGGATGCTTGGACGCTTGTCTTTCTTCTCTTTCATGCCTGGCTCGAAACCGCCGCCCTGGATCATGAAGTTGCCGATGACACGGTGGAAAACGGTGTTTTCGTAGTGGCCGGCTTTGACGTACTCGATGAAGTTGGCGACGGTGATCGGCGCTTTCTCGGCGTTCAGCTCGATGACGATGTCACCGTGGTTGGTGGTCAGTTTGACTTGAGTCATGTTCACTACTCTTTTCAGGGAATTCGTGGGTTTGAGCGCCTGGGCGCCTTACCTGTCTGGCTAAACGTCGGCCAAGGCGCGCAGTTTAGCGTGCCGCGCAGGAATTTCGAGGTGGTTTTTTACCACCGGTGCGTTAAATGCACCTCAACCGCTGTCAGCGGCTTGACAGCATCAGCTATGATAACGCCTTTGTTTTGTCTGGCCCCAACCGGCCACGAACCTGTCTGTTCAAGGATCCTATGAGCAAGCCCACTGTCGACCCTACCTCGAATTCCAAGGCCGGACCTGCCGTCCCGGTCAATTTCCTGCGCCCGATCATCCAGGCGGACCTCGATTCGGGCAAGCACACGCAGATCGTCACCCGTTTCCCGCCGGAGCCCAACGGCTACCTGCACATCGGTCACGCCAAGTCGATCTGCGTGAACTTCGGGCTGGCCCAGGAGTTCGGTGGCGTCACGCACCTGCGTTTCGACGACACCAACCCGGCCAAGGAAGACCAGGAATACATCGACGCCATCGAAAGCGACGTGAAGTGGCTGGGCTTTGAATGGTCCGGTGAAGTGCGCTACGCCTCGCAATACTTCGACCAGTTGCACGACTGGGCCGTCGAGCTGATCAAGGCCGGCAAGGCCTATGTCGACGACCTGAGCCCGGAACAGGCGCGCGAATACCGCGGCACGCTGACCGAGCCTGGCAAGAACAGCCCGTTTCGCGACCGTTCGGTAGAAGAGAACCTCGACTGGTTCGCCCGCATGCGCGCCGGTGAGTTCCCGGACGGCGCCCGCGTGCTGCGAGCCAAGATCGACATGGCCTCGCCGAACATGAACCTGCGCGACCCGATCATGTACCGCATCCGCCATGCCCACCACCACCAGACCGGTGACAAGTGGTGCATCTACCCCAACTACGACTTCACCCACGGTCAGTCGGACGCCATCGAAGGCATCACCCACTCCATCTGCACCCTGGAGTTCGAGAGCCATCGTCCGCTGTACGAGTGGTTCCTGAGCAACCTGCCGGTGCCGGCACAGCCGCGCCAGTATGAGTTCAGCCGCCTGAACCTGAACTACACCATCACCAGCAAGCGCAAGCTCAAGCAACTGGTCGATGAAAAACACGTGCATGGCTGGGACGACCCGCGCATGTCCACCCTGTCGGGCTTCCGCCGTCGCGGCTACACCCCGGCGTCGATCCGTAACTTCTGCGAGATGGTCGGCACCAACCGTTCCGACGGCGTGGTCGACTTCGGCATGCTCGAATTCAGCATCCGTCAGGACCTGGATGCCAATGCACCGCGCGCCATGTGCGTGCTGCGTCCGTTGAAAGTCGTGATCACCAACTACCCGCAGGACCAGGTCGAGAACCTCGAACTGCCGCGTCATCCGCAGAAAGAAGAACTCGGCGTGCGCAAGCTGCCGTTCGCCCGTGAAATCTACATCGACCGCGATGACTTCATGGAAGAGCCGCCAAAGGGCTACAAGCGCCTGGAACCGAACGGCGAAGTACGCCTGCGCGGCAGCTACGTGATCCGCGCCGACGAAGCGATCAAGGACGCCGATGGCAACATCGTCGAACTGCGCTGCTCGTACGATCCGGACACCCTGGGCAAGAACCCTGAAGGCCGCAAGGTCAAGGGTGTGGTCCACTGGGTACCGGCCGCTGCCAGCATCAAGTGCGAAGTGCGCCTGTACGATCGTCTGTTCCGCTCGGCCAACCCTGAGAAAGCCGAAGACAGCGCGAGTTTCCTCGACAACATCAACCCTGACTCCCTGCAAGTACTCACTGGTTGTCGTGCCGAGCCATCGCTTGGTGACGCACAGCCGGAAGACCGTTTCCAGTTCGAGCGCGAAGGCTACTTCTGCGCGGATATCAAGGACTCCAAACCCGGTGCTCCGGTATTCAACCGTACCGTGACCTTGCGAGATTCGTGGGGCCAGTGATTTAAGGGAAACATCGTGCTAACGATCTACAACACGCTCAGCAAGACCAAAGAAGTCTTCAAGCCGCTGGATGGCAAGAAGGTGCGCATGTACGTGTGCGGCATGACCGTGTACGACTACTGCCACATCGGCCACGGCCGCAGCATGGTTGCCTTCGACCTGGTGACCCGCTGGTTGCGTTTCAGTGGCTATGACTTGACGTACGTGCGCAACATCACCGACATCGACGACAAGATCATCAATCGCGCCAACGAAAACGGCGAGTCGTTCGATGCGCTGACCGAGCGCATGATCGCCGCCATGCACGAGGACGAGGCGCGCCTCAATATCCTCAAGCCGGACATGGAACCGCGTGCCACGGACCACATCCCTGGCATGCACGCGATGATCCAGACCCTGATCGACAAGGGTTACGCCTACGCCCCAGGCAACGGCGACGTGTACTACCGCGTCGCCAAGTTCATGGGCTACGGCAAGCTGTCGCGCAAGAAGATCGAAGACCTGCGCATCGGCGCGCGTATCGAAGTCGACGAGGCCAAGCAGGACCCGCTGGACTTCGTGCTGTGGAAAGCCACCAAGCCTGGCGAGCCAAGCTGGGAGTCGCCATGGGGCGCCGGGCGTCCGGGCTGGCACATCGAATGCTCGGTGATGTCCACCTGCTGCCTGGGCGAGACCTTCGACATTCATGGCGGCGGCAGCGACCTGGAGTTCCCGCACCACGAGAACGAAATCGCCCAGAGCGAGGCCGCCACCGGCAAGACCTACGCCAACGCCTGGATGCACTGCGGCATGATCCGCATCAATGGCGAGAAGATGTCCAAATCCCTGAACAACTTTTTTACCATCCGCGACGTGCTGGAAAAATACCACCCGGAAGTCGTGCGTTACCTGCTGGTGTCCAGCCATTACCGCAGCGCCATCAACTACTCGGAAGACAACCTCAAGGACGCCAAGGGCGCCCTGGAGCGTTTCTACCATGCGTTGAAAGGTTTGCCTGCGGTGGCTCCGGCCGGCGGCGAAGCCTTCGTGGCCCGCTTCACCGAAGTGATGAACGACGACTTCGGCACCCCTGAAGCGTGCGCGGTGCTGTTCGAGATGGTGCGTGAGATCAACCGCCTGCGCGAGACCGATGTCGAGGCGGCAGCGGGTCTGGCGGCTCGTCTGAAAGAACTGGCGAGCGTGCTGGGCGTGTTGCAGATGGAGGCTGATGACTTCCTGCAAGCCGGCGCTGAAGGGCGTGTGGATGCCGCTGAAGTGGACGCGTTGATCCAGGCGCGCTTGACCGCTCGGGCCAACAAGGACTGGGCCGAATCCGACCGTATCCGTGACCAACTCACCGCAATGGGCGTTGTGCTGGAAGACGGGAAGGGCGGGACGACCTGGCGGCTGGCTGATCAGGCCTGATCGGTAACCCCATACAAATGTGGGAGGGGGCAAGCCCCCTCCCACAGTTTTTCCAGATACTTGCTGCGATCGTTCCCAAGCTCCGCGTGGGAATGCATCCCGTGACGCTCTGCGTCACAAGTGCGCAGGACCCGGCGCTCCCACGCAGAGCGTAGGTGCGATCAAAACCAACTGACCGCAATGGGCGTTGTGCTGGAAGACGGGAAGGGCGGCACGACCTGGCGGCTGGCTGATCAGGCCTGACTGATAACCCGATACAAATGTGGGAGGGGGCTTGCCCCCGATAGCGGTGGTTCAGCCAGTTCATCTGTCACTGGCCCACCGCAATCGGGGGCAAGCCCCCTCCCACAGTTTTTATGGCTGCTGACTTGCGATCGTTCCCAAGCTCCGCGTGGGAATGCATCCCGTGACGCTCTGCGTCACAAGTGCGCAGGCCCCGGGACTCGTGTCGCTGGCGGGACGCGGAGCGTCCCAGGCGGCGCTCCCACGCAGAGCGTAGGAGCGATCAAAACCAACTGACCGCAACGGGCGTTGTGCTGGAAGACGGGAAGGGCGGCACGACCTGGCGGCTGGCTGATCAGGCCTGACTGATAATCCGATACAAATGTGGGAGGGGGCTTGCCCCCGATAGCGTGGGTTCAGCCAGTTCATCTGTCACTGGCCCACCGCAATCGGGGGCAAGCCCCCTCCCACATTTTAAATCAACGGCGGCTGCTGACTTTGCGATCGTTCCCAAGCTCCGCGTGGGAATGCATCCCGTGACGCTCTGCGTCACAAGTGCGCAGGCCCCGGGACTCGTGTCGCTGGCGGGACGCGGAGCGTCCCAGGCGGCGCTCCCACGCAGAGCGTAGGAGCGATCAAAACCAACTGACCGCAATGGGCGTTGTGCTGGAAGACGGGAAGGGAGGGACGACCCGGCGACTGGCTGATCAGGCCTGACTGATAACCCTCCCACATTTTAAATCAGCGGCGGCTGCTGACTTCGGCGGGTACATCGTCGCCGGCCATGCGCTTGCGGAACAGCGCGGTGCGGGCCAATAGCAGAGTGGTCACCGGCACCGTGATTGACAACAGAATCGGTATCAACCAGCCGTGCAACACTGGCCCGGATTTGAGCACCGAAAAATAGATGATCGACGCCAACGCCACGCACCAGGCGCCAATCGTCGAGGCCAGCGCCGGCGGGTGCATGCGCTGGAAGAAGTCTTTCATTCTCAGCAGTCCAATTGCTCCGATCAACGCGAACACACTGCTGAGTACCAGCAGTGCCGCAACGACAATTTCCATCCATAACGGCATCATTCGATCACCTCGCCACGCAGCAGGAATTTGGCCAGGGCAAACGAGCCCACAAAGCCGAACAGCGCAATCAGCAGCGCCGCTTCAAAGTAGGTGTCACTGGCATAGCGAATGCCCAGCACCAGCATCATCAGCATGGCCAGGATGTACAGATAGTCCAGCGCCAGTACCCGGTCCTGGGCTGACGGGCCTTTGAACAGGCGGATCAGGGTCAGCACCATGGCCACGGAAAACAGGAACAGGCTGAACAGGATCGCATTGGCGAGCAGGGCGCTCATTCGAAGATCTCCATCAGGGGCCGCTCATAGGTGGCTTTGAAGTGCTCGATAAACGGCGCTTCCTCGTCCAGGTCGAACACGTGCAGGAGCAGGATGCTGCGGTCCAGCGCCAGTTCGGACCAGATGGTGCCGGGGATCACCGTGGTGATCATCGACAGCGCCGCGAGGCCGTTGGGGCTGCGCAGGTCCAGGGGAATCTTGATAAAGCGCGAACGCGGCGCTCGTGTGCCGCAGGTCAGCACGCCCCAGGCCACTTGCAGGTTGGAAACGATGACGTCGCGGCCCACCAGCAGGAACAGGCGCAGCACCACGCCGGGACGGCGCAGGCTGATCGGTTGCGGGCGCAGCGGCGCCATCATCAGCGGTGCCAGCACACCCAGCAGCGCACCGAGCAACAGGTTGCCGGGGCTGACCGACAGGTTCAGCACCAACCACAGCATCCAGAGCGCCAGGGACAGCCAGGGGGCAGGGAACAGTCGCTTCATGGTTGCACCTCCAGCGCGGCAGCCTGGGCTTCAGGGCTCGGCACCGGCCGCGTGGCCAGCACCGCCATCACGTAATGTTCCGGGTTGTTCAGGCTGACGGCGGTGGCCTGGGCATAGCGCATCAGCGGCTCGGCCTTGAAGGTCAGCAGGATGCTCAAGCCCAGCAGGAAGAAGATGGGCACGCATTCGTAGCGGCGCAGCAACGGCGATGGGCGCTCTTGCGGGGTCCAGAAGCGCTGGATGCCGAGCCGTGCGAACGCAATCAGCGAGGCCAGGCCAGACAGGATCAGCAGCGCCACCAGGCCCCACGCTGCCGGGCGAATGGGTTCGTTCACCGCGTTGCCCAGGCCCAGCGGATTGATCAGTGCATTGAGCAGACTGAGCTTGCCGATAAACCCGGACAGCGGCGGCATGCCGATAATCAGCAGGGCGCACGCAACAAAACTCAAGCCCAGGAAGGCCATGGTCCAGGGGATCACCTGGCCGACCACGGCTTTCTGCTCATCGTCGAGGTTGACGCCGGGCCGTGGATGCAGGGACTCCATGGCCTTGGGCAGCGCGTCGATTTCTTCGTCCAGCGGCAGGTCGTTGGCCGAGCGCGAGCGTTCGATCAGTTCAGCCAGCAGGAACAGCGCGCTCAGTGCCAGGGTGGAGCTGACCAGGTAAAACAGCGCCCCGGCTGTCAGGCTCGGTTGGGCGAAACCGACGGACGACAACAGGATCCCGGCCGAAACCAGGATGCTCAGGCTCGCCATGCGTTCCAGGCGCTGCGCCGCAAGCATTGCCAGCGCTGCGCACACAATGGTGGCCATGCCGCCGTACACCAGCCAGTCACCGCCAAACAACGCCGAAGCGCCGGCCTGGCCGGAGAACAGCAACGTCCACAAGCGCAGCACGGTGTACACGCCCACCTTGGTCATGATCGCGAACATCGCCGCCACCGGCGCGCTGGCCGAAGAGTAGGCAGGCGCCAGCCAGAAATTCAGCGGCCACATACCGGCCTTGGCCAGGAACGCGGTGGCCAGGATCGCCGCACCAGCGTGCAGCAGGCCGCGATCGGCCTCCGGCACCAGCGGGATTTTCAGCGCCAGGTCAGCGAAGTTCAGCGTGCCGGTGACCCCGTAGATCATCGCCGCGCCGATCAGGAACAGCGACGATGCCAGCAGGTTGATCGCGATGTAATGCAGCCCCGACGACACCCGCGCGCGGCCGGAGCCGTGCAGCATCAAGCCGTAGGACGCCGCCAGCAGCACTTCAAAGAATACGAACAGGTTGAACAGGTCAGCGGTGAGGAAGGCCCCGTACAGGCCCATCATCTGCACCTGGAACAGCGCGTGGAAACTGGTGCCGGCACGGTCCCAACGGGCCATGGCGAACAGCAGCGCGCTGACACCGATGATCCCGGTCAGCACCAGCATCAGCGCCGACAGTTGATCCACCACCAGCACGATACCGAACGGCACTTGCCAGTTGCCCGGCAGGTACACGCCAATCGAGCCGGGGCCGCCTTTTTGCGTCCAGTACAACAGCAGGACGGCGACGCCCAACCCGAGGATGCTCGAGACCAGGTTGATTTTGGCCTTCAGCGGGCGGCGTTTCTCGCCGAGCATCAGCATCAGCGCTGCGGTCAGCAAGGGCAGCAGGATCGGCGCGACGATCAGTTGATTGACCCAATTCATTCCTTGGGCTCCCGGCCATCCACATGGTCGGTGCCGGTCAGGCCCCGGGAGGCCAGCAGCACCACCAGGAACAGCGCGGTCATGGCGAAGCTGATCACGATGGCCGTGAGCACCAGCGCCTGGGGCAGGGGGTCGGTGTAGTTGAACAGGTCCTGCGGCACGCCGTCCTTGATGATCGGCTCCTTGCCGATAAACAGGCTACCCATGCTGAAAATGAACAGGTTGACCCCGTAGGACAACAGGCACAGGCCCATCACCACCTGGAACGTCCGTGGCCGCAGGATCAACCAGACGCCGGAGGCTGCCAGGACCCCAATGGCAATTGCAATGACTTCTTCCATCAGGCGGCAGCTCCTTGTGGGTTGGCGACGGTTTTGGGCTGGTTGCTCGGTTTGTGCGCTCGCACCGACTGGTGGCCGAGGGCGGTGAGCATCAGCAGGGTCGAGCCGACGACCATGGCGTACACGCCGACATCGAAGAATAACGCGCTGGCGATATGGATATCGCCCAGCACCGGCAGGCTCAGGTGCCAGGTGTGAGTGGTGAGGAACGGGTACCCGACGAACAACGCGCCAAGCCCGGTGAGGGTCGCCGACAACAGGCCGAAGCCCATCCAGCGCATCGGCCGCAGGCTCATCTGTGCCTCGACCCACTGGGTGCCGGCCACCATGTATTGCAGGATAAACGCCACCGACATCACCAGCCCCGCGACAAAGCCGCCGCCCGGTTGGTTATGCCCGCGCATGAACAGGTAGAACGACACCACCAGCGCTATCGGCAGCAGCAGGCGCACCAGTACAGCCGGCACCATCATGTAGCCCAGGGCGGTGTCGCTGGCCTGTCGCGGGTTGACCAGGTCGGTGGCCACATCGGGCGCGAGCTGGCGCTGTTGGGGCGGCAATTCCATGCTTTCCTTCGATGGGCGGAAGCGCCGCAGCAGCGCGTATACGGTCAGCGCCACCGCGCCGAGCACGGTGATTTCGCCGAGGGTGTCGAAGCCGCGGAAGTCCACCAGCATCACGTTCACCACATTGCTGCCGCCGCCCTCGGGCAGGGCGCGGCTGAGGTAGAACGAAGAGATGTCGTTGGGCGTCTGGCGGGTCAGCATCGCGTAGGACAACAGCGCCATGCCGCCGCCCACCACGGTGGACAGCAGGAAGTCACGCAGGCGGCGGATGCGCGCCTTGCGCAGCGAGCCGGGCAGCGGCGAGACCTCTTCGATCCGGCGTGGCAGCCAGCGCAGGCCGAGCAGGATCAGCACGGTGGTCACCACTTCCACCACCAGTTGCGTCAACGCCAGGTCCGGCGCCGAGAACCATACGAAGGTAACGCAGGTCATCAGGCCGCATACGCTGACCATGGTCAGGGCTGCCAGCCGGTGGTACTTGGCCTGCCAGGCGGCGCCCAGCGCGCAGGCAATCGCCAGCAGCCACAGGGTGACGAACACGATGGAACCCGGGATCTTCGGCCGGTCGCCCCAGCTCAGGCCACTGTTGAGCATCGGGATCAGGGCGCCAATCACCGCCACGATCACCAGCAGGAACAGCTGGGTCTGCAGGCGCTTGGTGCTGATGCGTTTCTCGACGCGGCGCGCGCCGCGCATCATCAGCACCAGGCAGCGCTCGAAGCCGCGCTTGCCGTTGAAGTAGCCGATCACCGGCGGGTAGGCGAACCGGCCGCGCTTGAGTTGCTTGCGCAGCATCAGGTACAGCACCACGCCGCCGCACATGGCCACAAGGCTCATGATCAGCGGTGCATTCCAGCCGTGCCAGATCGCCAGGCTGTACTCCGGCAGCACGCCGCCCACCACGGGCAACGCGGCGGCGGCGAGGATCGAACCGACCATCTGGGCCGGGAAGATCCCCACCAACAGGCAAGTAAATACCAGCAGTTCAACCGGCGCACGCATCCAGCGCGGGGGTTCGTGGGGGGTGTGGGGCAGGTCGGTGGCCGGCGGGCCGAAGAACACGTCCACGGTAAATCGCAAGGCGTAAGCCACGCTGAAGGTACCGGCGATGGTCGCGATCACCGGTAACGTGATTTCCACCCATTTTGTCGCCGAGATAAATACCGTTTCGGCGAAAAACATCTCTTTGGACAAGAAGCCATTGAGCAACGGCACCCCGGCCATGGACGCACTGGCCACCATCGCCAGGGTCGCGGTAAACGGGATCAGGCGCACCAGCCCGCTGAGCTTGCGGATGTCCCGCGTGCCGCTTTCGTGGTCGATGATGCCCGCGGCCATGAACAGCGAAGCCTTGAAGGTAGCGTGGTTGAGAATGTGGAAGACGGCGGCAACAGCGGCCAGCGGGCTGTTAAGGCCCAGCAGCAGGGTGATCAGCCCGAGATGGCTGATGGTGGAATAGGCCAGCAGGCCCTTGAGATCGTTCTGAAACATGGCGCAGTAAGCGCCGAGGAGCAGGGTCATGGCGCCGGCACCGCCGACGATCCAGAACCATTCTTCGCTGCCGGACAGCGACGGCCACAGGCGGGCCAGCAGGAACACGCCGGCCTTCACCATCGTCGCCGAGTGCAGATAGGCCGAAACCGGCGTGGGCGCCGCCATGGCGTGGGGCAGCCAGAAATGGAACGGGAACTGTGCGCTTTTGCTCAAGGCGCCGATCAGCACCAGGGCCAGCATCACCGGGTACAGCGAATGCGCGCGAATTTGATCGCCGGCCGCCAGCACCTGGTCCAGGTCATAGCTACCGACGATGTGCCCGAGCAACATCACCCCAGCCAGCAGGCACAAGCCGCCTGCACCAGTGACCATCAACGCCATGTAGGCACCGCGCCTGGCATCGGCGCGGTGGTGCCAGTAACCGATCAGCAGGAACGAGAACAGGCTGGTCAGTTCCCAGAAAAACACGATCTGCACCAGGTTGCCGGAAATCACCAGGCCGAGCATGGCGCCCATGAAGGCCAGGAAAAACGCAAAGAAACGCGGCACCGGGTCGTCGGGCGACATGTAGTAACGCGCATACAGCGACACCAGCGTGCCGATGCCCAGCACCAGCATCGAGAACAGCCAGGCGAAGCCATCCATGCGCAGCACGAAATTCAGGCCGAGGCTGGGCAACCACATGAATTCTTCACGGATCACGCCACCGTGGGCGATCTGGGGGTAGAGCAGGGCGACTTGTACGGTGCCGACCAGGGCCACCAGGCCAGCCAGCAGGGATTCAGTGTTACGAGCGTTGTGCGGCAGCAAGGCCGCCAGACAGCTGCCAATGAATGGCAGAAGCAGTAGAACTATCAGGGACATAGGCTTCTAATCTGCGGGAGTTTGGGATGCATCATACGTGCCGCTTTGTCGATCACCAAACGGCAACATGTGGCAGGATCCTACGGATGCAGTAGAAAACAGCTACAAGCGGCAAGCTGCAAGAGAATAGCCGACAGCGTATTTCTTGCAGCTTGTAGCTTGCAGCTCAAAACATCACCCCAGACTTTCCGGTTCAACTTCGACCTTGGCATCGATCACTTTCGAGCTGCTTCTCTTCATCTCACTCACAATCACCGCCAGCACAATCAACACCGCCCCCAGCATCGCAACCGGCGGGAATCGCTCGCCGGCCAGTCGCCCCACCACGCCAGCCCACACCGGCTCACCGGCGTAGATCAAGGTGGCACGGGTCGGCGACACACTCTGCTGTGCCCAGTTCATTGCCACCTGGATCACCGCGCTGGTCAAGCCCAGGCCCACGGCACTGAACAGCAGCAGCCACGAAAAGCCCGGCAACGCCTCACCCATCGGCACCACCATCAGGAACGACAGCACTGACGCCGTGGCCAGTTGCACCACGGTCACGCGTCGCACGTCCACCTGGCCGGCAAACGCGCTGATCATAATGATTTCGGCGGCAATCGCCACGGCACTGATCAGCGTAGCGATTTCACCGGGACTGAAATTCAGTGATGCACCGGTCGGGCCAGTCAACAGCATCAACCCGGCAAACGCCAGCATGATGCCGAGGCTCGGCATCAACCCTGGGCGTCGACCCAGCACCAGCCACTGCAACAACGGCACGAACGGCACATAGAGCGCAGTGATGAACGCCGACTGGCTGCTCAGAATCGTCTGCAGGCCAATGGTCTGCAAGCCGTAGCCGAACATGATCGCCACGCCGATGAACACCCCGGCCTTCAACTCCAGCAAGGTCAGGTCGCGCAGGGTGCGCAGGGAAAAAAAGCCGACCACAATGGCTGCCGCCGCAAAGCGCAGGCCCACGAAAAACATCGGGCCGCTCACGGTCATGGCGTGGTGCACCAGCAGAAAGGTGCCGCCCCAGATCATGGTGATGACGACCAGGATGCATTCGGCTTTGCTCAAGCGATTGAAACGCGAAGGGGAGTTCGGGGCAGTCATGGCGGCTCGGTCTTGCAAGGGAAGGGCACGGACCGCACAATGCGCCGCACGCTGGGCAGTATACTGCGCACACCTACCCATTGAGCAATATAGTGCACAAAGAAAATCCACAACGGGCTTCGGTCCTGCAGCACGTCAGCCAGAACGTGCGTCGCCTGCGCCATGCCGCCGACCTGAGCCAGACCGCGCTTTCGGAAAAGTCCGGGGTCAGCCGGCGCATGCTGGTGGCCATCGAGGCCGGCGAAAAGAACGTCAGCCTGTCGACCCTCGACCGCGTGGCCGAAGCGCTGGATGTCGCCTTCAGCGATTTGATCCAGGCGCCGGATGCCGGCGACCACAGCCGCATCAACGAACTGGCCTGGGCCGGTGATATCCCCGGCAGCAAAGCGGTGTTGCTGGCCAAGGCCACTGCGCGGCGTGAAGTCGAGCTGTGGGAGATGCACCTGGCACCGGGCGACCGTTACAGCCCGGACCCCGACCCGGACGGCTGGAGCGTGCAGCTGTTCGTGTTTGAAGGTTGCCTCACGCTGTTGGTGGGCGAAGAGGAAAAGCGCGTCGCCGCCGGTGAGTTCTATATGTTTGCCAGTCTTCACGTGCACGGCTATCGCAATGATGGCGACGTGACAGTGCGCTTTGTACGCAACGTGGTGATCTAACTGTTCGCTCGGCAACAGCGGATGGACACTTTGCTGGTATGACAGCCCTCGTGGGACCTTCGTTAATCCATAACCATTTGATTTAAATCATTATTTAATTCAGGCACGACTTCTGCAAAGGCTCTTTTATTCCTTAGCAGCCTGGAAGTCGGCCCATGTCAGCCCACCCTCAATACCCTGCTCACATCATTCGCTCGGATGCCGAAGCCATCGAAGTTGCCACGCGACTGGCCGCCCGTTTCGCCGTTGAGGCGAGTGAGCGTGACCGTGAGCGACGCCTGCCCATCGCCGAGCTCGACGAGTTTTCCGCCAGTGGTCTGTGGGGCATCACCATTCCCAAGGCCTATGGCGGCGCCGAGGTGTCTTATGTGACGGTGGCCGAGGTGATCAAGTTGATCTCCGCCGCTGATCCGTCACTGGGGCAGATCCCGCAGAACCACCTCGGCGTGGTGGATATCCTCTTGCAAACCGCCACCGAGGAGCAAAAACGCCATTACTTCGGCAAGGTGTTGGCGGGCTATCGCTTCGGCAACGCCTTTTCCGAAGCCAAGAGCAAAAACGCCGGCACCTTCGACACCCAGATTCGCGTGGAGGGCGACGTTGCCCGCATTGACGGCGAGAAGTTCTACTGCACCGGCGCGCTGTTCGCGCATATCGTGCCGACCGTCGGCAATAACGAGCATGGTCAGGCGTTGATTGCCTTTGTCGAGCGCGATGCCCCCGGGCTCAGTGTGATCGACAGCTGGGACGGCTTCGGCCAACGCACGACGGCCAGTGGCGGCGTGACCCTTGACGGTGTGACCGTACCCTCGAGTGCGGTGATTCCCGCGCACCAGGCGTTTGATCAACCCACCGCCAACGGTCCGATTTCGCAGATCATTCAGGCGGCGGTCGACACCGGCATTGCCCTCGGTGCCCTTGAGCAGGCCAAGCTCCATGCGCGCCAAGCGCGGCCCTGGATCGACAGCCAGCAGGAGCATGGCTGGCAAGACCCGTTCACCATCGCCGCTATCGGCGACCTGGAATGGCGCGTGCACGGCACCGAAGCGATTCTCGCCAAGGCCGGCAGAGCGATCGACCTGGCCCTCGCCGAACCGACTGAAGACACCGTCGCCAATGCCTCGCTGATCGTTGCCCAGGCCAAGGTGCTGTCCGCCGAAACGGCCTTGCTCGCCAGCAGCAAGCTCTTCGAGTTGGCCGGCACGCGCTCGGTCACGGGCAAGCACAACCTCGACCGTTTCTGGCGTAACGCCCGCACCCACACCCTGCACGACCCGGCTCGCTGGAAGTACCACCTGATCGGCAACTTCGTACTCAACGGCGTGAAACCCGCGCGCCACGCCTGGAACTGAGGACACAACCAATGACTGCACTGAACCAGGCACGCCAACTGCTGGAAACCACCCGCCGCTTTGTCGAGCGCAGCGATGACCCGTATGTGATCAGCCGCTTCGGCGATCTGCAGATTCGTGTCGACGTGGCCGCCGCGCTGTTCGAGCGTGCCGAAACCGACCCCAGCCCGGTGGCCACCACCGAAGCCCAGATCGCTGCGGCTCAGGCCCTGATCGCCGCCAGCGATGCTGAATTCGAACTGACCGGCCAACGCACCGCGCTGCCGTCGTCGCTCGATGACCCGTTGCGCTGGAAGTACCAGATCGTTGGCAACTACCACCTCAACGGAGTGCTGTGATGTCCCGTCAAATCCGCTTGAACGCCTTCGACATGAATTGCGTCGGCCACCAATCCCCGGGGTTGTGGGCGCATCCGCGGGACCGTTCCTGGCAGTACAAGGACCTGGAATACTGGACCGACCTGGCCAAAATCCTCGAGCGCGGCAAGTTCGACGGGCTGTTTATCGCCGATGTGCTGGGTATCTACGACGTTTACAACGGCAATGGCGAGGCGGCGATCCGCCAGGCGGCGCAAGTGCCGGTCAACGATCCGTTGTCGCTGATCGCGCCAATGGCCCTGGTCACCGAGCACCTGGGGTTTGGCCTGACGGCGTCGCTGTCGTTCGAACATCCGTATCCGTTCGCCCGCAGGCTTTCCACCCTGGATCACCTGACCAAGGGCCGTGTCGGTTGGAATATCGTCACGTCCTACCTGGAAAGCGGCGCCAAGAACCTCGGCCAGAAGGCCCAGACCGAACACGACGCACGTTACGACTACGCCGAGGAATACCTGGAAGTTTGCTACAAACTCTGGGAAGGCAGCTGGGAAGAGGGCGCGGTGTTGCGTGACCGCGAGCGCCGAATTTTCAGCGACCCGAGCAAGATCCACGAGATTCGCCATGTAGGCAAACACTTCCAGGTGCCCGGCATTCACCTGTGCGAACCCTCACCGCAGCGTACACCGGTGCTCTACCAGGCAGGGGCCTCCAGCCGTGGCAAGCAATTCGCCGCCGAACAGGCCGAGTGCGTGTTCGTCGCCGCGCCATCCAAGGTCCTGCTGAAAAAGACCGTGGCCGACATACGTCGGCGCGCAGCCGAGGCGGGGCGTGACCCGCGCAAAATCCTGATTTTCAACCTGCAGACAGTCATCGTCGCCCAGACCGATGCGCAGGCCAAGGCCAAGTTCGATGAATACAAATCCTATGTCAGCTATGAAGGCGCGATGGCGCTGATCTCTGGCTGGACCGGTATCGATTTCAGCCATTTCAAGCCGGATGAACCGCTCAAGCATGTGCACACCAACGCCATTCAATCGGCGGTGGAAGCCTTCTCCACGGCGGACCCGAACAAGGTCTGGACGCCGAACGAGCTGGCCGATTGGGTCGGCATCGGTGGCTTTGGCCCGCTGTTTGTCGGCGGTCCGCAGACGGTGGCGGATCTGCTGCAGGAATGGGTGGAGGACACCGATGTGGACGGCTTCAACCTGGCCTATGCGCTGACTCACGAAACTTTTGTCGACGCAGTGGAGTGGCTGGTGCCGGAGTTGCAGAAGCGGGGGGTGTACAAGACCGAATACGCCCAGGGTACCTTGCGTGAGAAGTTGTTTGGCGACGGTGCGCGGCTCGGTCCGGACCATCCGGGCGCCAGCTATCGCAACTTGGCAGCTTCACACAAGACCCCTGTGGGAGGGGGCTTGCCCCCGATAGCGGAGGGGCAGCAATTGATCGGTGCCTGACACACCGCCATCGGGGGCAAGCCCCCTCCCACATTTTGATCTTCAGCGTTTGACTTATTTCAGCCAGCGGACCACCGCACGCCCACCACCCAATAGGAGCATCACCCCTATGAGCGTGCCCGACCCCCAAGCCGCCCTGGAACGCCTGCACCACTGGGCACAACTCACCCCGCTGCAGATTGCCTTGCGGCACAAGCGCCAAGGGCAATGGCACGCCTGGCGCTGGATCGACGTGTTGCGCGACGTCGAACGCCTTGCTGACGGTTTACGCCAGCAGGGCTACAACGAGCAGTCGCGGCTGGCGCTCAGCGGCGCGTTTGAGCCGAACCTGCTGTTGCTGGCGCTGGCAGCCGAGTCGGTGGGCGGGCAGGTGCTCACGCTGCCTGACAGCCTGGCGCCCCAGGCCTTGCAACAACAGTTATGGCGCATTCGTCCCAGCCACGCCTACGTACAGGGCCGCCAGCCGGATTGGGAATTTACTCAACGCCTGGATTTCGCCCAGCTATTGGGCGCTGTGGACCCCGCGCAGCACATCAGCCGCTGGTGGCATCCCAGCGGCGAAACCACGCTGTGGAGCGAGGAGGGCACCCACTGGCAAGGTGGCCTTGCGGTTGTGCTGCAGCAATGGCTCAACAGCGGCCACGGCCTGGCCTTCCCGGAAAGCCCGGCCTCGGCGCGGCGCGATCGCAGCGAAGTCGCCCCCACCGGCCTGCTGCTGTCGCCCGAAGCTTTGCAGCGCCTGGCCGACGACATCGAAAGCCGCCTCGCCCCTCACGGCACCTGGCGCCGACGCCTGTGTGACTGGGCCATCGCCCACCCCCAAAGCGGCCTGCGCCGGTTGCTGAAAAATCGTGTGCGCAGGCTGCTGGGTTTTCAGCGTCTGGCCTATATCTGGCAGCCGCTCAAATCCACTGCTGAGCCGACGTGGCTTGCCGAATTCAAACGGAAAAGTGCATGAGCCAGGCCATCCTTCAGGTGCGGGACGTTTCGCTGTCGTTCAAGGGCGTCAAGGCGATCAATGCGTTGTCGTTCGAGGTGCGGCGCGGTGAGATCTGCGCGTTGATCGGCCCTAACGGCGCCGGCAAAAGCTCGCTGCTCAACGTGCTCAATGGTGTGTACCGCTTCGATGCCGGTGAGATCGTGTTCCAGGCGCAGCACTTTCATCGTATCGACCCGCTGGGCGCCGCCCGCCGAGGTATTGGTCGTACGTTCCAGAACAATGCGCTGTTCAAGAAAATGAGCGTGCTGGACAACATTCTCACCGGCCTGTCGCGGCATATGCGCAGCACCTTCATCGAACAGGCCCTCGGCTTGCCGCGCGCACGGCAAGAAGCCGCCGCGTTTCGCCAGCGGGCCCAGGGCATCCTGGAATTTCTCGAGTTGCAGGCCCATCGCGAGGTGCTGGTGGGCAACCTGTCCTATGGCCTGCAAAAGCGCGTGGAACTGGGGCGGGCGCTGGTCGCCGGGCCCAGCCTGTTGTTGCTCGATGAGCCTATGGCCGGGATGAACGCCGAGGAAAAACAGGAAATGGCGCGCTTTGTCGCCGACGTGAATCGCGACCTGGGCACCACCGTGGTGTTGATCGAGCACGACATGGGCGTGGTCATGGGCTTGTCCGACCATGTGGTGGTACTCGATTACGGGCGCAAGGTCGGCGACGGTTCGCCTGCCGAGGTGCAAGCCAATCCCGAGGTGATCGCGGCCTACCTGGGCGTGGCGCAACCATGAGTATTCAAGCATGACCTTCTTCTTCGAAACCCTGCTCGGCGGCCTGCTCGCCGGCACCATGTATTCCCTGGTCGCCATCGGTTTTGTGCTGATCTACAAGGCCAGCGGCGTGTTCAACTTTGCCCAGGGCGCGATGCTGCTGTTTGCCGCGCTGACGTTCGTCAGCCTGCACGACCAGGGCGTGCCGTTTGCCCTGGCGTTGTTGCTGACGGTGATCGTGATGATCGTCGGCGCCTTGCTCATCGAGCGCCTGGTGTTGCGGCCGCTGGTGAATCGTTCGCAGATCACCCTGTTCATGGCTACCCTCGGCCTGTCCTTCATTATCGAGGGCCTGGCGCAGGGCCTGATGGGGTCGCAGGTGCGTGCACTGGACCTGGGCATCGATGATGTGCCGCTGTTTATCGGGCCGCTGATGCTCAGCCAGTTCGACCTGATCGCCGCGGCCGCGGCCGTGGTACTGGTGACGGTACTTGCGCTGCTGTTCAACAAGACCCGTATCGGCCTGTCGCTGCGTGCGGTGGCGGATGACACCACGGCGGCGCTGTCCATCGGCATCAACCTCAACCGGATCTGGCAGATCGTCTGGGCAGTGGCCGGGATTGTCGGGCTGGTAGCGGGGCTGTTGTGGGGCGCGCGCCAGGGTGTGCAGTTCTCGTTGTCACTGGTGGTGCTCAAGGCTTTGCCGGTGCTGATCATCGGTGGTTTCACCTCGATTGGCGGGGCCATTGTCGGCGGGCTGATCGTCGGTGCGGCGGAGAACCTCGCCGAGGTGTACATCGGCCCGTTGATTGGCGGCGGCATCACGCCGTGGTTCGCCTATGTATTGGCCCTGGCCTTCCTGTATATCCGTCCCGCCGGCCTGTTTGGCGAGCGCGCCATCGAGCGAGTCTGAAACCATGTCGACCTCCGTTGCACACCACACTGCGCCGCTGCTGCTGACCACCCGGCGTGTGCCCTGGGGCCTGATCGCCTGGCTGGCGCTGGCGTTTATCGCGGTACCGCTGTGGGGCGATGATTATTGGCTCAATGCGATCCTGATTCCATTTTTGGTGCTGTCACTGGCCGGCCTGGGCCTGAACCTGCTCACCGGTTACACCGGGCAGACGTCGGTCGGCGCGGCAGGTTTCATGGCGGTGGGCGCCTTTGCTACCTACGGATTCCTGCTGCGCCTGCCGGAGTTGGGCTTGCCGGTAGCGTTGCTCGGTGGTGGGGTTATCAGCGCGCTGGTGGGCCTGTTGTTCGGTCTGCCCAGCTCGCGGATCAAGGGTTTCTACCTGATGGTCACCACGTTGGCGGCGCAGTTTTTCCTCGAGTGGCTGTTCGTCAAATTCCCCTGGTTCTACAACTATGGCTCTTCCGGGACCATTTCCGCGCCGCAACTGACGCTGTTGGGTCACGACCTCAACACCCCGCTGGGCCGCTACTGGCTGACCCTGGTCACGGTGCTGCTATTGACCTGGACCGCCGTCAACCTGGTGCGCAGCCAGGTCGGGCGCAACTGGATGGCGATCCGCGACATGGACACCGCCGCGGCCGTGGTCGGCATCCCCGTGGTGCGTTACAAGCGCCTGGCGTTTGCGATCAGCTCGTTCTACCTGGGCATCGCCGGCGCGCTGTGGGCCTTCGCCTACCTGGGCACGGCCAGCGCCAGCAGTTTCGATATCAACCGCTCGTTCCAGATCCTGTTCATCATCATTATCGGTGGCATGGGCAGCATCGCCGGCAACTTTGTCGGCGCGGCGTTCATCAGCCTGCTGCCGATCCTGCTCAGCCACGCCGGGCAGGCGCTGTTCGGCGGCGCGGTGGATGCGGGGCAGTTGCAGAACCTGCAGAAAATCATTTTTGGCGCATTGATCATCGTGTTCCTGATCAAGGAACCCGAGGGCTTGATTCGCCTGTTGCACAACCTGCGTGACCGTCTGCGGCAGTGGCCGCTGCGCTTCTAACCTTCCTTCCCTCAAGAGAATCTCCATGCGTGCATCCGTGAAACGTTCCCTGGTCGGTACTGCATTCGCACTGGCGGCGCTGGCCGGCGCTGTGCCCCAGGCCAGCGCCTCGTCCGATCAGCAATTCATTCCCCTGGCCACCTACCGTGTCGGCGCCTACGCCTCCAGCGGCGTGCAGGTGTGGGCCGGGATGATCGACTACCTGCGCTATATCAATGAGGTCGAAGGCGGCATCAACGGCGTGAAGCTGGTGTGGCAGGAATGCGAGACCGAATGGACGGCAGAGAAGGGCATCGAGTGCTACGAGCGCTTCAAGAACGGCCTGGATGGCGCGCCGGTCGCGGTGTACCAGCCCAACGGCGCACCGGCTGCCTACGCCCTCAGCGAAAGAGCTGAAGTGGACAAGATCCCGCTGATCACCCTCGGTTACGGTCGTACCGAAGCCACCGACGGTACGGTGTTTCCGTACAACTTCCCGGTGATGCTGACTTTCTACAGTGAAGCCTCGACCCTGGTGAACTACATCGCCGAGCGCGAAGGCGGCTTCGACAAACTCAAGGGCAAGAAAATCGCCACGGTTTATCACGACTCGGCCTACGGTCGCGAAACCCTCGGTCCGCTGAAGCTGCTGGCCGAAAAGTACGGCTTTGAAAATATCCAGATTCCGGTGGCCGACCCCGGCAACGAGCAATCGGCGCAATGGCGCCAGGTACGCCAGGCCAATCCGGACTGGGTATTCCTGCGCACCTGGGGCGTGTCGACCCCGGTGGCGGTGAAGACTGCGGCGCGCTTCGGCTTCCCGGTGGACCATATCATCGGCGATATCTGGGCCAGCTCCAGCGAAGACGTATTACCCGCCGGTGCCGCCGCCAAGGGCTACCTGGCGCTCACGCCCTACCCGGCGGGCAGCGACTTCGAGATCCACAAACGCCTCAAACAGTACGTGCTCGACAAGGGCCACAGTGACCTCAAGGACCTGAAAAACTTCGGCAGCGTTTACTACAACTCAGGCCTGGTGAACGCCGCTGTGGCGGTGGAGGCGATCCGCACCGCCCAGGCCAAATTCGGTAAGCGCCCGCTCAATGGCGAAGAAGGCCGCTGGGGTCTGGAACACTTGAACATCGACGATGCGCGGCTCAAGGACATGGGCTACCTGGGCCTGATGCAGAACCTCAAGCTGTCCTGCCGCGACCACGAAGGCGGCGGCTCGGCGCGGGTGCAGCAGTGGGACGGCGCCAACTGGGCGCTGATCAGTGACTGGATCGCCGCCGACCGTGCGCTGCTGCGCCCGCTGATCGATGAAAAATCTGCCGCGTTCGCCAAGGAAAAACACCTCACGCCACGCACCTGCACCGGGGATGAATAAACCATGAGCCAGCCTGCCACGCAGCCAGGGCGCGAGTCTTTGCTGACGGTCGACGACATCGAGGTGATCTATGACGGTGCGATCCTGGCGGTGGCCGGGGTGTCGCTGAGTGTGCCCAAAGGCGCAATCGTGGCGCTGCTCGGCGCCAATGGCGCCGGCAAGAGCACCACGCTCAAGGCCATTTCCGGGCTGGTGCGCGCCGAACGTGCCGAAGTCAGCCGTGGCCTGATCGAATACGCCGGCCACGACCTGGCCGGCGTAGACCCCAGCCAGCGCGTGCACCAGGGCATGGTGCATGTGCTGGAAGGCCGGCATGTGTTCGGCCAGCTCACCGTCGAAGACAACCTGCGCAGCGGCGGCTTTGTGCGGCGCTTGAGTCGCAAGGAGCTGGCCCACGATCTGGAGCGCATCTACACCTGGTTCCCCAGGCTCAAGACCAAGCGCCACACCCGCGCCGGGCTGACTTCCGGCGGCGAACAGCAAATGGTCGCCATTGGCCGGGCCCTGATGACCCGGCCGGCCCTGGTGCTGCTCGATGAGCCTTCGATGGGGCTGGCACCGATGATCGTGCAGGAGATTTTCGCGATCATCGCGCAGCTCAACCGCGAGCAGCAGGTGAGCTTTTTGATCGCTGAGCAGAATATCAACGTCGCGCTCACCTATGCGTCCCAGGGCTACGTGCTGGATACTGGGCGGGTGGTGCTGAGTGGCAGCGCCGCCGAGTTGTTGGCGCGAGGTGATTTGCATGACATCTATCTGGGTAAGCGTTAAGGGCGGACGTGCATGAGTGAATCCATCCGCAACGCTGATGTACTGATCGTCGGCGGCGGCCTGAGCGGCACGATGCTGGCGGTGCAACTGCTGCGCCTGCCAGGCCGGCGGCGCATCCTGGTGATCGAACCGCGCGCGGAACTGGGGCGTGGCGAGGCCTATAGCGCGGTCGAGCTGGGCCACACCTTGAACGGCAATGCGGCGCGCATGAGTGTCGACCCGGACAACCCCGATGACCTGACCCAATGGCTCACCGACTACATCGGCGCCGGGGGCTGGCCGCAGGCGGCGCAACAGCCGGTGCCCGTCAGCGAACTGTTCCCGCCACGCGGGATGTTTGGCCTGTACGCACAGCAGCGCCTGGCTGAGGCCAAGGCGCTGTCGGCTTCCACGGTGGAGCATGTTCGCGCAGAAGTGGTCGACTTGCAGGTCGATGCTGCCGGCACCCTGGTGTCCCTGGACAGCGGCGAGCGCCTGCGTGGCGCCTTTGCCGTATTGGCCACCGGCATGTTCCCGGCGGCCCGCACGCCGCAGACCGAATCCAGCGGTCTTAACGCTGCGGCGCTGGACCCGTGGGACGTGCAGGCCATGACCCGGCTCGACCCGCATGCGACCGTGCTGATCATCGGCTCCGGGCTGACCATGGTGGATGCCGTGGTGTCGCTGGAACAGGCCGGGCATCGTGGGCCGATCGAGGTGTTCTCGCGCCATGGTCTGTTGCCCCATGTGCGCCGCCAGCCGCCGAGCTGGGACGACTTTCTTGGCGCTGATCCCGCGCTGCGCAGCCCTCGGCAACTGGTGCGCGAAGTGCGGCGTCAATGCCGTATCGCGCTGGACCAGGACGTCGATTGGCAGGCGCCGCTGGACACGGTCCGGGTGCACATCGCCAGGTTGTGGAGCCAGGCCAGCGAGCGCGAAAAGCGCCAGTTCGTGCGGCATGTGCGGCCGTGGTGGGAAAGCCACCACCACCGTTCGCCGCCGTTGAGTGCGCAGTTGGTGGAACGCTTGCACGGCGAAGGGCGCTTGCAGATACGGGCGGCCTCGTTCAAGGGCCTGGTGCCGTCGGCCAGCGGCGTGACGATTGGCTTGCGCCATCGCGGCGAGCAGACCGTGACGCACGTGTCCGGCGCGGCGCTGATCAACTCCAGCGGCATCGAATACGACTGGCGCCGCGTGGCCCGGCCACTGCCGCAGCAACTGCTCAAACGCGGGTTGATCCAGCCTGGGCCGCTGGCGCTGGGGATTGCAGCGGATGCCTCTGGCGCCGTGCGGGATGCCCAAGGCCAGGTGAGTGAGCGGCTGTTCGCCATGGGCCCGCCGTTGCGGGGGATGTGGTGGGAGAGTACCGCCGTCACGGATGTGGCAATCCAGGCCAAGGCACTGGCCTTGAAACTGACACAAATCTAATGGGGGGCTTGCCTCCGATAAGGGTGTATCAGCCAATACACCTGTAACTGACCCACCGCCATCGGGGGCAAGCCCCCTTGTGTCTTGAGCCAGGATTAGACTGAGGGTGAGAGCGGTGAGTAGCAAGCTGAATGCCCCGAGTGCTTAAAGCACGTGTGGGAGCCCACGCTGCTACTCACCTCTCCGCTCTGGACATGAGCCCGAACAGTTGAACGAGCCCACCTCGAACAGTTACAAGCGTGGGCCAAGCCAGAGCGCTCTCACATTAAGTGTAAGAGGATTTGGCTATGTTTTCCTATCCAGCAGGTATTGATGTTTCCAAGGACAGCCTTGAGGCTCGAGTTAATCAGGTTGACGTTGGGGTAAATTGCGCTAACGCCGAAGAAGATTTCCCTGGGTTGATTGGGTGGCTATTGCTTCACCAGGTTGGTCGCGTGGTATTGGAGGCTACTGGCGGTTATGAGCGCAAAGTCATGAAGGCGCTTCAGGCTGCGGGCCTTGATGTCATCTGCATCAATCCGCACCGAGCCAAGAGTTTTTCCAGGGCGATGGGCAAACAAGCCAAAACCGACCCGATAGACGCAAAGTCTCTTGCGCACTATGCAGCTGTTCTAGACTCGCCAAGCGCCCGAGTTACAAGCCCGGAGCACGATAAGCTGCGCGCGTTGGTCCAGCAGCGGGAGCATTTTGTTCAGCAAAGAGATGACGACAGACGACGCCTGAAAACAGCTTCCTGCGATGCGGTAAAGCCTGCATTACAGAACCATATCGACTATTTGACCGTGGCAGTGGAGGCGATAGATCAACTGATTCGTCAAAGTGCGAACGAGTTAGATAGCGAAAAGGTGGCTCGACTGTGTTCAGTCAAAGGAATCGGGCTGGTTACTGCCACCAGTCTTATGGCTTACCTGCCTGAGCTGGGAGAGATTGGAGGGCGCCCTATCGCGGCACTAGCGGGCCTCGCTCCGTACAACAACGACAGCGGAAGGCATAAAGGTGCACGCCATATTAGTGGCGGAAGGTTTTCAGCCCGTCGCTCACTTTACATGGCCTGTTGGGTGGTTATCCGTGACCAGCCAGAATTCGGGACTCGATATAAGGCGCTACGTGATAAAGGGAAATGCGCCAAAGTCGCGTTGATCGCCTGTATGCGCGTTTTGTTGGTACGTCTGAACGCGATGCTGCGTGACCGCACTGAATGGAAAGAGCGCACCGATTAGCTCGGTAGCAGCAATTTCCTTCAGCATTGCACGGCCTAAGCTGTGGGAGCTTTGCTGCCTATGAAAATGACTTCTGAATTGAATCCAATAAGACAGTTGCTCCCACATTTTGGACTGGGTTGGGTCAGGCGGTGGAAGGTTGTGCATGATTGAAGGTGGCTGCATAAATAAATGCCTCGAAACAATGATGATCCCTGTGGGAGGGGGCTTGCCCCCGATGAAGGTATATCAGCCACTGCCCCTGTGACTGACCCACCGCCATCGAAGGCAAGCCCCTGCCACATTTTTGGACCGGGTTGGGTCAGGCAGTCTGCAGGTTGTGCATGATCGACGGTGGCTGCATAAATAAATGCCTCGTAACAATGATGATCCCCTGTGGGAGGGGGCTTGCCCCCGATGAAGGCATATCAGCCACTGCACCTGTGACTGACCCACCGCCATCGGGGGGCAAGCCCCCTCCCACAGGTTGATCGGCGTTTATCTTGAGGTATTTACAAACCCGGGCTTGAGGCCGAACACCTCGACGCCCTGCGGCGTCGATTGCCCGGTGGTCACCTTCACCCGCTCCACCGGCTGGTCCATCGCCGCCCGGTACTCGACGGTGTTGTCCGCCCGGATCGCCTCGCTCGGTACCACGATCGCCTGCGCATTGCTGTACGTCACAATGGTCAACCGTGCGCTCATCCCCAGGCGCACCCGCTGTAACTGCTGCGGGGTGAGTGTGGGGATTGCCAACGTTACTGGAAACTGCGCGCTGCCCTGGCTGTCGTTGGCGATGGCCAGGCCGCTGACGACGCTGACCGACCCCGTCAGCCGCTCACCGTCGAACCCGTCCCCCATGACTTCCACGGCCTGGCCTTGATGCAGTTGGTTGATGTCCAACTCAGAGACCCTGGCGACGATTTTCAAGCGTTCGATATTGGCCAGGCCGAACAGCACCTGGCCCTGGCTGACCTTGCTGCCAGCCTGGACCGGTGCGTTGTTATTGCCGCCGCCTGCGGACGAGGTGCTGATGCCGGGGGCCGGGACCACGATGCCGGAGAAGGGCGCCTTGACCTCTTTGCCTTCGAGCAGCGTGTGCAGGGCATCATATTTCACCGTGGCGTTGGTCAACTCCATATCGGCGATCTGCCGGTATTCGCCCTTGCCCTGGTCCAGCGCCTGTTGCAGTTCACTGCGCGCCGCTGCCAGGTCCAGCTGTTGCTGCTGGGCCTGTTGCTTGAGGTCGTCGAGTTCGTTGCGCGGGATGATGCCGCGCTTGAACAGGTTTTCGCTTTCGGTGAGTTTGCGCTGGGTGTTACCGGCGCTCATCTCTGCGGTGCGCAAGCTGCGCCGGGCCCGGGTGACGGCGGCGCTGCTGTCCCAGTCCTGCATTTCCTGCACGGTGCGCCGGGCCTTGAGTTGGGCGGAGAGGGCCTCGCGCAGTTGCACTTCGAGGGTGGCCGGGTCCATGCGCAGCAGCACCTGCCCGGCCTCGACGCGCTGGCCTTGCTCGACCAGGTTCGCCAGTACATTGCCGTCGAATGGCGCGGTGAGCGTGACGGTGGTGTCGGGCTCGATCTTGCCGACCAGGCCGATCTGGTGCACCAGCGGGTCGGTCTTCACCGCCAGCCAGTGTTCACCGGCGCTGGCCGGGCCTTGCGCCGGGCCGCGCAAGGCCAATCCTGCGCCGGCCATCAGCACGATCAACACAGCACCCAGCAGGCGTTTGCGATTAGTAGTCATTGAGGGCGATTTCCCAGCTTTCCAGGGTCATGCCCAGCGTCAAGTCCAGCTGGGTCTGAGCGTTCAAATAAGCGATCAGCGCATTGAGCCGCGCGTTTTCGGCGTTGCGCAGGTCCGTCTCGAAGCTCAGCACCTGAAAGTTGGTGGAGCGCCCGGCGCTGAGTTTTTCCCGTTCGATCTCGATCTTGCGCCGCGACAGCTCCACGGCACGCTGGGAGATTTCGTATTGGCGCCAGCGGGTGCCGAGGTCGCGCACCACGTCGTTGACGTTGCGTTCCAGCTCCTGGCGGGCGTCGGTGATGCGGATCTCCTGGTCCTCGACATTCACCCGCGCGCGAACTTCGGCCTGGCGCGTGCTGATGTCACCGATGGGGATCTGCACCTGTACCCCGGCGTAGCTGTCCCAGGTACGGTTATTGGTACGGCCGTTGTCGCTGTCAAAGGCATCGCGCACCTGGTTTGCACCGGCCACCAGGTCCACTTGCCAACGCCCGGAGTCCTTGGCGATCACCAGGTTCAGGTCGGCTTGCTGGCTGCCCAGCAGGGCGGCGAGGTATTCCGGTTGCTGGGTTTGCGCCAGGTTGAACGCCTGGCGCCTGTCGATTTCCATGGGCCTGGCCTCCAGGGCTTCGGTGGCGCGAATCGGCGTGGACAGGTCCAGGGCCAGCAGGCGCAGGAGGGCAAGGCGACTGGTATCCAGTTGGTTCTGCGCTTCCTCCACGCCCAATTGCTGGGTGGCGATATCGGCTTCGGTCTGCACGATCTCGAACTCGGCCATGCGTCCGGCGCTGATCAACGCCCTGTTCACCTCCAGCAGCGTAGTGGAACGCTTGAGCGCTTCCTGCACGATCGACTGTTGCTCCTGGGCCCGCAGTAACTCGCGGTAGGTCGCGATGATCTGGCTGATGGTCTGCGCCACGGTGGCTTTGAGGTTGAGGCGGTTGGCCTGTTCCGCCAGGCGCGACAGGCGCAGCGGCGCCGTGGTGGCGTCCCAGCCGGCGCCGCGCATCAGCGGCTGGATGACGGCCAGGTCAAGGCCGTCGCTGCGGTAACGGCCGGCGCGGTTGGCGTTGTTCAGTTGCTGGGTCCAGGCCATGCTCAGGCGGGTGCCGTACTCGCCGAGCAGGCTGGTGGACGGTGCCAGGTTGGCGTTGCGCGCGCTGTCCTGGGAGCCTCGGGTGCCGCGGTAGTAACTGTTGAGGGTGAGCTTAGGGTTGAACACGTCTTCGGCGACCCGCAGGTCGAACTTTTGCGCCACGCGCTGCAGGTAAGCGCTGCGGATCGCCGGGTTGTTGCGCAGGCCCAGGTACACCGCGTCGCCCAGGGTCAACGTTGTCGCCTGGGCGTTCAGCGATACGCCCCGGTCATAGCCGCTGCGGGTGGTGCTCGGCGCCGAAGGTGTGACGACCACGTCAGCCGCCATGGCGGGCAGGCCGATCAGCGCCAGCAGCAGTAGCCATCTATTCATCGCGCAGGGCCTCCACCGGTTGCAGGCGTGAGGCCGAGACCGCCGGGTAGATGCCAAAGAACAGACCCACCAGCAACGTGCTGCCGACGCCCAGGGGCAGGGCGGCCACCGCCAGGGAAAAGGCCCAGCCCGACAGCCACGCGTAGAACCAGGCGGCGGTCATGCCCAATACCGCGCCGCACAGCGCGCCGACGGCGGTCAGGGTGACGGCTTCGAGCAGGAACAGGTTGCGGATATCCCGCTGGCGCGCGCCCAGGGCCATGCGGATGCCGATCTCGCGGCGACGCTGCGAAACGTTCATCAGCATCACATTCATCACCCCGACACCGCCGCCTATCAGCGAAATCGCGCCGAGGGCCAGCAGCAGATAGGCGAAGGTGCGGCTTTGGCGGGTCATGCCGTCGATCATCTGCTGGGGCACCGTGATGTCGACATTGTGCTCGGTCAGTTGCGGTTGCAGCGCAGCGGCGGCGTCCCGGGCCACGCGTTCCATGTCTTGCCCAGGCTGGGCGCGGATGATCACGTTGTTGATCTGCGGGCTGGCGAAGATGCGCCGCATGCCTTCGGCAGGCATGAACAGCGATTCATTGGCTTGCACCGGCATCAGCATGGCCCGGGGCTGGTTATGCAGGATGCCGACGATCAGGAACAGGTAGTCGTTGATGCGCACGCGATCACCCAGCTTGAGCGGATCGCCGGGTGCGCCGAGGGCCTGGGCGACCTGGTCGCCGATCACTCCATAGGTTTCGCTGGCATCGAAGGCTGACAGCAATCGCCCCTCGCGCACCACCAGACGCATGGCGGCCTGCACATCCGAGGTGCTGCCGACGAAGTTTGCATTGGCGGTGCGGCCATGGAACACAATGGGCCCGCTGAACAAGCTGAGCGCGCCGATATGGGCAATGCCTGGCACGGCCTGGCGCACCGAGCCCAAGTCGAGTTGGGTACGCATCGGGACGTTGCTGGTGCCCTTGGGCGGGAACTGAACGACCAGGATGTCGGTGCCCATGTCCTTGAATATCATCGCGGCGTCGGTTGCGGCGTTATGGCCGATATTGATCAGCGCCACCACCGACGAACTGCCGATCACGATGCCCAGCAGGGCCAGCACCGAGCGTTTGCCCAGGGTGCGCAGGCTGATGAACGCTTCATGCAGCAGTTGGCTCAGGCTCTGCTCGACCCGCAGGCTCATGGGCGCAGGTCCTCGTGCACCACACCGTTGCGCACCAGGATCTTGCGCTCCAGCCGCTCGGCGATCTGCGCGTCGTGGGTGACGATGATCAGCGTTACCTGCTGCTCGCGATTGAGCGCCAGCAGCAGGTTCATGATGTCCTGTGCGGTGCTGCTGTCGAGGTTGCCGGTGGGTTCGTCGGCGAGGATCACCGAGGGTTTGCCGACCAATGCACGGGCAATGGCGACCCGTTGGCGCTGGCCACCGGAAAGGTCGGCGGGGCGGTGGTGGGCACGCTCGGCCAGGCCGACCTGCTCGAGCATGCGCAAGGCCTGCTCCACCGATTCGTGACGAGACACGCCGCGATAGCTCAGGGGCAGTGCGACGTTGTCGAGGGCGCTGAGGCGCGGCAACAGGTTGAAACTCTGAAACACGAAACCGATCTGCTGGTTGCGCAGTGCCGCCAGTTCGTCGGGCGTGGCGTTGAAAATGTCGTGGCCGGCAAAGTGGTACTGGCCACAGTCGGGCAAATCCAGCAGGCCGAGGATATTGAGCAGGGTGCTTTTGCCGGAACCGGATGCACCGAGGATGCCGCAGCTCTCGCCGCTGGCAATCGACAGGCACACATCATTGAGAATGGACAGGCGCTGCCCGGCAAGCTGATAGCTTTTGCCGATGCCGTGCAGGGAAACCAAGCTGTGGTGCGCGGGGGTCTCTGTCATCATGACTACGCCTGCAGTCTCGACGGTGCTGGGCTGCCCTGTAAATCTTTGTAACAACTTGGGGGGCTGCCGGTGCCCGTTACGGACTGGTTTTATTTCTTGTTTTTAAAAAATTGTTTGAATAGTAACCGCGTTCAAACGGCTTCGCCAGCGGTGGATTTAGAGCGGTTTGAGGCGTTGAAATGCCGTGTGCCCAGACGCCGCGGGGCGCGCAAACCAATGTTGGCGACCTTCTATGTTGCTGTAGGCAAAAGCTTTCAAGACTATGCCACCGTGTCATTGCTTGCTTTCGAACGAAGGCCCCGGTATAAAAAATCAAATAATTTTTTTAAACAATATTTCCCACCCGTGGAACCCTTATGGTCGCGAAGAAACTCAGCGCTCCAAACATCACCAAGACTCGACTGCTGGATGCGACAGAGGCTCTCTTTATCAAGTACGGATATGACGCGGTTTTATTACGGCAGATTACCGAGCGCGCCCAGGTCAACCTGGCTGCGGTGAACTATCACTTCGGGGACAAGGATTCCCTGATGAAAACCCTGCTGATGCAGCGCCTCGAACCGCTCAATGAGCAGCGTCTGGAGTTGCTGGCGCGTTGTGAAGCCGAGGCCAGCGGCCCGCTCGATTGCGATACGCTGTTGGGCGTACTGTTCGCCCCGGCCATGGGCCTGGAGCGCAGTGACCCCGCCAGTGGGGAAGGGCGTTCATTCATCCGGTTTCTCGGTCGTGTGTACAGCGACACCTCGCCGTTTATCCAGGAATACCTCAAGGTGCATTACCAGCCGGTGTTCCAGCGCTTTTTCGAAGCCTTTGCCCTGGCGCTGCCGGATTTGCCGCGCAATGAATTGGGCGTGCGCCTGCAATTTGCCCTCAAGGCGATTTCCGGGGTGATGGCTGGCACTGAATTGCGCCTGCTGATGAATTCCATGAGCCTGGGCCGCCCGGCCACGGATGCCGAAGTGATGGCCAAGCTCATTACCCTGGTATCGGCGGCCATCCGCGTGCCGCAGCAGAGCGCAGAGGCTGAGACGGCTTTGGCCAAAGTGCTGGAGACCCAGCGCGCGATTCGTGAGCAGGCCACACGCTGAAGCCAAACCCCAAACCCCTGTAGGAGCGAGCTTGCTCGCGAAAAACGTCAACGATAACGCGGGCATTCTGGTGAGCCGCGCCGCTATTACGTTCTTCGCGAGCAAGCTCGCTCCTACAAAGGCGGGGCGTTTTCCAGCGCCAGAAAGCAGGCAAAAAAAAGCCCGCTGGGGCGGCGGGCTTGATATGCAACGTTTGTAACGGATGAGGCTTCACACTACGTTCCGGCTTGTGAATAAAGCGTGAAAAATATGTAAGAGAAAGTGTGAATGCATTAAATCAAGCAAACTTATTCAACGGTCACACTAAATCTTCCAGCGGGGTGCGCTTTTCGCCAGGCGCTGACGCATCTGGTCCACGTTAGCCGCCAGCTGTACGGTCAATAAGCGATAGCCATCCAGCGCGCTGTATACGGGGGCGTCCAGCGAGGTTGGCGGGCTGCTGGCGTTATGCGGGCGTTCCAGACGCTCGGTGACGCCTGATTTCAACGCCCGTGCCATCCCCACCAGTTGAACCCGAATCTGCCGGTGCTCGGCCTTGAGCATCACACGCATCCTTGCCGTGGACTGCTCGTCCCGCGGGTCCGGGCGGGTATTGCCAAGAATCTCCAGCGTGCTGATGCACATGCGCAGGTGGCGCTGGAGTTTGTCCAGCTCGGTCATTGAGATGCGCACTTCCTTGGACACCGACGGCATCAGCGAACGCAGTTGCAGCATCGCCGCGTTCAAGCGGTTGAGCAGTTTGAGGTGTTCATCGTCGGTGACCGATTGGCCATTGATGATCCGGCCATAGATCGCCGCACAATCGCGTAGGGCGCTCGCCAGGTTGTAGCGCCACGAATACACCGCGTACAGCGGCAGGGCGAAGGAAAACGCCAGGGCCAGCGCGATGCCGATCAGGATGTCGACGGTGCGCCACAACCCGTCCGAAATCGGGTTGTCACCGTGCCCAGCAACAATGAATACCGTGATCGCCGACAGCAGTGCGATATAGCCGCCCTTGCCGATGGCGTGGTAGGAAAAAAAACCGCATACCGCCGACATCAGCAGATACGTCAGCAGCGGCATGCCTAGCCAGGCATGTTGAACCACCACCAACAAACCCACGCTGGCACCGATCAACGTGCCGTAGGCGCGTTCCACGGCTTTCTTGCCGATATTGCCGTGATGTTGCAAACCGCCGATCACAATCAGCATGGTCACCGACGCCCACTCACCGTGGGGCAGGTTGATACCGGTGGTCAGCAGAATCGTCGCCAGCAGGCCAATGGACACGCGCACGGCGTGGATCAGCTTGGCATGGCGATAGCGCCGGTACGGGTCGAGCAGCGGACGCAGCAGGCGCCGTGCGAAGAGGGGCAGGTTCATCGGTATTGAGGTGTCCTCCGGTAGTGGCGCTGCAATATGAAGGCGGGAGCGAGCACGCCCGCTCGCTCCCCCTGTTCACTTAGCTGAGTGTTTAAAAGATGTAGTCGGTGCTGATGAAGTTCGAGTCACGGTTGCGCAGGATGTCACCGAGCAACGCCTTGTTGTTCTCCTGGAACTTGGTCGCCACCAGGGTGCGGATCGAGAACACGCGCAGGGCGTCATGTACCGACAACGTACCCTCGGCCGAGTTCTTGCGCCCGTTGAAGGGGAAGGTATCCGGCCCGCGCTGGCATTGGGCATTGATATTGATCCGGCCGACCTGGTTGGCGAAGGTGTCCACCAGGCGTCCGATTTCCCCGGCGTTGGTGCCGAACAGGCTCAATTGCTGGCCGAAGTCCGAGTCCAGTACGTAGTCGATCACTGTCTGCAGGTCACGGTAGGGCACGATCGGCACCACGGGGCCGAACTGTTCCTCATGGTACACGCGCATCTGCGGGTTTACCGGGTACAACACAGCCGGGTAGAAGAATGACCCCAGGCTGGTGCCGCCATCGGGGTTCACTACGTTGGCGCCATGCTGTGCGGCATCGGCCACCAGGTCGTTGAGGTAGTCCACCTTGCCCACTTCCGGCAGCGGAGTCAGCGCCACCCCGTCTTCCCACGGCATGCCGGGTTTCAATGTCGCCAGCCTTGCGTTGAATTTTTCGATGAACTGGTCAGCCACTGCCTCGTGCACAAACAGGATTTTCAACGCGGTGCAACGCTGGCCATTGAACGACAACGAGCCGGTGAGCGCTTCGCTGACCGCGTTGTCCAGGTCGACCTCGGGCAGCACGATGCCGGGGTTTTTCGCATCCAGGCCCAATGCGGCGCGCAGGCGGTGCGGTTTTGGATGCAGCTTCTTCAGGTCGCTGGCCGCCTTGTTGGTGCCGATAAACGCAAAGATGTCGATCTTGCCGCTGGCCATCAGCGCGCTGACCGTTTCGCGGCCGCTGCCGTAGATCACGTTGATCACCCCGGCCGGGAAGCTGTCGCGGAACGCCTCCAGCAACGGGCGGATCAACAGCACACCGAGCTTGGCCGGCTTGAACACCACAGTGTTGCCCATGATCAGCGCCGGGATCAGCGTGGTGAAGGTCTCGTTCAACGGGTAGTTGTACGGCCCCATGCACAGCGCCACGCCCATCGGCACGCGGCGGATTTGCCCCAGGGTGTCCTGCTCCAGCTCGAAGCGGCTGCCACGGCGGTCAAGTTCCTTGAGGGCGTTGATGGTGTCGATGATGTAGTCACAGGTGCGGTCGAACTCTTTCTGCGAGTCCTTGAGGTTCTTGCCGATCTCCCACATCAGCAGCTTGACCACCGCATCGCGCTGTTCGCGCATGCGCCGCAAAAAGGCTTCCACGTGCAGGATGCGGTCAGCCACGCGCATGGTCGGCCATACGCCCTGGCCCCGGTCATACGCGCGCACCGCGGCGTCGAGGGCAGTAAGGGCGGTCTCGGCGTCCAGCAGCGGTGTGCTGCCGATGTACACGCGTTCGTCGCCAAGTTGCACCGGGCTTTGAATGCGCGCCAACGGGCCATTCCACACCCGTAGCTGGCCGTCGACCAGGTAATCACGCTGTTCAATCGGCTCCCCGAGGCGAAAGGCCTCGGGAATGTCGGCGGTGGAGGCGGGAAACAGTTGGGCGAGCAGGTTACGGGTGGTCATGTCACTACTCCTGGAATAGTTGCAAAACATGACTAGAGAGTCACCCATACACGGGCTCTGTGGCAAGGCTTGCGCGCTTTGCACTGCGCATTCCAGGCGCTTCGGGATAAACTGCGCGGCTTTCTTGAAGGAGTTCACATGAGTCAGTACCAGCCGGGCATTCTTGCCGCACCGGTGCCGTTGCAGGCACGCCATCTGTTTTTTGCCATTGAGTCCACAGGCGCCTTGCCCGCTGCGCTGGACGCGCTGGTGCAACTGACGGATTCAGCGGCGGTGGTCGGTTTCGGTGAGCCGCTGGTAAAGGCGCTGGGTGCCGACATCGCTGGGTTGCGGGCCTTCCCTGCGGTCAGCGGCCCGGGCGCGCATAACCCGTCGACCCAGCAGGCGTTGTGGGTATGGCTGCATGGCGTGGACCGTGGTGAATTGCTGCTGCGCAGCCGCGCATTCGAAAAAGCCCTGGCGCCGGCGTTGCACCTGGTGCAATCGACCGAAGGCTTTCGCTACAAGACCGGTTTCGACCTGACCGACTACGAAGACGGCACCGAAAACCCCCATGACGACGCAGCCGTGGAGGCGGCCCTGACCGACAGCGGCGCCAGCTTCGCCGCCATCCAGCAGTGGCAGCACGACCTCGACGGTTTCGCTGCGTTACCAGCCCAGGAGCGCGACCACATCATCGGCCGTCGCCATGGCGACAACGAAGAAATCGACGACGCCCCCGAATTTGCCCACACCAAGCGCACCGCCCAGGAAAGCTTCACACCGGAAGCCTTCGTGGTGCGTCGTTCAATGCCATGGGCCGAAAACGGCCAGGCGGGGCTGATGTTTCTGGCGTTCGGGCACTCCTTCGATGCGTTCGAAGCGCAACTGCGGCGCATGAGCGGGCTGGAAGACGGGGTTGTCGATGGCTTGTATCGCATCAGTACGCCGTTGACCGGTGGCTACTACTGGTGCCCGCCATTGAAACAAGGGCATCTGGACCTGAGCGCGATCACGCTGGCCAAGCCGATTCAACGGTAACCGGCTGTCCCTTGCGAACATGAAAAAATCGACAGCCACGCCAATGGCCGCTGAAAAAAATCCGCACTGGCCGTAATCTAGGCGCCTTGCCACCTGTGCGGATTGTTCATGTCTCTTGTTGCCGATGGGCTGCCCCTCAATAAACGCTTGCCGGCCGTGATTGCCCTCTCTCTGGGGATCGGCATGGCAACGCTGGACACCGCGATCGTCAATACCGCCTTGCCGACGCTGGCCGACGGGATTGGCACTGACTCGGCTTCGGTGATCTGGGTGGTCAACGCCTACCAACTGGCGATTGTCGCCACGGTGCTGCCGTTTGCTTCGCTCAGCGATGTGCTGGGACATCGTCGCGTTTATCTGGGCGGATTGCTGCTGTTTATTGTCTCGTCGCTGTTGTGCGGGCTGGCCGGTTCTCTGCTGACGCTTACCGCCGCACGGGTGGCGCAGGGCCTGGGCGCGGCGGCGCTGATGAGCGTCAATACCGCGCTGCTGCGGCATATCTACCCGGCAAAAATGCTCGGGCGTGGCCTGGGCTATAACTCGCTGGTGGTGGGGCTGGCGTTCACGTTGGGCCCCACCGCCGCATCGGCAATCCTCTCGGTGGCCACTTGGCATTGGCTGTACCTGATCAACGTGCCGTTGGGGTTGATGGCCCTGGGCCTGGGCCTGCGTTCGTTACCCACGCTGCCCATCACCTGGCACGCCTTCGACCGGTTGGCAGCGCTGCTGTGTGCAGGTCTGTTCGCCTTGCTGGTGCTGGGGTTGGGCGCCGCTGTGCATGGCGCGCAAGGCGCGCTGACCTTGGGGCTGATCGGGCTGGCGCTGGTGTTTGGCGCGTTGCTGCTGCGCCGCGAGGCCGGGCACCCGGCGCCGATGCTGGCGGTGGATTTGTTCAAGCGCCCGGTGTTTGCATTGTCTTCGCTGACGGCGATCTGCGCCTTCAGCGCCCAAGGCCTGGCTTTCGTAGCGTTGCCGTTTCTGTTGCAGTCGACGTTGGGCCACAGCCAAGTGGAGACCGGCTTTCTGATGACGCCTTGGCCGGCCGTGGTGGCGGTCATGGCCTTGATTGCAGGGCGTTTGGCTGATCGGGTTTCGTTGGGCCTGCTGTGCGGCATCGGCCTGTTGATGCTCAGCGTTGGCATGGCCGCGCTCGCGACCCTGGGCAACGACGCCTCGGCCTTCGAGATTGGCTGGCGCATGGCCTTGTGTGGCGCCGGCTTCGGCTTCTTCCAGTCGCCCAACCTCAAGGCCCTGATGACCAGTGCGCCGTTGGCGCGCAGCGGCGGGGCCAGTGGCATCGTGGCGATCTCGCGGTTGCTGGGGCAGACCCTCGGTGCCTCGTTGGTGGCCTTGTGTTTTCATCTATTTGTCGACAGCGGCCCGCAGTACGCGCTGTGGCTGGGGTGCGTGTTCGCGCTGGTAGGGGCTGTCGCCAGTGGGCTGCGTTTACTGCCTTATCAACGCAGCGTGGAATCCTTGTAAAACAGGGCAGGGGAAGGCTAGTGTGGCGACTGAATATTTCTGAATGTTTCGGTTTATGCCCAGCCTGGCCCACCGCACCGCTGATGTATCGTCCCGTCGCGCCGCGCTGACCCTCGGCTTCTGCCTGCCCAGTGACGTCTTGCTCTACCTGCTGCTACCCATGGAGTCGGACGCTTTCGGTATCACCCTGGCTCAAGCCGGTGTGCTGCTGGCCGCGAACCGCCTGGTACGGATTTTCGGCTACCGGCATGTATTGAATTTCTACGCACGCAACGGTGATCGCCTGACCTGCATGCTCGCCGCTGGCGCTGCTGCCCTGTGTGCCTTGGGTAACTCGGTGTTGTCGGGGTTCGCCGCATTGCTGGGCTTGCGTCTGGTCTGGGGGCTGTGTTTCGCCGCGCTGAACCTGTCGACCCAGGTCCTCGCCACTTCCGAGCCGCAAGGCGCCGCTCGCCGTGCAGGGCGCTCGCGTGCGTTGATCGCCTGCGGGCCGATGCTGGCGTTGCCGCTGGGCGGCGTGCTGACCTTATGGGCGGGACCGCGCCCAATCTTTCTGGTGCTCGCCGGGTGCTGTCTGATCGGACTCTGGTTCGCCCGAGGCTTGCCGGCTACGGGGCATGACCTGCACGGCACGCCCGGGCGACGCTTCAAGTGGCCCGACAGCGTTGCGATGTGGTCGTTTATCGAAGGCGTGGCGCTGGATGGTTTGTTTATCTTTGGTCTGTCGGTCCAGGCACAAAAAATCATGGGCGGTGACGCGGTCTTGATTGCCGGCGGGCTAATGGCTCTGCGTTACCTCTCGGAACTGCTGCTTAGCCCCTTGGGCGGGCGCGCCGCGCAGCGCTTCGGTGCCACCTCGATGCTGCTGCTGTTTTCGTTTTTAAGCGCCTTGGCACTGACGGCGTTCGGCAGTTATTGGGTGATTGTCGGCGCTGCGGTGGTGTTGGTGTTGCGGGCGCTGCAATTGCCGCTGGTGACCACGTTGGTGGCCGAGCGTAATCCGGGCTCAATGCGCGTGTCCGCGCTGGCGTCCAACGCCGTGTGGCGAGATATCGGCGCGGGGCTGGGGCCGTTGCTGGCGGGTCTGCTGCTGCCGATTGCATCGGCGCAATGGGTATTTGGCATCGCGGGTGCGGCGATTGCCGTCAGCGCGGTGTTTTGCTGGCGGGCCAGGGTTTCGCTCTGACGAGGTGAGAGGCTCAAGCGCCTTTAACGCTGTCCAACCAGAGAGGGTCAAGGCGGGTTTGTTCCGTCTCGATCCCCAGTGCCTGCATGTTCGCCTTGTGTGCGGCTATCTCACCGGCCAGTTGCGCCTGTGCGCTGGAATTGGCGTCCAGAGCGTGCATCTGCGTGAGCCCCAGGTGGTAGAAGCGCAACAGCTTGATAGCGGTCGGGTCATTGGCCTGTACTCGTTCGCTGACCTTGTGCATCACATTGGTCACGCTCATCAGGCTGCGCTTGAGCTGCCAGCCGTATACCGCCGCTGCCATCCACGGCTGGGTCCGCAAGGGGCCACGCACCAGGGCAACGGTGATCAACACCCCGGTAAACACACCGCCGACATTGAAGCGAAAGTTATCGCCGCCCGGTTCACCGAACAGCATCACCGCCAGGCTCGACAGCAACATGGCCAGGGCCAGGAACACCATGGCGATGATCAACGTGCTGCGGCGGGTCTGCTGTCGATAGAGGGCGGGGTCACAGGGTTTGAGCTCGAACATGCGGGTCAGGTCTCCGGAGCGGGGAGGCATCTTCTCATGCTTGAAGCAATCAAGTTGAACGATGGCCACCGGGGGTTCCTCTAAATCCATGAAGTCTCCATGAGGTCACGACCATGTCCGAACACAAGCAACCGCCGCCTGGCACGCCCGATCCCAATCGCACCCCCGGCGAAGAGGAGCGCGATAACGATGCACTGCGCCCTAACGATCCGGCGGAACGTCAGGATCACGACGATGTGGAGCGGGTCGAACAAGACCTGGAAAACCTCCACGACAAAGCCCGTCCGCTGTAAGCAAGGAGGTGTTTATGAGTAATCCCCCGAACGGCCCGCGTTCCGATGAACATGCCAGCGGCAAGGAAGAGTTGGGGTTCGATCCCGACTCGCCGGACTTGGCCGACCCGCAGGTCGACCCCATCGGCCCGGCCATTGCACCGCTGGACAAGCAAAAGCAGTCGGAAAAAAAGCCGCCTTACGATCCGCTGGGCGACTTGAAGAAATGAACCAGGCCCCGCACAGGTGCGGGGCTGTGTTTATTTTGGTGGGTTCCAGCTGACGTCAGTGATGCCGAACTTTTCCGCCCAGGGCCGGGTGGTCTTTTTCACCTGCTCGTGCCCGACGCGGCCGATGCGACTGACATGTGCAATATCGGCATCCACTGCCGCCCAGTGCCAGGCCTCAGTGCTGTTCATTACCTCGGCGCGCACTACGAAAGACTTGGGTTTACCGTGCAGCTGATAGCGAATGGTGTAGATTTTAGCGGTACTCATGTTGCCTCCCTGTCTTGTTATAGATGGATAGGCAGGCGCCGCCAAAGGTTCATTCAAAATGACAATTCGCGCCGATGCACGGCATAGTGGCGCCTTCAGACTGCGTCGAAGGAGCGCGCCATGACCTCGCTCACCCATAGCCGCGTGTACCTGCAACGCCTGGGCTACGACTCGCCGCCGCCGCCCACTCTGCAGACCCTGCGCGACCTGCAACTGCGCCATGTGTGCACCTTTGCCTTTGAAAGCCTGTCGACCCTTCTACGCCTGCCGGTGCCGATCGACCTGCCCAGCGTCGAACAAAAAGTGCTGCTCGACGGGCGCGGAGGTTATTGCTACGAATTGAACCAGCTGTTCCTCGCGCTGTTGCTGGAGCTGGGGTTTGATGCCCGCGGTATCACCGGATGGGTGGTCATGGGCGGCCCGCCGGATGCACGCACCGCGCGCACCCACCGCCTGAGCCTGGTGACCGTGGACGGCGTGCGTTACATCAGCGATGTCGGCTTTGGCGGCATGGTGCCCAGCAGCCCATTACGGCTGGACAGCGACGCGCCCCAGGCCACCGCCCATGAACCCTACCGGCTGACCTTGAATGAGGGCCACTACACGCTCTGGGCCCAGGTCGCCCAGGCGTGGCGCGGCCTGTACGTGTTCGACCTGCAGGTGCAAACCGACATCGATTATGAAGTGGGCAACTGGTACGTCTCCACCCACCCTGGCTCACCGTTCATGGGGCAACTGAAAGCGGCGCTGTTGGTCCCTGGCAAGCGCCATACCCTGGCCAACGCCCACTATGCGACCCATTATCTGGATCGGCCCAGCGAAAAGCGCGCTATCAAAAGTGCCGACCAGATGCTCGCGTTGCTGCGCGACACCTTTGCCATTCGCCTGCCGGATCATCCGCAGTTACACGCGGCACTTGAAGGCTTGGTCCTGGCCCAAAGCCAAGAGTATTGACCTAGAGCCTTCGCTGAACCGTTTTTTCTTCATTTTGGTGCAAATCCGTTCGAACTTTTTGCAAACGCCAAGGTTCGAACCGGTTCCTGAATACTTTGCCCACTCAAAAAATGGAGATGTAAAACGATGTCCAGACTATTCGGAAAATTCCTCAAGAACACTTCGTTGCTGGCCCTGGTAGCGGCGCCAACCGTGGTGTTCGCTGCACCGTCCACCGACCCGATTTCCACCTTCGGTATCCTGGGCAGCTATAACGACTTCAAACTCGAAGGCGGTAGCGAAAGCGACAAGGACCACATGCCCGAGGCGGGCCTGTTCTACAACTTCGGCAACAAGCTCACCGCCGAATCGGGCTTCATCTACCAGGCCGGTATCGAAGCCAAGTACGGCGAGAAAAGCGATAACAAGCTCAAGGAAGGCCAGGCTGACCTCGACCTCGGCTGGCGTGCCGCGCTGGATGCACGCAACTTCGTCGACGTGATCGTCGGCGGTGGCTACACCTGGACCCGTTACGAGCCGGACACCAATGGCTACGACATGAAGCTCACCAACAAGTCGCCGTTCGCCAAGGCGGCGCTGGGCTACAACCACCAGTTCGATGACATGACCCTGCGCGTTGAAGCCGGCGCCCGTCACACCATTGATGGCCGCGCCAAGCTCAAGGTAGACGGCATCGGCAGCGACAGCGTGGACCTCAAGGACCGCACCAACCCATACGCCGAAGTGAGCCTGCTGATGAACCAGAAGGGCAACATGCCGGTGATGGCGGGCCTTTACTACACTCGCACCGAATACAAGCTTGATGACGACTCCTATGTCGCTGACAACACCAAGCTCAAGCGTGACGAGTACGGCTTCAAGGTCGGTATCGCGTTCTAAGGCACTGCCCTGGATGTGGGGGGCCAACCCCCACATTCCCTAACGAGCATCTCTCAATTTAATACAGCGAGTTGCGCCACGGTTTCCGGAAAACGCGCCACCAGGCGAATCAGGGTAACGGCCTGTGCGTTTGGTTTTGCTCGTCCTTGCTCCCAATTCTCCAAGGTGCGGGTATTGGTACGCAGATACATCGCAAATACCGACCGAGAAAGGTTGAGTTGCTGACGCACTGCGATCACTTCGTCGGCAGTCAGCGGCGCCAGTTTGTTGAGGTGGACTTTATGGGTGCGCAGGGTGATTTTGCCTTGGCGTTCGTCGGCCAGGGCGTCAAAGCCCTCGACCAATTCGGAAAAAATTTCACGTTTCATTGTGTGCTCTCGCTTTGATTTCCCTGTCCAGCATGTGTTTAAGGGCTTTCTTGTGTTGGGGTGTCAGGTCGCTCTGTTCGTGTTTGCCATACAAAGTGAATAACCAGAATTGCGTGCCGCCTGACCACCAGTAGTAAATGACCCGCAGGCCACCGCGCTTGCCTTTGTTTCGTCGCTCATCGACGAAGCGAACCTTGCGTAACCCTCCCGTTCCTTCGATCACGTCTCCCGCTTCCGGGTTTTTCATCAGTTCTTGTTGAAAACCCTGGAAAAGCTCGTCACTCAGATAGTCCCTGCGATGCCGTTCGAATGCCGGCAGTTCGATAAATAGAGCATCCATGTTCTGTACGTAGCCTGCGTATAGTTTGGTGGCCCACTCGCAACGGGTCAAGTGACCTTGCTGTGGGAACTTTCTTAAAACGCAACCACCTTAAGGCCGCGTCCAGCGGGTAGATGCCAGATGAGGAGGCGGGTCAAGAAGGAAAAGTCAGCGAGCAGGGAAGGGCGAGAACCAGGCCTTGGAAACGCAAAACGGCGCCCGAAGGCGCCGTTTTGTTTGCTGCATCAACTTAAGCGATCAAACCCCCAGCACCGCGTGCTGCACCAGCGTCAGCAACGGTTGTGGGTACACGCCCAGGAAGAACGCGAGCAGGGCGATGGCCAGCAGCATGACGCCGCCTGCCTTCTGTTCCCAATGCAGCTCGGCATCCACACGGCGCAGGTTTGGCTCGATCAGGTACAGGGTGACCATTACGCGCAGGTAGTAGAACACGCCGATGGCGCTGCCCAGTACCAGGGACGCTACCAACCACCACTCGTGAGCTTCGACGCCGGTGGCAACGATGTAGAACTTACCGATAAAGCCGGCCGTCAGCGGGATACCCGCCAGGGACAGCATCATCACGGTGAGCACGGCGGTCAGGTACGGACGGCGCCAGAACAGGCCGCGGTATTCGTACAGGGCGTCGGCGTCACGGCCTTTGTACGGCGACGACATCAGGGTGATTACCCCGAACGCGCCGAGGCTGGTGATCACGTAGGTGACCAGGTACACGCCGATGGCTTCCACGGCCAGGCCTTTGCTCGCCACCAGGGCGATCAGCAGGTAGCCGAAGTGAGCGATGGACGAGTAACCCAGCAGACGCTTGAGGTTGTTCTGGGTCAGTGCCAGCAGGTTGCCGAACAGGATCGACGCAATGGCGATCACCGTCAGCACGTTGCTCAGCACACCGGTATTGGCGGCAGGCGAGATCTGGAACAACCGCACCATCACCGCGAACACCGCCACTTTCGAGGCCGTGGCCAGGAACGCGGCCACCGGCGCCGGGGCGCCTTCGTACACGTCCGGGGTCCACAGGTGGAACGGCACCAGGGAGAGCTTGAACGCCAGGCCGATCAGCATCATTGCCAGACCCAGTTGGGCGATTGGCGCAGGGCTGTTGGTGGCGGCCAGGGCGTGGCCGATACCGGTGAAGCTCAGGCTGCCGGCTTCGGCGTAGAGCAGGGCCATACCGAACAACAGGAACGCGGAACCGGCGGCCGACAGCACCATGTATTTGATGCCGGCTTCCAGGGAGCGCTTGTTGAAGAAGGCATAGGCCACCAGGCCGTACGTCGGGATCGACAGCAGTTCCAGGCCGATGAACAGGCCCGCCAGGTGCTGCGCGCTGACCAGCACGATACCACCGGCCGCAGCCAGCAGGATCAGCAGGTACAGCTCTTCCTTGTTGCCAGGATAGCCGGTGCCGCCTTCGCCGAGGTAGGCGTGTGCGAGGGTGACGCAGGCCAGGGTCGCGACCAGGATCAGCGCGATGTACAGCAGCGCGAAGTCATCGACCATCATCAACGGCGTAACCGCCAGTGGCGCGACCTTGAGGGCCGGGATGATCGACAGCAGGGCCAGGTTCAGCCCGGCGCAGGACAGCAGGAACGTTTGCGAGTGATTGCGACGCCAGGCGATCGCCAGCATCACCACCACGATGGTGAGGCTGGTGATCAGCAGCGGCGCAAGCGCGATAAAGTGTTGGATCGTGAATTCCATAGCGCTCTTACCGGGCCGAAGCGAGTTGAGAGAAGGCGGTGCCGAACCACTGCTGTACGCCATGCATCGTTGCGGCAGAAGTGTCCAGGAACGGCTGCGGGTATACGCCGATGTAGATCAGCAGTACCGCCAGGCCGAGCACCATGATCAGTTCGCGCGCATCCATCCCTTGCAGGACGGTGTCGGACTTGGCCGGGCCGAAGTAGGCGCGGTGGATCATGATCAGCGAGTAGACCGAACCGAACACCAGGCCGGAGGTGGCAATGGCGCTGATCCATGGCGTCTGCACGAAGGCACCCATCAGGATCAGGAACTCGCCGATGAAGTTACCGGTACCCGGCAAGCCCAGGGAGGCGGCGGCGAAGAACAGGCTGATTGCCGGCAGGTAAGCGATGCGCGACCACACGCCACCCATTTCACGCATGTCACGGGTGTGCAGGCGCTCATACAGCTGGCCACTGAGGATAAACAGTGCAGCGGCCGAGACGCCGTGGGCCAACATCTGGATCACCGCGCCCTGCAACGCCAGCTGGCTGCCGGAGTAGATGCCGATCAGTACGAAACCCATGTGGGAAACGGACGAGAAGGCGATCAGACGCTTGATGTCGGTTTGGGCGAAGGCCAGGAACGCACCGTAGAAGATCCCGATCAGACCCAGGGTCATCGCAATCGGCGCGAACTCGGCCGAGGCATTCGGGAACAGCGGCAGGGCGAAACGCAGCAGGCCATAGGCAGCGGTTTTCAGCAGGATACCGGCCAGGTCCACGGAACCGGCGGTTGGCGCCTGGGCGTGGGCATCGGGCAACCAGGAGTGGAACGGCACCACCGGCAGCTTCACCGCGAAGGCGATGAAGAAGCCCAGCATCAGGATGTACTCGGTGGTCAGGGACATCTTGGTTTTCAACAGGTCGGCGTAGTTGAAGGTAATCACGCCGGTGTTGTTGAAGTTGACCAGTACCAGACCCAGGATCGCCACCAACATGATCAGGCCGGAAGCCTGGGTGAAGATGAAGAACTTGGTCGCCGCGTAGATCCGGGTTTTCTTGCCGTCCGAAGAACTGTGACCCCAGAGCGCGATGAGGAAGTACATCGGCACCAGCATCATTTCCCAGAAGAAGAAGAACATGAACAGGTCCAGCGCCAGGAACACGCCGACCACACCGCCCAGAATCCACATCAGGTTCAGGTGGAAGAAGCCCACGTGACGCTGGATCTCTTTCCAGGAGCAGAGTACCGAGAGGATACCCAGCAGGCCGGTCAGCAGGATCATCAACAGCGACAGGCCGTCGAGGGCCAGGTGCACGTTGATGCCGAAGCGCTGGATCCACACGTGCTTGAATTCAAGCGCGAAGGTTGGATCGACACCCGGAGCCGGCGCGAATGAATAGTCGCCATGGGCCCACAGCCAGAGGCCGAGCGCGAGTTCCAGGGACATGGTCAGCAACGCAATCCAGCGGGGGAGGGTGGCGCCGAAGCGTTCACCCATCCAGCAGAGCAGGCCGCCGATAAAGGGGATCAGGATTAGCCAGGGCAGAATCATGACAGGCTCGTTTCCTTTCGCAAGTTCGCAAAGTTCATATCAGACCGCTACCACTACGATGGCGCCGATCACCAGCACGGCACCGGCCGCCATGGAAGCTGCATACCAACGCAATTGCCCTGTCTCGCTGCGGCTCAGTGCGGTGTGACCGCCCTTGGCTGCACGTGGGATCAAACCGATGGTCTGGTCCAGCGGGTCTTTGCGCAGTACATGGCTGATCGCAAGGTAAGGCTTGACGAACAGTTTGTCGTAGATCCAGTCGAAGCCCCAGGCGGCGAACCACCAGGCCGACAGGAAGCGGCCAATACCGCTGTTGGCCACGGCGGTCACGAAGCGACGCTTGCCGAGGAACAACAGGGCCGCCAGCAGAATACCGGCAATGGCGATGGCACCCGAGGCGATTTCCAGGCTGTGTTTGGCGTCGCCGCCGGCATGGCCGACGCTCTGCGGCAGTACACCGGCCAGTGGCGGAGTGATCAGGGCGCCGATGAAGGTCGACAGAATGATCAGCACCGACAGTGGCAACCAGTGCGAGATACCGTGGCCGGCGTGCGCTTCGGTCTTGGCTTCACCGTGGAAGGTGATGAAGATCAGGCGGAAGGTGTACAGCGAGGTCATGAACGCACCCACCAGGCCTGCGTACAACAGGTTCTGGTTACCGCTGGCAAAGGCTTCCCAGAGGATTTCGTCCTTGGAGTAGAAACCGGCGGTCACCAGCGGCAGCGCGGCGAGCGCGGCACCGCCGACGATGAAGCTGGCGTAGGCCAACGGCAGTTTCTTCCACAGGCCACCCATCTTGAAGATGTTCTGCTCGTGGTGGCAGGCAACGATCACCGCACCGGAGGCCAGGAACAGCAGGGCCTTGAAGAAGGCGTGGGTCATCAGGTGGAAGATCGCCGCGTCCCAGGCGCCAACGCCCAGGGCCAGGAACATGTAGCCGATCTGGCTCATGGTCGAGTAGGCGAGGATACGCTTGATGTCGGTCTGCACCAGCGCGGCGAAGCCGGCCAGTACCAGGGTCACACCGCCGACGATGCCTACCAGGTGCAGGATGTCCGGCGCCAGGGTGAACAGGCCGTGGGTACGGGCGATCAGGTAGACGCCGGCGGTCACCATGGTCGCGGCGTGGATCAGTGCCGACACCGGAGTAGGACCGGCCATCGCATCCGCCAGCCAGGTTTGCAGCGGCAGTTGCGCGGATTTACCCACGGCGCCGCCCAGCAGCATCAGGGTCGCCAGGGTGATCCAGAAGTCGCCGACCTGGAATTTCTGCGGTGCCAGCACCAGCAGTTCCTGGATGTTCAGCGTGCCCACCTGTTGGAACAGGATGAACAGGCCGATGGCCATGAACACGTCGCCGATACGGGTAACGATGAACGCCTTGAGTGCCGCGTTACCGTTGTTGCGGTTGCTGTAGTAGAAACCGATCAACAGGTACGAGCACAGGCCCACGCCTTCCCAGCCGAAGTACAGGAACAACAGGTTATCGCCGAGCACCAGGAACAGCATGCTGGCGATAAACAGGTTGGTGTACGAGAAGAAACGCGAGTAACCGGCTTCACCGCGCATGTACCAGGAGGCGAACAGGTGGATCAGGAAGCCTACACCCACCACCACGCCGAGCATGGTGATCGACAGGCCGTCGACGTAGAGGGCGAAGTTGGGCTTGAAGCCTTCCACCGACATCCATTGCCACAGCACCAGGGTGTAGTGACCACCTTCCGGCGGCGCCACGTTGAATTGCCAGATGACGTAGGCGGCGACGATGGCCGACAGGCCAATGGAGCCCACGCCGATCAGGGCCGAGAGGTTTTCCGACCAGCGTCCACGAGAGAACGACAGCAGCAGGAAACCGATCAGGGGAAATACGAAAGTCAGAAAGATCATGTTCATCCGCGCATCTCACTGGCAGCGTCGATATCAAGCGTGTGGAAGCGACGATACAGTTGCAGCAGGATCGCCAGGCCGATACTGGCCTCGGCGGCTGCCAGGCTGATCACCAGGATGAACATGACTTGTCCATCCGGCTGGCCCCAACGGCTACCCGCCACGATGAACGCCAATGCCGCGGCGTTCATCATGATTTCCAGGCTCATCAACACGAACAGAATGTTACGGCGAACCATCAGGCCGACCAGGCCAAGGCAGAACAGGATGCCGGCGACCGCCAGACCATGCTCCAAAGGGATAGCAGGCATCGTCATTGCTCCTTGGCTTCGTTGCGGCCCAAGTGGAAGGCGGTGATGGCTGCGGCGAGCAGCAGCATCGAAGCCAGTTCGACCACCAGCAGGTACGGGCCGAACAGGCTGACGCCCACGGCTTTCGCATCGACGGTGGTGTGGCCGATGGCCTGACCGCTCTGGTGAGCGAACAGCACATACAGCAGTTCACCCAGCAGCAGCGCTGCCAGCACAACCGGGCCGAGCCAGATGCCGGGCTTGAGCCAGACGCGTTCCTGGGCGACCGAGGCCGGCCCGAGGTTGAGCATCATTACCACGAACACGAACAGCACCATGATGGCGCCGGCGTAGGCGATCACTTCCAGCACGCCGGCGAACGGTGCGCCGAGTGCGAAAAAGGTCATGGCCACGGCGATCAGCGAAATGATCAGGTAGAGCAGGGCGTGCACAGGGTTGGTGTTGGTGATCACGCGAAGCGTGGACACAACCGCGATACCCGATGCGAAATAGAAAGCGAATTCCATCTTTCTTCCTTAAGGCAGCAAGCTCTTCACGTTGATCGGCTCGGCTTCGTTTTGTGCGGCGCCCTTGGGCTTACCGGCAACGGCCATACCTGCAACACGATAGAAGTTGTAATCAGGGTTTTTACCGGGACCAGAGATCAGCAGATCTTCTTTCTCGTACACCAGGTCCTGACGTTTGAACTCGGCCATCTCGAAATCCGGCGTGAGCTGGATTGCGGTGGTCGGGCAAGCTTCCTCGCAGAGGCCGCAGAAAATGCAGCGCGAGAAGTTGATACGGAAGAAGTCCGGGTACCAGCGACCGTCTTCGGTTTCAGCTTTCTGCAGGGAGATGCAACCCACCGGGCACGCCACGGCGCACAGGTTGCAGGCTACGCAACGCTCTTCGCCATCGGGGTCGCGGGTGAGTACGATGCGGCCGCGATAGCGCGGCGGCAGGTACACCGCTTCTTCCGGGTATTGCAGGGTGTCGCGTTTGCGAAAGCCGTGACCGAACACCATCACCAGGCTTCGCAACTGGGTACCGGTACCCTTAACGATGTCGCCAATATATTTGAACATGGGTCAAATCCTCACTGAACCGCGGCTGCTGGCGTGTTCAACAACACGACGGCGGCCGTCACCAGCAAATTGATCAGGGTCAGCGGCAGGCAGAATCTCCAGCTGAAATCCATCACCTGGTCATAGCGCGGGCGCGGAATCGAGGCGCGCAGCAGGATGAACAGCATGATGAAGAACGCGGTCTTCAGGAAGAACCAGAAGAAGGCCAACTGCGGCAGGATGCCAAACGGACCGTGCCAGCCGCCAAAGAACAGCGTCACCAGCAGGGCCGAGATCAAGATGATGCCGATGTACTCACCGACGAAGAACATGCCCCACTTCATGCCGGCATATTCAATGTGGTAACCGTCGGCCAGTTCCTGCTCCGCTTCCGGCTGGTCGAAGGGGTGACGGTGAGTCACGGCCACGCCAGCGATGAAGAAGGTGCAGAAGCCAAAGAACTGCGGAATGATGAACCACAGGTTCTGTGCCTGGTACTCGACGATATCGCGCATGTTGAACGAGCCAACCTGCACCACGATGCCCATCAGCGCCAGCCCCATGAACACTTCATAGGATACGGTTTGCGCCGAGGCCCGCAAGCTGCCCAGCAGGGCGAACTTGTTGTTGCTCGACCAACCGGCGAACAGCACCGCGTACACCGACAGGCCCGCCATGGCGAAGAAGAACAGCAGGCCGATGTTCAGGTCCGCCACGCCCCAGGTCGGGGTGATCGGGATGATCGCGAAGGCAATCAGCAAGGCGCTCATGGCCACGACCGGTGCCAGGGTGAAGATCACCTTGTCGGCAAACGGCGGGGTCCAGTCTTCCTTGAAGAACATCTTGAGCATGTCGGCGGCGATCTGGAACATGCCGAACGGGCCAACGCGGTTCGGACCGTAACGGTCCTGCCACCAGCCCAGCAGGCGACGTTCGACGAAGCTGAGCAGGGCGCCCGCAACGACCACGGCCAACAGGATCACGATGGCCTTGACGACCGAGATGATCACGTCGATCACTTCAGGGGTGAACCAGGTCATTGCGCTGCCTCCTGCAGACCGTCAACGGTTTGGCCAAAGATCGCTGGAGGAATACCGGCGATGCCCTTAGGCAGTGCAACCAGGCCGGCACCCAGCTCTTCGTTGATGCGCAGCGGCAGACGCAAGGTCTGGCCGGCCACGTTCAGGCTGAGCAGGGCGCCGTCGTTGACGCCCAGACGGTCGGCTTCGGACTTGGCCAGGGCCACGTAGGCGGCTGGAATGCGTTCCTGAACCGGCGCGGCCTTGGAAGAGTTCTCTTCGCTGCCGAACAGGTGGAAGAACGGCACGACCTGCCAGGTACCCGGTGCCGGGTTGAACGGACGTGGCACGGCAGCGAACCAGTTCAGCGAATCACCGGTGCTTTCGATCAGGCGGGTGCCCGGGTCGCCAGCGCGGATGTGACCACCGACTTCGTCCTGGAACTTGTTCCAGGCCTGCGGCGAGTTCCAGCCCGGCGACCAGGCGAATGGCACCTGCTGACGTGGCTCGACCGAACCCGAGTAACCTTCCATGGAGAAGGCGAACGCGGTGTCGGCGTCTTGCGGGGTACGTGGTTCGTGCACGCTGATGTTGGCGCGCATGGCGGTACGACCGGAGTAACGCAGCGGCTCGCGGGCCAGTTTCAAGCCCTTGATGCGGAACGCGGCGGACGGTGCGGCGTCGACGATGCGCGCCAGCTGCGGTGCGCTGGCGGCGGTCGCGGCGGTGACGTGGTCCAGCTGGGTCCAGTCGATCGGCTGGTTCAGCAGGGTCGCGCGCAGGGCATGCAGCCAGCGCCAGCCTTCGTGAACCAGGATGCTGGCGTCCATGTACTTCGGATCGAACACCTGGAAGAAGCGCTGGGCGCGGCCCTCCTGGCTGACCAGGGTACCGTCGCCTTCGGCGAAGGTAGCGGCCGGCAGTACCAGGTGCGCACGCTCGCTGGTGGCGGTCTTCTGGTGGTCGGCCACGATCAGCACCTTGGCGGCGTTGAGTGCAGCGTCAACCTTGGCCGCAGCGGTGCGGGTGTACAGGTCGTTTTCCAGCACCACGATCGCGTCGGCGTGGCCGTCGGTCACCGCTTGCAGGGCCGCGTCCACGGACTCGCCACCGAGCATGGCCAGGCCAAGGCTGTTGGCTTCCGGTACGACCAGGCTGATGGAGCCGTTCTTGTCGCGCAGCTTCAGGGCCTTGGCGATGTTGGCGGCGGCTTCGATCAGCGCCTTGGAACCCAGCGAGGTACCGGCGATGATCAGCGGGCGCTTGGCGGCCAGCAGGGCATCGGCGATGCGCTGGGCCAGGGCCAGGGCTTCAGTGTCCAGGCCGTCAACGGCAGGCGCGCTGGCGTCGAGGGCGTGGGCCACGGCGAAGCCGATGCGTGCCAGGTCGTCCGGTGCGGCGTGGACGCATTCTTCGGCGATGTCGTCGAGCTTTGTTTCAGCCAGGGAAGCGATAAACAGGGGGTTCAGCGCGTGCTGGCCGATGTTTTTCACCGCGGCGTCGAGCCAGGGCTGGACGCGCATGGCGTCGGCCATTTCCTCGGCCTTGCCTTTGACCGACTGACGCAGCGACAGCGCGATACGCGCGGCGGTCTGGGTCAGGTCTTCACCGAGCACGAAGATCGCATCGTGGTCTTCGATGTCGCGCATGTTCGGCACTGGCAGCGGGCTGTCGTTCAGCACTTGCAGGACCAGACGGATACGTTCCAGCTCGCCGGCTTCGATACCGCAGTAGAAGTGCTCGGCGCCGACCAGCTCGCGCAACGCGAAGTTGCTTTCGAGGCTGGCGCGCGGCGAACCAATACCAACGATGTTACGACCACGCAGCAGGTCGGCGGCCTTGTCCAGCGCGGCGTCCAGGCTCAGCTTGGCGCCATCGGCCAGCAGCGGCTGGCGTGGACGGTCTTCGCGGTTGACGTAGCCATAGCCGAAACGGCCACGGTCGCACAGGAAGTACTGGTTGACCGAACCGTTGAAGCGGTTTTCGATACGACGCAATTCACCGTAGCGCTCGCCCGGCGAGATGTTGCAACCGCTGGAGCAGCCATGGCAGATGCTCGGCGCGAATTGCATGTCCCACTTACGGTTGTAGCGCTCGGAGTGGGTCTTGTCGGTGAACACACCGGTCGGGCAGACCTCGGTGAGGTTGCCGGAGAACTCGCTTTCGAGCACGCCGTCTTCAACGCGACCGAAGTACACGTTGTCGTGGGCGCCGAACACGCCCAGGTCGGTGCCGCCGGCGTAGTCCTTATAGAAACGCACGCAACGGTAGCAGGCGATGCAGCGGTTCATTTCGTGGGAAATGAACGGGCCGAGGTCCTGGTTCTGGTGGGTGCGCTTGGTGAAGCGATAGCGGCGCTCGTTGTGGCCGGTCATCACCGTCATGTCTTGCAGGTGGCAGTGACCGCCTTCCTCACAGACCGGGCAGTCGTGGGGGTGGTTGGTCATCAGCCATTCGACGACACTGGCGCGGAACGCCTTGGATTCATCATCGTCGATGGAGATCCAGGTGTTGTCGGTGGCTGGGGTCATGCAGGACATGACGATACGACCACGGGTGTCGTTCTCGTCGGTGTACTGCTTGACCGCACACTGGCGACAGGCACCGACGCTACCGAGCGCGGGGTGCCAGCAGAAATACGGGATGTCGAGGCCGAGAGACAGACATGCCTGTAACAGGTTGTCCGCCCCATCGACTTCGAGCGCTTTGCCGTCTACGTGGATAGTGGCCATGGTTCAAAGTTCTTCGTTGGCCCGTTGTCAGCGGGCGTGGCTAATGGAATCTTGTTATTCATGTGCATCTACACAGCCATCAAGGCGTCCGCACACGAGAAAAGCGAAAGGCATGAACCCTTCGCTTCTTTAAGCGCTACGCACCGACCATGGTCGGTGATACCACCTGAGTGAGTTCGCCCGCGCGGTTTGGCGCGATGCCGGCCTCGAATTCAGGGCGGAAGTATTTGATTGCGCTGCCCAATGGTTCCACGGCGCCCGGTGCGTGCGCACAGAAGGTCTTGCCTGGGCCGAGGAAACCAACCAGGCCCAGCAGGGTTTCGATGTCACCCTCGCGGCCTTCACCATTTTCCAGGGCCATCAGCAGCTTGACGCTCCACGGCAGGCCGTCACGGCAGGGGGTGCAGAAGCCGCAGGATTCACGGGCAAAGAACTGCTCCATGTTGCGCAGCAGCGAGACCATGTTCACCGTGTTGTCCACCGCCATCGCCAGGCCGGTACCCATCCGGGTGCCCACCTTGCCGATGCCGCCGGCATACATCTGCGCGTCCAGGTGCTCGGGCAGCAGGAAGCCGGTGCCGGCGCCGCCTGGCTGCCAGGCCTTGAGGGTGTAGCCGTCGCGCATGCCGCCGGCGTAGTCCTCGAACAGCTCGCGTGCGGTCACGCCGAACGGCAGCTCCCACAGGCCAGGGTTCTTGACCTTGCCGGAGAAGCCCATGAGCTTGGTGCCCATGTCTTCACTGCCTTCGCGGGCCAGGGATTTGTACCAGTCCACGCCGTCGGCGATGATCGCCGGCACGTTGCACAGGGTTTCGACGTTGTTCACGCACGTCGGCTTGCCCCACACGCCGACGGCGGCAGGGAAGGGCGGCTTGGAGCGCGGGTTGGCGCGGCGGCCTTCGAGGGAGTTGATCAGTGCGGTTTCTTCACCGCAGATGTAACGCCCGGCGCCGGTGTGCACGAACAGTTCGAAATCAAAACCCGAACCCAGGATGTTCTTGCCCAGCAGGCCCGCCGCCTTGGCTTCAGCCACGGCACGGTTGAGGTGCTTGGCGGCGGTGGTGTATTCGCCACGCAGGAAGATGTAGCCGCGGTAGGTTTTCAGCGCGCGGGCACTGATGAGCATGCCTTCGATCAGCAGATGGGGCAGTTGCTCCATCAGCATGCGGTCTTTCCAGGTGTTGGGCTCCATTTCATCCGCGTTGCATAGCAGGTAGCGGATATTGATGGATTCGTCTTTGGGCATCAGGCCCCACTTCACGCCCGTGGGAAAGCCTGCGCCGCCGCGGCCCTTGAGGCCGGCGTCTTTCACGGTCTGGACGATGTCGTCCTGGGCCATGTCGGCGAAGGCCTTGCGCGCGGCGGCGTAGCCGTTCTTGGCCTGGTACTCGTCGAGCCATACAGGCTCGCCGTCGTCACGCAGGCGCCAGGTCAGCGGGTGGGTCTCGGCCGAACGCTTGATCAGGTTGGCCGGGCCGAAGGAAGTCAGGGTCATGGGTAGCCCTCGAGCAATTGGGTCACGCCAGCAGGCTGCACGTCACCGAATGTGTCGTCGTCGATCATCAACGCCGGCGCCTTGTCGCAGTTGCCCAGGCAGCACACCGGCAGCAGCGTGAAGCGGCCGTCTGCGGTGGTCTGGCCCAGGCCGATGCCCAGCTTGGCCTGGATCTCGCTGACCACGGATTCGTGGCCACCGATGTAGCAGACCATGCTGTCGCACACCCGAATGATGTGGCGGCCGACCGGCTGGCGGAAGATCTGGCTGTAGAACGTCGCCACGCCTTCAACGTCGCTGGCCGGGATGCCAAGGATCTCGCCGATGGCGTAGAGGGCGCCGTCCGGCACCCAGCCACGTTCCTTTTGCACGATCTTCAAGGCTTCGATCGACGCCGCGCGCGGGTCTTCGTAGTGATGCAGCTCGTGCTCGATGGCCGAGCGCTCGGTTTCACTCAAGGTGAAACGGTCTGTCTGGATAAGCGTGCTGTTCATGCTTAGCGGTCCACGTCGGCCATAACGAAATCGATACTACCCAGGTACGCAATCAAGTCCGCGACCATCTCGCCTTTGATCACCGAAGGGATCTGCTGCAAGTGCGGGAAGCTTGGGGTGCGAATCCGGGTGCGGTAGCTCATGGTGCCGCCATCGCTCGTCAGGTAATAACTGTTGATGCCCTTGGTCGCTTCAATCATCTGGAAGGACTCGTTGGCCGGCATGACCGGGCCCCACGAAACCTGCAGGAAGTGCGTGATCAGGGTTTCGATGTGCTGCAGCGTGCGCTCTTTGGGCGGCGGCGTGGTCAGCGGGTGATCCGCCTTGTACGGGCCTGCCGGCATGTTGCGCATGCACTGCTCGATGATCTTCAGGCTCTGGCGCATTTCTTCGACGCGCACGATGCAACGGTCGTAGGCATCGCCATTCACGGCTGTCGGAATTTCGAACTCGAAGTTCTGGTAGCCGGAGTACGGGCGCGCCTTGCGCAGGTCGAAATCGAGCCCGGTGGAACGCAGGCCGGCACCGGTGACGCCCCATTCCAGGGCCTCTTTGGTGTTGTACTGGGCCACGCCGATGGTACGGCCCTTGAGGATGCTGTTATCCAGCGCGGCCTTCTGGTATTCGTCCAGACGCTTGGGCATCCACTCGACGAATTCCTTGACCAGGCGCTCCCAGCCATTGGGCAGGTCGTGGGCCACGCCGCCGATTCGGTACCAGGCCGGGTGCAGGCGGAAACCGGTGATGGCTTCGATGACCTTGTAGGCGCGTTGACGGTCGGTGAAGGTGAAGAACACCGGGGTCATGGCGCCGACGTCCTGGATATAGGTACCCAGGAACAGCAGGTGGCTGGTGATCCGGAAGAACTCGGCCATCATGATGCGGATGGTGTCGACGCGGTCCGGTACGGTGATGCCGGCCAGCTTCTCGACCGAGAGCACGTACGGCAGGTTGTTCATCACGCCGCCGAGGTAGTCGATACGGTCGGTGTAGGGGATATAGCTGTGCCAGGACTGGCGCTCGGCCATCTTCTCGGCACCACGGTGGTGGTAGCCGATGTCCGGAACGCAGTCGACGATCTCTTCGCCGTCCAGTTGCAGGATGATACGGAACGCACCGTGAGCCGAAGGGTGGTTCGGGCCCAGGTTGAGGAACATGTAGTCCTCGTTGGTGCCGGAACGCTTCATGCCCCAGTCTTCCGGGCGGAAGCGCGCAGACTCTTCTTCGAGCTGCTGCTTGGCCAGGTTGAGGGTGAACGGGTCGAATTCGGTGGCGCGAGCAGGGAAGTCCTTGCGCAGCGGGTGACCTTCCCAGGTCGGCGGCATCATGATGCGCGACAGGTGCGGGTGGCCGGGGAAGTCGATACCGAACATGTCCCAGACTTCGCGCTCGTACCAGTTGGCGTTCGGCCAGATACCGGTCACGCTCGGCATGCTCAGGTCGCCCTCGGACAGCGCGACCTTGAGCATCACGTCGCTGTTACGTTCCAGCGACATCAAGTGGTAGAACACGGTGAAATCGGCGCCGCTCGGCAGGCCCTGACGCTTGGTGCGCAGACGCTCGTCCACGCCATGCAGGTCATAGAGCATGACGTACGGCTTGGGCAGGTTGCGCAGGAAGGTCAGGACTTCGACAAGCCTGGCACGCGCCACCCACAGCACCGGCATGCCGGTGCGTGTGGCCTGGGCGGTGAAGGCGTCAGGGCCAAAACGGTTATTGAGTTCGACGACCACATCCTGGTCGTCTGCCTTATAAGGCGGGATGCGTAGAGCACTGCCTGTAGTCATGGTTTTTTATCGCTTTCGGTCAACGTAAAGAATGAAGCCAGGTTTTCGTTCTATAAAAAGAAGCGGGCTGGATCAGACTTCGTCGGGGCTGCGCAGGTTGGTGACCTGAATACGCTGTTCGCGGCGCTGTTCCTTTTGAGACGGCATCTCGGCGCGGTATACGCCTTGATCACCGACCACCCAGGAAAGTGGGCGACGCTCCTTGCCAATCGATTCCTGCAGCAGCATCAAGCCTTGCAGGAATGCTTCGGGACGGGGCGGGCAGCCAGGCACGTAGACGTCCACGGGCAGGAACTTGTCCACCCCTTGAACGACCGAGTAGATGTCGTACATGCCACCGGAGTTGGCGCACGAACCCATGGAGATCACCCACTTGGGTTCGAGCATTTGCTCATAGAGACGCTGAATGATCGGCGCCATCTTGATGAAGCAGGTACCGGCGATAACCATGAAATCCGCCTGACGCGGCGATGCCCGGATAACTTCGGCGCCAAAGCGCGCGATGTCGTGGGGCGCCGTGAAGGCGGTGGTCATTTCCACGTAGCAGCACGAAAGGCCGAAGTTGTACGGCCACAGGGAGTTTTTACGCCCCCAGTTGACCGCGCCACTCAGCACGTCTTCGAGCTTGCCCATGTAGATGTTTTTGTGGACTTGGTCTTCTAACGGGTCGGAAACGGTTTCCCGTTCGCCGATGGGGTACTGCTCGTTAGGAGCATCCGGGTCGATCCTGGTGAGATTGTATTGCATCGCCAAAGCCTCATTGTTTCAGCTTCGCTTGCCGCTTACGACGAGCTTCCGGAGCCCAGTCAAGGGCGCCCACTCGAAATAGGTAGACAAGACCTGCCAACAGAATTGCTATGAAAACGAGGGCTTCGACGAATCCGGTCCAGCCGCTTTCGCGAACGGACACAGACCAGGCAAAGAGAAAGAGGGCTTCGATATCGAAGATCACGAAGAGCATCGCGACCAGATAGAATTTTGCTGAGAGCCGCAAGCGGGCGCCACCTGTAGGTAGCATGCCGGACTCGAACGGTTCGTTTTTGCTGCGGCCCCAGGCTTTTGACCCGAGGAGGCTGGAGACGCCGAGCATGAAGGCGCAAAGGCCTACAACACCGAGGAGGAAAATGGCAAAGCCCCAGTTGTGGGCCATGAGTCCTGTCGCGTCGGTCATGCTGGAAATCCTTAACAGAGAGCAAAGGTCTCTGAGCTCGAAAAAGTAACGATGCAGTGACGATATGTCGCACTGCAATCAATCGCGGTGATTTTATGGCTAAACACCGGGCAAGTAAAATTCCTGTAGCGAAATTATTCGACGGAATAAGCACATAGTGCACCTTTGTGGGGCTCAAGCCCTTGCGTAGTGGGCATTAGGCGGCTTTTTATCAAATGTGTTTTGTTTTAGCTGTAACGAAGTTTTCGCGCGCCAAATGATAATGAATATTGTTTGCGCAGGTTTTAAGCGAATGTTTCTCATGTGGCGGGGAAGTTACCGTTACTTGCTTGAATGCTGTTTAGTTGCCGCAGCGGTTCTTTTAACCGATCGGACCTGGGCGCATACCGCTCTGGATCAATCTTTTGCGCAGAATCTTCAGGCTGATCGCATTCCGATGTGGGAGGGGGCTTGCCCCCGATCGCGGTGTGTCAGTCGACGCTTGTGTTGCTGATCCACTGCAATCGGGGGCAAGCCCCCTCCCACATTTAATTTTAGTGCTGCTGGGGGCAAAAAAACGCCCCGAACCAGTCGGGGCGTGATTGTTGTGCGGCACTGCGGTTAGGTCTTCCCTGGGGCCGCAATGGCCGTGTACGCGATGCTTAGTGGAACTGCTCTTCTTCGGTGGAACCGGTCAGCGCGGTGACGGACGAGGTGCCACCCTGGATGACGGTGGTCATGTCGTCGAAGTAGCCGGTGCCCACTTCCTGCTGGTGCGCCACAAAGGTGTAGCCCTTGGCGGCGTCAGCGAACTCCTGCTCCTGCAGCTTCACGTAGGCGGTCATGTCGTTGCGGGCGTAGTCGTGCGCCAGGTTGAACATGCTGTGCCACATGTTGTGAATGCCGGCCAGGGTAATGAACTGGTGCTTGTAGCCCATGGCGGACAGTTCGCGCTGGAACTTGGCGATGGTCGCGTCGTCCAGGTTCTTCTTCCAGTTGAAGGAAGGCGAGCAGTTGTAGGACAGCAGTTGGTCCGGGTATTCCTTTTTGATCGCTTCGGCGAAGCGGCGGGCTTCGTCCAGGTCCGGCTTGGCGGTTTCGCACCAGATCAGGTCGGCATAGGGCGCGTAGGCCAGGCCACGGGCGATCGCCTGGTCAAGACCGGCGCGCACTTTGTAGAAGCCTTCCTGGGTGCGCTGGCCGGTCACGAACGGCTGGTCGTACGGGTCGCAGTCCGAGGTCAACAGGTCGGCGGCGTTGGCGTCGGTGCGCGCCAGGATGATGGTTGGCGTACCGGCAACGTCAGCGGCCAGGCGGGCAGCGGTGAGCTTCTGTACGGCTTCCTGAGTGGGCACCAGAACCTTGCCGCCCATGTGGCCGCATTTTTTCACCGAAGCCAGCTGGTCTTCGAAGTGCACGCCGGCAGCGCCAGCCTCGATCATGCTTTTCATCAGTTCGTAGGCGTTGAGTACGCCACCGAAACCGGCTTCAGCGTCCGCCACGATAGGGGCGAAGTAGTCGATGTAGCCTTCATCGCCCGGGTTCTTGCCGGCTTTCCACTGGATCTGGTCGGCACGGCGGAACGAGTTGTTGATGCGCTTGACCACGGTCGGTACGGAGTCCACCGGGTACAGCGATTGGTCGGGGTACATGGATTCAGCGGAGTTGTTGTCCGCTGCCACTTGCCAGCCGGACAGGTAGATCGCCTGGATACCGGCTTTTACCTGTTGTACTGCCTGGCCGCCAGTGAGGGCGCCCATGCAGTTGACGAAATCTTTGTCGGGACGGAAGGACGGCTTGGCACCTTGGGTGACCAGGTTCCACAGCTTCTCGGCGCCGAGTTTTGCAAAGGTGTGCTCAGGCTGGACCGAGCCACGCAGGCGGACGACGTCAACAGCGGAATAAGCGCGGGTCACGCCTTTCCAGCGTGGGTTTTCAGCCCAGTCTTTTTCAAGGGCTGCAATTTGCTGTTCGCGTGTCAGTGCCATGGGGAAAAACCTCGTCGCATAGGTCTAGGTGGAAAATTCCATTTGCCAGCCGCGTAGTCAGTACGTGGTTATGGCTGCTCGCTGACCAGAAGCTTGGGCGGTCAAGCCGGGTCTGACGGGGAGGGCGACGGGATGAACGATCGGCTCAAGGGGGAAATTGAGCAGGTAAGGGCAAACTGCGAACGGTCTTCGGGCATCGTGGGCCTTGGTACGATCCATCAGTGTGTAGCCGGGTTACCTGGTTAGCTTCCGTCCCTCGGGACAACTTCGTTCCAGTCGCAACCAACGTCAAACACACCTTGTGGGCGGTACAGACACGAATCGGCTCAGGTGGGTAGTTTAGAGCGACGATCCGAAGGCCCTTGCCAGGGCCCCTGATTAGCGGGAGCGAGGCCATCATGCCCATGCTTTTTTGGCTCGTCAAACGTTTTGTAGTGCTTTTTTTAAAGCACTACATCTTTGGTCTAATACGACTCGCCAGTCAGTTTTCGGTGCTTCAGTTCAGCGTGTCGACTTTGACCCGCACCGTCAGGTCATCGCGGCCCTGAGTAGAGTAGCTGCGGGTTGTAGAGGATTTGTCGGCTTGAGTTTCACGGTTGATGCCAGCCAGGGTGATCCACTCGCCCAGGCGACCGCTGACGCTTGTGTCGGTACTTTGTACGTTCACTACATCGGGACGTTCCTGGCTCATGCGGTCACGGTTGGTACTGATGGCGAGGTGAACGGTCTCGCCGGTGACGCTTGCGGTCACGTAAAAGCCCTGGGTGACATTGCGATACTGGGTCTGGTTCTGCAGGCGCCCGTAGCTGTCCTGCTGGGTGGTGGTCAGCGGTACGCTTTGGCCGACCTGGATCAGCGCGGGTACGCCTTCACTGGCCTGGATCTGCTGGATCCCGCCGTCGCGGCTGGTGGTGCCGTAGCTGATGATGCGGGTCTGGCTGTCGCCGCTGTTCTGCTGATTGTTTTCATTGGTGTCGACGGTGATCAGCAAGCGCTTGGCGGGCGTGTCCAATTGGCCAAGCAGCGCGCGCAACGCCTCGATCTTGCTCGGTTCGGCGTTGACGATCAGTTGGTTGCCGTAGGCGCTGACGGTGCCGTCCTTGCCGATGAAATTCTGCGCGACCGGCAGCAGGTCGGCGCTGGTGCGGTTGCTCAGGTTGACCACCTGGGTGTCGGCCATGGCCGAGACGCTCGCGGTCAGGAGGAGGGCGGTGAGCAGGGTGCGTAGGGACATGTCCGTGATCTCTGCGAGTCATTTGGCGTGATAGTGCCAGTTTGTCGGCGTGGCAGCGCGCAAGTTGAATCGTAGACGGCAAAATGCCCTGGCATGGCAGGGCATTTTGGGGTGTTGCTGAAATAGTCATCGGGGGCAAGCCCCCTCCCACAATGACCACGCGGTCAAGTGTGGAAGGGGGCTTGCCCCCGATGGTGGCGACGCGGTCTGGAATCAGCCCTCACGCACCATATCGACATGAGGAATCCCGACTTCCAGGAATTCCTCGCTGACGATCTTGAAGCCCAGTCGCTCATAAAACGGCGCCGCGTACACTTGCGCACTGAGAAACTGCCTGGTCTGGCCGCGTTGCTCAGCCTGGCCAATCACTGCTTCCATCAGCTTGTCGCCGACCTTCAGCCCGCGCCAGTCCTTGAGCACCGAGACGCGCCCGATCTCGCCACTGGGCAGCAAACGAGCCGTGCCAATCGGAAAGTCGCCTTCGAATGCCAGGAAATGCATGGCGCCGGCGTCGTCCGCATCCCATTCAAGCTCCGGTGGAACCGATTGTTCAGCGATAAATACCGCTTCACGAATGCGCCGAATCTCGTCGATATCCTTTCGCCAGTCCGCGACACTTACGTGAATCTTATTCATCCGCAAACCCCAGGCTGCCTTGCTTGACCAGTTCGCACAGCAAGTCGCGACCGTCTTCGTCGGCCAGCCAAACGCCGAGGTTTTCGCTGTGCAGGGCGTCTGCCGAGCACACCAGCTTCAGCAGTTCGCGCAGTTTGCCCGGCAGGTAACGGCTCTGGCCGCTGGCGAACAGCAGCACATCGTCGTCCACTTCCGACCAGGCCAGGCGCGCGCTTGGGTTGCGTACCAGGATCGCGCCGTCTTGCAGGCTGCTGATGAAATCCTCCTCGCCCACCTCTTCGCCCGCCACCAGCTCCGGGTAGCGCGGTTCGGTCATGAACTGGCCGAACCAGGTCAGCAGCATGCGCTCGTCGCTCATGTGCTCGGCCAACAGGCTCTTGAGGCGGTCCAGGGCGTCGCTCTGGATCTGGTGCGGGTCGCTGACCGGCTGGGCGTCGGCGTCGGTGTAGCGCTCTTCGTCGGTCAGGTACTGGCTGAGGAAGTCGGTGAAGTGGGTCAGCACTTCGGCCGCGCTCGGGGCGCGGAAGCCTACCGAGTAGGTCATGCAGTCGTCTTCGGCAATGCCGAAGTGCGCCAGGCGCGGCGGCAGGTACAGCATGTCGCCCGGCTCCAGCACCCATTCGGCGCTTTCTTCGAATTCAGCGAGGATGCGCAGGTCGGCGTGCTGCAGCAGCGCACTTTCAGAGTTGCACATCTGGCCGATCTTCCAGTTGCGCTTGCCTTGGGCCTGCAGCAGGAATACGTCGTAGTTGTCGAAGTGCGGACCGACGCTGCCACCCGGCGCGGCGAAGCTGATCATCACGTCGTCGATGCGCCAGCTCGGCAGGAAGCGGAAGTTTTCGAGCAATTCGGCAACTTCCGGCACGAACTGGTCGACCGCCTGCACCAGCAGGGTCCACTCACGCTCGGGCAGGGTGCTGAAGGCGTCTTCGGCGAACGGGCCGCGACGCAGCTCCCACGGACGTTCGCCGTGTTCGATCACCAGGCGCGACTCGACTTCTTCTTCCAGGGCCAGGCCGGCCAGTTCGTCGGCGTCGATCGGGCTTTCGAAATCAGGGATGGCCTGGCGGATCAGCAGTGGTTTTTTCTGCCAGTAGTCGCGCAGGAATTCCCGTGCCGTGATGCCGCCCAGAAGTTGAAGAGGAATATCAGGATTCATGTGTAACCTATTGAAAAAAAGCACTTTTAAGACGGGAATAAAAACGCCCGGCGCGGCCGGGCGTCTTAAAGGGTCGTGCGCTGATCAGATGCGTTTGGCTTGTTCGACGGCGTTGCCGATGTAGTTGGCCGGGGTCAGCAGTTTCAGCTCGGCCTTGGCAGCGGCTGGCATGTCCAGGCCGTCGATGAAAGTTTGCAGTGCGTCGGAGGTGATCCCCTTGCCGCGCGTCAATTCTTTGAGCTTCTCGTACGGGTTTTCGATGTTGTAGCGGCGCATCACGGTCTGGATCGGCTCGGCCAGGACTTCCCAGCAGGCGTCCAGGTCAGCGGCGATCTTCTGCTCGTTGAGTTCCAGCTTGCTGATGCCTTTGAGGCTGGCTTCGTACGCGATCACGCTGTGGGCAAAGCCCACGCCGAGATTACGCAGTACGGTGGAGTCGGTCAGGTCGCGCTGCCAGCGCGAGATCGGCAGTTTGCTGGCCAGGTGCTGGAACAGCGCATTGGCGATGCCGAGGTTGCCTTCGGAGTTTTCGAAGTCGATCGGGTTGACCTTGTGCGGCATGGTCGACGAACCGATTTCACCGGCAATGGTGCGCTGCTTGAAGTAGCCCAGGGAGATGTAGCCCCAGATATCGCGATCGAAGTCGATCAGGATGGTGTTGAAGCGCGCAATGGCGTCGAACAGCTCGGCGATGTAGTCGTGAGGTTCGATCTGCGTGGTGTAGGGGTTGAAGCCCAGGCCCAGCTCGTCTTCGATAAAGGCGCGGGCGTTGGCTTCCCAGTCGATCTCGGGGTAGGCCGACAGGTGAGCGTTGTAGTTGCCTACCGCGCCGTTGATCTTGCCCAGCAATGGCACGGCGGCGACTTGAGCGATCTGGCGCTCCAGGCGGTACACCACGTTGGCCAGTTCCTTACCCAGGGTGGTCGGCGAAGCCGGCTGGCCATGGGTGCGCGACAGCATCGGCACGGCGGCGAAACGGATTGCCAGCTCACGGATGGCGTCGGCGGTCTGGCGCATCAGGGGCAGCATCACGTCATCACGGCCTTCGCGCAGCATCAGGGCGTGGGACAGGTTGTTGATGTCCTCGCTGGTGCAGGCAAAGTGGATGAACTCGCTGACCTGGGCCAGTTCCGGCAGCTTGGCCGCTTGCTCCTTGAGCAGGTATTCGATGGCTTTGACGTCGTGGTTGGTGGTGCGCTCGATCTCTTTGACACGCTCGGCGTGCTCCAGGGAGAAGTTTTCCGCCAGGGTGTTGAGCACAGCGTTGGCTTGGGCGGAAAACGCCGGCACTTCGCTGATGGCAGGGTGAGCGGCCAGGCGCTGGAGCCAGCGCACTTCAACCAGGACACGGGCACGGATCAGGCCGTACTCGCTGAAAATTGGGCGCAGGGCCTGGGTTTTGCCGGCGTAGCGGCCGTCAACAGGGGAAACCGCAGTGAGCGAAGAAAGCTGCATGGGGTGTTCTCGGACAGTCGGGCAACGAAATGGGGCGCGTATCATACATGAAAATATCCGCCGGTCCGTCGCCAACTGACCGGCGTATTACGCGTAACGGCTTGAAAAGGGTCTGCTGATACGACTTATTCGTTGCGCATCAACGGGTAAAGCTCTTTGAGCAATTTGCGTCGGCTGATCACCAGCTGCCAGCGGTGGCCGCCCAGTTGGCGCCACAAGCGCGCCGAACGAATCCCCGCCAGCAGCAGGGCGCGGATTTTCGAGGCGTTGTTCGGTTGCTGCAGGTTGCGCATGTCGCCATGCACCTGGATACGCTGGCGCAAGGTGCTCAAGGTGTCCTGGTAAAGCGCGCCGCAGGCGGCGATCACGTTTTCGTGGGCCGGGCCGAAGTGCTCCACCTGGGACTGGATCTGCGGCAGGCGCTTGCCGATGGTCTCAAGCATGTCCTCGCGCTTGGCCAGTTGGCGCTCAAGACCGAGCATCGACAATGCATAGCGCAACGGCTCGCGCTGCAAGGTGCTCGGGTCGCGTTCCAGGGCGCCGATCAGCGCACGGTAGCCTTCACGCAGCGCCAGGTCGTCGCCACCGTAGACTTCAAGGGTGTCCTTGGGGTCGCGGATCAGCAGGCTGCCGAGCATGCAGGTCAGGCCCGCCTCGGTGACCTGGCCGGTCTTGGCGATCTTGTCCACCAGTACGGCGGCGAGGAAAACCCCACCCAGCGCGGTCAATTGCTCCTGGGTCGGGCTCATGCCGGGTTGCTCCAGGCTTGCGCCACTTCAATCACACCGCCGCCCAGGCAGACTTCGCCGTCATAGAACACCACGGACTGGCCCGGCGTGACCGCGCGTTGCGGGTCATCAAACGTGGCACGGTAGCCGGTAGCGGTTTTTTCCAGGGTGCACGGCTGGTCGCTCTGGCGATAGCGCACTTTGGCGGTCAGGCGGCGCGGAGTGCTTAGGTCGATCGGGTTGACCCAATAGATTTCCGAAGCGAGCAGGGCGCCGGAGAACAGCAGCGGGTGCTCGTTGCCCTGGCCGACGACCAGCACGTTGTTTTCCAGGTCCTTGATCAGCACGTACCACGGCTCTTCGCCGGCGTCTTTCAAGCCGCCGATCCCCAGGCCCTGGCGCTGGCCGATGGTGTGGTACATCAGGCCGTGGTGACGGCCGATCACTTCACCTTCGGTGGTCTGGATCTCGCCCGGTTGTGCCGGCAGGTATTGCTTGAGGAAGTCGCTGAAGCGGCGCTCGCCGATAAAGCAGATCCCGGTGGAATCCTTCTTCTTGGCGGTGGCCAGGCCGTGTTGCTCGGCGATCCTGCGCACTTCGGGCTTTTCCAGCTCGCCCACCGGGAACAGGGTCTTGGCGATCTGTTCACCGCCCACGGCGTGCAGGAAGTAGCTCTGGTCCTTGTTCGGGTCCAGGCCTTTGAGCAGCTCGGTGCGACCATCAATGTCGCGGCGGCGCACGTAGTGGCCAGTGGCAATCAGGTCGGCGCCGAGCATCATGGCGTAGTCGAGAAACGCCTTGAACTTGATCTCGCGGTTACACAGGATGTCCGGGTTCGGCGTGCGGCCAGCCTTGTATTCGGCCAGGAAGTGCTCGAACACGTTGTCCCAGTACTCGGCGGCGAAGTTGGCGGTGTGCAGCTTGATACCGATCTTGTCACACACCGCCTGGGCGTCCGCGAGGTCGTCCATGGCAGTGCAGTATTCCGTTCCATCGTCTTCTTCCCAGTTCTTCATGAACAGGCCTTCCACCTCATAACCCTGCTCCATGAGCAGAACGGCGGAAACGGAAGAATCCACGCCGCCGGACATGCCGACGATGACGCGCTTCTTTTGTGTGTCAGAAGGGGCTGGATCACGCATAGGGTATCAACGGGTGTCTTGAAAAAGGACGCGATTCTAGCAGGCCTGGGCCCGCAAGGCTAAAGAGAAGGGCGGATCAATTCCAGACTGTGGCGCTGACCGGCCAGATAATCATCGATGCAGCGGATGATCAGTTCGCTGCGCCAGTCGTCGCGCAAGGCCATCAATTCGTCGCGGGTCAGCCATCGGGCGCGGATGATGCCTTCGTCGAGTGGGTAGTCCGGGTGGTGTTTCAGGGCTTTGGCGATAAAGCAGACTCTTTGATAGGTCACGCCGTTGCTCGGGGCGGTGTACAGGTAAATGCCGACGATGCCGGTGGCCTCGACGTCCCAGCCGGTCTCTTCAAGGGTTTCGCGCACGGCGGCTTCGGTGAGGGTTTCGTCTGGATCAAGGTGGCCGGCCGGTTGGTTGAGCACGGCGCGGCCGCCCTTGAGTTCTTCGACCATCAGGAAGCGGCCATTGTCTTCGACGATGGTAGCGACGGTGATGTGGGGTTGCCAGGTCATGGAATGCCTCTCGATTCAGGATGCAACGTGCTCTTCAAGCAGAATCGCGGTCAGTGTGGGAGGGGGCTTGCCCCAATACCAGTCAGTTAAGAGACAGCAGAAGCGAGAAGCTCTGTGGCGAGGGAGCTTGCTCCCGCTGGGCCGCGAAGCGGCCCCAAACAATGGGCCTGCTGCGCAGTCCAGCGGGAGCAAGCTCCCTCGCCACAGGTTTGGTGTTCGCCTTAACTGACCCTCCCACATTTGGATTCGGTTTCTTCAGTTGAACGCGGGAAACAGAAACCCCGGCACAAGGCCGGGGCTTCTTTGCATCCTTACAACCTTACTTCAACTTGGCAATCGCCGCATTGAGCGTATTGCTCGGGCGCATGGCCTTGCTGGTCAGCTCCGGGTTCGGCGCGTAGTAGCCGCCGATGTCCACTGGCTGGCCCTGTACGGCGTTGAGCTCGGCAACGATGGTTGCTTCGTTCTCGGCCAGGGTCTTGGCCAGTTCGCCGAACTGCGCTTGCAGTGCGGTGTCTTCGCTCTGGGCGGCCAGGGCCTGGGCCCAGTACAGCGCCAGGTAGAAGTGGCTGCCGCGGTTGTCGATGTTGCCGACTTTGCGCGATGGCGACTTGTTGTTGTCCAGGAACTGGCCGGTGGCCTGGTCCAGGGTCTTGGACAGTACCAGGGCTTTCGGGTTGTTGTACGTCACGCCCAGGTGCTCCAGGGACGCGGCCAGGGCCAGGAACTCGCCCAGGGAGTCCCAGCGCAGGAAGTTTTCTTCCAGCAGCTGCTGCACGTGTTTCGGTGCCGAACCGCCGGCGCCGGTTTCGAACAGGCCGCCGCCGTTCATCAGCGGTACGATCGACAGCATCTTGGCGCTGGTGCCCAGTTCCATGATCGGGAACAGGTCGGTCAGGTAGTCGCGCAGTACGTTGCCGGTCACCGAGATGGTGTCCAGGCCCTTGCGGGTGCGTTCCAGGGTGAACTTCATCGCGTCGACCGGGGCCATGATGCGGATGTCCAGGCCTTCGGTGTTGTGGTCTTTCAGGTAGGCCTGAACTTTCTCGACCACGACGCCATCGTGCGCGCGCTTAGGGTCCAGCCAGAAGATGGCCGGGGTGTCGCTGGCGCGGGCGCGATTGACGGCGAGCTTGACCCAGTCCTGGATCGGCGCGTCTTTGGTCTGGCACATGCGGAAGATGTCGCCGGCTTCGACTTTCTGTTCCATCAGCAGGTTGCCCTTGCTGTCGGTGACGCGGACCACTCCGTCAGCCTTGATCTGGAAAGTCTTGTCGTGCGAGCCGTACTCTTCGGCTTTCTTCGCCATCAGACCAACGTTTGGCACGCTGCCCATGGTGGTTGGGTCGAAGGCGCCATTGGCCTTGCAGTCTTCGATGACCGCCTGATAAATGGTGGCGTAGCAGCGATCCGGGATCACCGCCTTGGTGTCGTGCAGCTGGCCGTCGGTGCCCCACATCTTGCCGGAGTCACGGATCATGGCCGGCATCGAGGCGTCGACGATGACGTCGCTCGGCACGTGCAGGTTGGTGATGCCTTTGTCGGAGTTGACCATCGCCAGGGCAGGGCGAGCGGCATAGACGGCCTGGATGTCCGCTTCGATCTGCGCCTGCTGGTCAGCTGGCAGCGCCTTGATGCGGGCGTACAGGTCGCCGATGCCGTTGTTCAGGTTGAAGCCGATCTGTTCCAGCACGGTCGCATGCTTGGTCAGGGCGTCTTTATAGAACTCGGCAACGATCTGGCCGAACATGATCGGGTCGGAGACCTTCATCATGGTGGCTTTCAAGTGAACCGACAGCAGTACGCCTTGTTTCTTGGCGTCTTCGATCTCGGCGGCGATGAACGCACGCAGGGCCTTCTTGCTCAGTACGGCGGTGTCGATGATCTCGCCGGCCTGTACGGTGGTCTTTTCTTTCAGGACGGTGGCGCTGCCGTCTTGAGTGATCAGCTCGATTTTGACAGCGTCAGCGGCATCGATCTGTACGGCTTTTTCGCTGCCGTAGAAGTCGCCGTTGCTCATGTGGGCAATGTGCGACTTGGAGTCGGCGGCCCAGGCGCCCATCTTGTGCGGGTGCTTGCGTGCGTAGTTCTTGACCGACAGCGGCGCGCGGCGGTCGGAGTTGCCTTCGCGCAGTACCGGGTTCACCGCGCTGCCCTTGACCTTGTCGTAACGGGCACGGGTTTCTTTTTCCGCGTCGGTGGTTACGGTTTCCGGGTAGTCCGGCAGGGCGTAGCCCTGGGCCTGCAGTTCCTTGATGGCGGCTTGCAGCTGCGGGGTCGAGGCGCTGATGTTAGGCAGCTTGATGATGTTGGCTTCAGGCGTAACGGCCAGGTCGCCCAGTTCGGCGAGGTGGTCCGGGATGGCCTTGGCGCCCAGTTGCTCGGGGAAGCTTGCGAGGATGCGCCCGGCGAGGGAAATATCGCGGGTTTCCACGGCAATATCAGCGGAAGCGGTGAAGGCCTCTACGATAGGCAGCAGTGAATAGGTGGCGAGGGCTGGGGCTTCGTCGGTGAAGGTATAGATGATCTTCGAGCGGGTGGGCATATTCGGATTAACTCTCTTCTTTGCTGAAAGCGTGCGCAGAAACTCGAGATGCGCCGGGTGGAGCGCGTTCGTTCAAAGTCATCCATGAGCGAAATGTCGAGGTTTCTTCGCGGTGATGTTGGGTTGCATCAGTCGAGCGTCAAGCGTTTGGACTATTGTAATAGTCCTGCTTTCTGGCTGAAGGCTACTGTCTAGAGCGGTCAACCGTCGTGACTCTTGGGTCAGCGGCGGCATTATACATAGGTCGCTATGCTTACGCTGGGCCTTCATACAAAAGGTGCGTCGTCCATTGGTCTAAAGGTCGCAGGTGGCCCGGGTTTGCCCAAGGCTGCACGTTGTGCTCAAGATTGGCGGTTTTACCTTTGGTTTCAGGCTTGTAGGCGACAATTTATGCTGTTTTCGATGCAAATGAGCATGGCGCAAGGTTTCAGTCGCCATATATCTGGAGTAGGCTCGAACGCAGCCAGATGTTCAATCCATAGATGGAGTTCAGCATGGGATACAAGAAGATTCAGGTTCCGGCAGTCGGCGACAAAATCACCGTCAATGCAGACCATTCTCTCAATGTTCCTGACCAACCGATCATTCCCTATATCGAAGGTGACGGTATTGGCGTCGACATCAGCCCGGTGATGATCAAGGTGGTCGACGCCGCTGTTGAAAAGGCCTACGGCGGCAAGCGCAAGATCTCGTGGATGGAGGTCTACGCCGGCGAGAAGGCGACTCAAGTCTACGACCAGGACACCTGGCTGCCCCAGGAAACCCTGGATGCGGTCAAGGATTACGTAGTGTCCATCAAGGGCCCGCTGACCACGCCGGTCGGCGGCGGCATCCGTTCGCTGAACGTGGCCCTGCGCCAGCAACTGGACCTGTATGTGTGCCTGCGCCCGGTGCGCTGGTTCGAAGGCGTGCCCAGTCCGGTCAAGAAACCGGGCGATGTGGACATGACCATTTTCCGCGAGAACTCCGAGGACATTTACGCCGGCATCGAGTGGAAGGCCGGTTCGCCTGAGGCGATCAAGGTGATCAAGTTCCTCAAGGAGGAAATGGGCGTCACCAAGATCCGTTTCGACCAGGATTGCGGGATCGGCGTGAAGCCGGTTTCCAAGGAAGGCACCAAGCGTCTGGCGCGCAAGGCGCTGCAGTATGTGGTGGATAACGACCGCGACTCGCTGACGATTGTGCACAAAGGCAACATCATGAAGTTCACCGAAGGCGCCTTCAAGGAATGGGCCTACGAAGTGGCGGCCGAGGAATTCGGCGCGACCCTGCTCGATGGCGGGCCGTGGATGCAGTTCAAGAACCCCAAGACCGGCAAGAACGTGGTGGTCAAGGATGCGATTGCCGATGCGATGCTTCAGCAGATCCTGCTGCGTCCGGCTGAATATGACGTGATTGCGACGCTTAACCTCAACGGTGACTACCTGTCCGACGCCCTCGCGGCGGAAGTGGGCGGTATCGGTATTGCGCCGGGCGCCAACCTGTCCGACACCGTGGCCATGTTCGAAGCCACCCACGGTACGGCGCCCAAGTATGCGGGCAAGGATCAGGTGAATCCGGGCTCGTTGATTCTCTCAGCGGAAATGATGCTGCGGCACATGGGCTGGGTAGAGGCGGCTGACCTGATCATCAAGGGCACCAATGGTGCGATTTCGGCGAAGACTGTGACCTATGACTTCGAACGCCTGATGGATGGCGCCACGTTGGTTTCGTCGTCTGGCTTCGGTGATGCGCTGATCAAGCATATGTAAGCGGGTGCATGAAAACCGGCCATCCGATGATATACGGTGGCCGGTTTTTTCCCTGACGGAGGGTCAGGCAGTTTCTTTCTTTTCTACTTGAGCTTGATCGGCCAGTCCTGCGGATGCTTCGTTCGCAATGTCGATGGACGGAGAAACGCCCTCGGCTTGCTTGCCTTTGGGCCCTTCGACAATTTTTTCGAACTGTACAGCCTGGCCCGCTTTCAGCGTTTTATACCCATCCATTTTTATCTGCGAGAAATGCACGAAAATATCTTCTTCATAGCCTTCTGTCCTAAGGAACCCGAACCCCTTGGCGTTGTTGAACCAACTGACCTTACCACTAGCCATTCCCTTATCCCTCTGCACCAGACTCCATCACTGGAGTATCATCCTGTCTATCCGTCCTAACCCGAATAAATAAGGTTGACTGCGCGGACCTTTTTTACCCACTGTGGGCTCTATTGGTTGTAACACCGATTTGCCGATAGTCAAGGCGACCAAAGGGTCAGAGTTGAAATTCTGACAGCTCGCCCCCACCACTGTAATTGAACCACTGACGAACCTTTCTTTCCATGCATGCAAATAGCCAGATTCGACTAACATTCAATCAGGATCGCCCGGATCAGGAACATGACGACGACGGTTCTGCAGGCATTGCTGTTCAGGAGGCCAAGCCTGCTTTACAGGCGCCGCCGATGTACAAGGTGGTTTTGTTCAATGATGACTACACACCGATGGATTTCGTCGTCGAAGTGCTCGAGGTGTTTTTTAACCTGAACCGCGAGTTGGCGACCAAGGTAATGCTGGCCGTTCACACAGAAGGACGGGCAGTATGTGGCGTGTTTACCCGCGACATCGCCGAGACAAAGGCCATGCAGGTCAACCAGTACGCCAGGGAAAGCCAGCATCCGCTACTCTGTGAAATCGAGAAGGACGGTTAACGCCGACCACTTGGGTATGAGGTGAAGCTATGTTAAACCGCGAGCTCGAAGTCACCCTCAATCTTGCCTTCAAGGAGGCTCGTTCGAAGCGTCATGAATTCATGACCGTCGAGCACCTGCTTTTGGCACTTTTGGATAACGAAGCTGCCGCCACCGTTCTACGTGCGTGCGGCGCCAACCTCGACAAACTCAAGCATGACCTGCAGGAGTTTATCGACTCCACCACGCCGCTGATCCCCGTGCATGACGAGGACCGCGAGACCCAGCCAACCCTGGGCTTCCAGCGGGTATTGCAGCGTGCTGTATTCCACGTACAGAGCTCCGGTAAGCGTGAAGTCACGGGCGCCAATGTGCTGGTGGCAATTTTCAGCGAACAGGAAAGCCAGGCCGTGTTTCTGCTCAAGCAGCAGAGCGTTGCCCGTATCGACGTCGTTAACTACATCGCCCACGGTATCTCCAAGGTGCCAGGGCACGGCGATCATTCCGAGGGTGAGCAGGATATGCAGGACGACGAAGGCGGTGAGTCTTCTTCTTCAAGCAACCCGCTGGATGCCTATGCCAGCAACCTCAACGAACTGGCGCGCCAGGGGCGGATCGATCCGCTGGTGGGGCGTGAGCTTGAGGTTGAGCGCGTAGCGCAGATCCTCGCGCGTCGTCGCAAGAACAACCCGTTGCTGGTAGGTGAGGCGGGCGTGGGTAAAACCGCGATCGCCGAGGGCCTGGCCAAGCGTATCGTCGACAATCAGGTCCCTGACCTGCTGGCCAACAGCGTCGTCTACTCTTTGGACCTGGGCGCATTGCTCGCCGGGACCAAGTACCGTGGCGACTTCGAGAAGCGCTTCAAGGCGTTGCTCGGCGAGCTGAAAAAACGCCCGCAGGCGATCCTGTTCATTGACGAGATCCACACCATTATTGGTGCCGGTGCCGCATCGGGTGGGGTGATGGATGCGTCCAACCTGCTCAAGCCGCTGCTGTCGTCGGGTGATATCCGCTGCATCGGCTCGACCACGTTCCAGGAATTTCGCGGGATCTTCGAAAAAGACCGTGCCCTGGCGCGCCGCTTCCAGAAAGTCGACGTGTCCGAGCCTTCGGTTGAAGACACCATTGGCATCCTGCGCGGGCTCAAGGGGCGTTTCGAGGCGCACCATGGCATCGAGTACACCGATGAGGCGCTGCGTTCGGCCGCTGAGCTGGCATCGCGCTATATCAATGACCGGCATATGCCGGACAAGGCGATCGATGTGATCGACGAAGCGGGTGCCTACCAGCGCCTGCAGCCGGTCGAGAAACGTGTGAAGCGCATCGACGTGCCGCAGGTCGAGGACATCGTGGCGAAAATTGCGCGGATTCCGCCGAAACACGTCACCAGTTCCGACAAGGAGCTGCTGCGTAACCTGGAGCGTGACCTCAAACTGACCGTGTTCGGTCAGGATGCGGCCATCGACTCGTTGTCCACTGCGATCAAGTTGTCGCGTGCGGGCCTCAAGTCGCCGGACAAGCCAGTGGGTTCGTTCCTGTTTGCCGGCCCCACCGGCGTCGGCAAGACCGAAGCGGCGCGTCAATTGGCCAAGGCCATGGGTATCGAGCTGGTGCGCTTCGACATGTCCGAATACATGGAGCGCCACACCGTGTCGCGCCTGATCGGTGCGCCTCCGGGCTATGTCGGCTTCGACCAGGGTGGTCTGTTGACCGAGGCGATCACCAAGCAGCCGCATTGCGTATTGCTGCTCGATGAAATCGAAAAGGCGCATCCGGAAGTCTTCAACCTGCTGCTGCAGGTGATGGACCACGGCACCCTGACCGACAACAACGGGCGCAAGGCGGACTTCCGCAACGTGATCGTGATCATGACCACCAACGCCGGCGCTGAAACCGCTGCGCGGGCGTCGATCGGCTTTACCCATCAGGATCACTCCTCCGATGCGATGGAAGTGATCAAGAAGAGCTTTACGCCGGAGTTCCGCAACCGTCTGGACACCATTATCCAGTTTGGTCGCCTCAGCCATGAGGTCATCAAAAGTGTGGTGGACAAGTTCCTCACCGAGCTTCAAGCGCAGTTGGAAGACAAGCGCGTGCAGCTGGATGTGACGGAAGCGGCGCGCAGCTGGATTGCCGAGGGTGGCTACGACGCGGCAATGGGCGCTCGCCCGATGGCGCGCCTGATCCAGGACAAGATCAAGCGGCCACTGGCCGAAGAGATCCTTTTCGGCGAGCTTTCCGACCATGGTGGCGTGGTGCACATCGACCTGAAGGACGGCGAGCTGACCTTCGAGTTCGAAACCACGGCTGAAATGGCCTGATCGTTCCTGCAATAACAAAAGGCGCCGAAAGGCGCCTTTTTGCTGGAACGCCATTACCAAAACGACGAAGTTCAAATGTGGGAGGGGGCTTGCCCCCGATAGCGGTATATCAGTCACCCGTGTACTGACTGACCCACTGCAATCGGGGGCAAGCCCCCTCCCACATTGGTTTTCAGGTGTCAGGTAAATACTGCGCACACAAAAACGCCCGGCATAACCGGGCGTTTTGTATTGACTTGCTTAGCGAGCGCGGTAAGTGATGCGCCCTTTGCTCAAGTCATAGGGCGTCAGCTCGACGCGCACTTTGTCACCGGTAAGAATACGAATGTAGTTCTTGCGCATCTTGCCGGAGATATGCGCGGTTACGACGTGCCCATTTTCCAACTCCACACGAAACATGGTGTTGGGCAGGGTGTCGACGACAGTGCCTTCCATTTCGAAGCTGTCTTCTTTCGACATGCAGTAAAGCCCTCGGTATCCAGTGAATGGCCCGGTGCAACTGCGCCAGGCAAAAGCGGCGTGCATTGTGCCCGAAAAAGGGTGTTCAAGCCAAGGGGTTCTAGTTAAGCGTGACCCATCTTTGATTAATCAGCAGCTCAATGGGCCGATATTGGGTCTTGTAGTTCATCTTTTTGCAGTTCTTGATCCAGTATCCGAGGTACACCGCCTCCAGTTCCAGGCGCAGCGCTTCACCGATCTGCCAGAGAATCGCAAAGCGCCCCAGGCTGCGGCGTTCTTCAGCAGGTTCGTAGAAGGTGTACACCGCCGACAGGCCATTGGGCAGCAGGTCAGTTACCGCCACGGCGACCAGCCGCCCGTCGAGGCGAAATTCGTAGAAGCGCGAAAAAGGCAGGTCACGCACCAAAAACGTCGAAAACTGATCGCGGCTGGGTGGAAACATATCGCCGTCGGCGTGGCGTTGTTCGATGTAGCGTTGATAAAGGTCGAAATATTCTTCGCTGTACTGCGGCTTGACCGCGGTCACCGTCAGGTCGGCATTGCGCTTGAGGATGCGTTTCTGGTTACGGTCCGGCAGAAATTGCGCCACCGGAATACGCGCTGGCACGCACGCGTTGCAGTTCTGGCAGTGGGGGCGGTACAGATGATCGCCGCTGCGCCGAAAACCCATCTCGGACAGGTCGGCGTACACATGCACGTCCATGGGCTGGCTGGGATCGAGGAACAGCGTGGTCGCCTGCTCGTCGGGCAGATAGCTGCAAGAGTGGGCTTGAGTGGCATAGAACTTCAAGCGTGCCAGCTCGGTCATGATCAACCCTCGGGATAAGCTTTGAAATAAGTGTAAGCCAGGTACGCGGATGTCGCCTAAGAAACCCACGGCCCAGAGCTGGGCTGGTCCAGATGATTGTGCAGAAACTGCGCGAACTCACTGCGCGGTATGGCGCGTGCGCCCAGGCTATGCAAGTGATCGTTGGGCATCTGGCAGTCGATCAGCACAAAGCCCCAGGCCTGCAATTGCCGGGTCAGCGTGGCAAAGCCGAATTTGGAGGCGTTGTCGGCGCGGCTGAACATGGACTCGCCAAAAAACAATTGGCCCATGGCTAGGCCGTACAGGCCCCCGACCAGTTCGCCCTGGTCCCACACCTCAACGGAGTGGGCGTAACCGCGCTGGTGCAGCTCCAGGTAAGCACTCTGAATGCCTTCGGTGATCCAGGTGCCATCTGCATAGGCGCGCGGCGCGGCGCAGGCTCGGATAACCGCGGCGAAATCCTGATCGAAGGTCACGCGGTAACGCTGTTGGCGCAATAATTTGCCAAGGCTGCGCGAGACGTGCAGCTCGTCGGGAAATATCACCGTACGTGGGTCCGGCGACCACCAGAGGATCGGCTGGCCTTCAGAGAACCAGGGAAAGCAGCCGTGGCGATAGGCCTGGATCAGTCGTTCGGCCGAGAGGTCGCCGCCGGCGGCAAGCAGACCGTTGGGTTCGCGCATGGCCTTGGCCAGTGGCGGAAAAGTCAGGGTGTCGCGTTGTAACCAGGTCAGCATGGCATCCAGGCTTACGGAAGGGGAGGGGAGTGGCAGGTCGGGTGCCTGCCCCCAAGGCATGATTATTGTCGACCCAGCGCCACGGGGCCAGCCCGAAAGGGCTTTTCGCCTGGATTAGCGTGTAGGGGTGTTTCTGCAACTCTGTGCACAAGGTGCGGTCGTAAACGGGGCTGGCCAATGCAGGCCATTTGCCAAGCTTGCCTGGATTGGCAAATACAGCGCATAAGCCTTTGTCAGCAAAGACAATGCATGCTCAAATTGGCCCTGCTGCAACGCCTGGAGGGTTGAGTTCGCCGCGTGACGGGCAAGTGCGTGGCATCGCGCACGCAAACCCGTACAATGCGGCGATTGTGGCGTTATCGCCGTTTCGCCTATGGGTTGCACGGTGTTAAAAGTAGATTCAGTAACATTCGTCATTTTTCACCTGCTCGGGATAGAGCAGTCGTGTGCAGTCATTCAACAGATGGACGCGCTAAAAGGCGCAGGAAAAGACCCGTTTTGAAGAAATCCGCCGCAACACCCAAAGCAGCAGTCGTGCCGGCCTGGCGCCAGCACCTGCATTACCGACTCAAGGAAGGCGCGCTGATCGCTATCGGCGCGCTGTGCCTGTTCCTGATGATGGCCCTGCTGACCTATGGCAAGGACGATCCCGGCTGGAGCCATAACAGCAAAATCGACGATGTGCAGAATTTCGGTGGCCCTGTGGGTTCCTACAGCGCCGATATCCTGTTCATGATCCTCGGTTATTTCGCCTACATCTTTCCGCTGCTGCTGGCGATCAAGACCTGGCAGATCTTCCGCCAGCGTCATGAGCCGTGGCAGTGGAGCGGCTGGCTGTTCTCCTGGCGCCTGATCGGGCTGGTCTTTCTGGTGTTGTCCGGCGCGGCCCTGGCGCATATCCATTTCCATGCACCCACCGGTCTGCCGGCGGGCGCGGGCGGTGCGCTGGGCGAAAGCCTGGGCGATCTGGCGCGTCGCACCCTGAATATCCAGGGCAGCACGCTGATGTTCATCGCGCTGTTTCTGTTCGGTCTCACGGTATTCACCGACCTGTCATGGTTCAAGGTGATGGACGTGACCGGCAAGATCACCCTTGACCTGTTCGAATTGTTCCAGGGCGCCGCCAACCGCTGGTGGGCCGCGCGTGTCGAGCGCAAGCAGATGGTTGCGCAATTGCGCGAAGTGGACACCCGCGTCAACGAGGTGGTGGCCCCCAGCACGCCGGATCGTCGCGAGCAGGCCAAGGTCAAGGAACGCCTGATCGAGCGCGAACAGGCCCTGAGCAAGCACATGTCGGACCGCGAGAAGCAGGTGCCGCCAGTGATCGCTCCCGCGCCACCCAAGGCGCCGGAGCCAAGCCACCGCGTGCAGAAAGAGAAACAGACCCCGCTGTTCATCGACAGCGCCGTCGAAGGCACCTTGCCGCCGATCTCGATCCTCGACCCGGCGGAAAAGAAACAGCTCAACTACTCGCCGGAATCCCTGGCGGCCGTCGGCCACCTGCTGGAAATCAAGCTCAAGGAATTCGGCGTCGAAGTGTCGGTGGACTCGATTCACCCAGGCCCGGTGATTACCCGTTACGAGATTCAGCCGGCCGCGGGCGTCAAGGTCAGCCGTATTTCCAACCTGGCCAAGGACTTGGCCCGTTCCCTGGCCGTGACCAGCGTGCGCGTGGTGGAAGTGATTCCCGGCAAGACCACCGTGGGTATCGAGATTCCCAACGAAGACCGCCAGATCGTGCGGTTCTCCGAGGTGCTGTCGACCCCGGAATACGACAACTTCAAATCGCCGGTCACCCTGGCCCTGGGCCATGACATCGGCGGCAAGCCGGTGATCACGGACCTGGCGAAGATGCCGCACCTGCTGGTGGCCGGTACCACCGGTTCCGGTAAGTCGGTGGGTGTGAACGCGATGATCCTGTCGATCCTGTTCAAGTCGGGTCCGGATGACGCCAAGCTGATCATGATCGACCCGAAAATGCTTGAGCTGTCGATCTACGAAGGCATTCCGCACCTGCTGTGCCCGGTGGTGACCGACATGAAGGACGCCGCCAACGCCCTGCGCTGGAGCGTTGCCGAGATGGAGCGTCGCTACAAGCTGATGGCGAAGATGGGCGTGCGTAACCTGTCCGGCTTCAATGCCAAGGTCAAGGAAGCCCAGGACGCCGGGACGCCGCTGACCGACCCGCTGTACAAGCGCGAAAGCATTCACGACGAAGCGCCGCTGCTGACCAAACTGCCCACCATCGTGGTGGTGGTCGACGAATTCGCCGACATGATGATGATCGTCGGCAAGAAGGTCGAAGAACTCATCGCGCGTATCGCCCAGAAGGCACGTGCGGCCGGGATTCACTTGATCCTCGCGACCCAGCGGCCGTCGGTGGATGTCATTACCGGCCTGATCAAGGCCAACATCCCGACGCGTATGGCGTTCCAGGTGTCGAGCAAGATCGACTCGCGGACCATCATCGACCAGGGCGGCGCCGAGCAACTGCTGGGCCACGGTGACATGCTCTACATGCCGCCCGGCACCAGCCTGCCGATCCGTGTCCACGGTGCTTTCGTTTCCGACGATGAAGTGCATCGCGTGGTGGAAGCCTGGAAACTGCGTGGCGCGCCGGAATATAACGACGACATTCTCGCCGGCGTCGAAGAGGCCGGCAGCGGCTTTGATGGCGGCAGCGGGGGTGGCGACGATGACGCCGAAACCGACGCGCTGTACGACGAAGCCGTGGCGTTCGTGCTGGAAAGCCGGCGTGCCTCGATCTCCGCCGTGCAACGCAAGCTGAAGATCGGCTACAACCGCGCGGCCCGTATGATCGAAGCCATGGAAAACGCTGGCGTCGTCACCGCAATGAACACCAACGGCTCGCGTGAAATCATCGCCCCCGGGCAGATGCGCGACTGATCCCGCGCCGCGTGGCAGCACGCGGCGTGCCTTGACCATTCAATGAGGACTCCCATGCGCATTATCCGCATGCTGTTGTTGCCGGCACTGGCCCTGACCGCCGTTTCGGCCCACGCTGACCCGGCTTCCGTGGCCAGCCTGAAGAACCTGTTGGACAAATCCCAGACCCTGACGGCGCGCTTTTCCCAGCTGACCCTGGACGCCGGTGGCACCCAGTTGCAGGAAACCGCGGGCGAAATGGCCGTGCAGCGTCCTGGCCTGTTCTACTGGCACACCGAAGGCAAGGCCGAGCAGACCATCGTTTCCGACGGCCAGAAAGTCACCCTGTGGGACCCGGACCTGGAACAGGCGACCATCAAGAAGCTCGACCCACGTCTGAACCAGACACCGGCGCTGCTGCTGTCGGGGGATGTGTCGAAGATCAACGACAGCTTCGACATCACCTCCAAGCAAACCAGCAACGTGATCGAATTCACCCTCAAGCCCAAGTCCAAGGACACGCTGTTCGACAGCCTGCAACTGTCATTTGGCAACGGCGTGATCAACAACATGCGTTTGATCGACAGCGTCGGCCAGCGCACCGATATCCTGTTTTCCGGGGTCAAGGCCAACCAGCCGGTGCCCGCGTCCAAGTTCAAGTTCGACATCCCCAAGGGTGCCGACGTGATCCAGGAATAAATTTCCCAGAGGTTTCAAACGCTGCCCATGGACCTGTTTCGAAGTGACCCGATTGCCCAGCCACTGGCCGCGCGCCTGCGCTCGACCAACCTGGATGAGTACGTCGGTCAGGAACACCTGCTCGCTCGCGGCAAGCCCTTGCGCGAAGCCCTGGAGCAGGGTGCGCTGCACTCGATGATTTTCTGGGGGCCGCCGGGAGTGGGTAAAACCACGCTGGCGCGGCTGCTGGCAAAGGTCTCGGATGCGCACTTCGAAACGGTGTCCGCGGTACTGGCCGGGGTCAAGGAGATCCGTCAGGCGGTGGAAGTCGCCAAGCAGCAGGCCGGGCAGTACGGCAAGCGCACCATCCTGTTTGTCGACGAAGTGCATCGCTTCAACAAGTCGCAGCAGGACGCGTTCCTGCCGTACGTCGAAGACGGCACCTTGATCTTTATCGGCGCCACCACCGAAAACCCTTCGTTCGAATTGAATAACGCGCTGCTCTCGCGGGCTCGCGTGTACGTGCTCAAGAGCCTCGACGAAGCGGCGATGCAGAAGCTGTTGCAGCGCGCCTTGAGCGAAGACAAAGGGCTGGGTAAGCGCCAGTTAAGCGTGAGCGAGGAAGGCTTCAAGATCCTGCTCACCGCTGCCGATGGCGACGGCCGGCGGTTTCTCAACCTGCTGGAGAACGCCTCGGACCTGGCCGAAGATGGCGGCGAAATCGGCGTCGACCTGCTGCAAAGCCTTTTGGGGGATACGCGCCGGCGTTTCGATAAGGGCGGCGAAGCGTTCTACGACCAGATTTCGGCGCTGCACAAATCCGTCCGTGGCTCCAACCCGGACGGCGCGCTGTACTGGTTTGCGCGCATGATCGACGGCGGTTGCGACCCGTTGTACCTGGCGCGTCGGGTGGTGCGCATGGCCAGCGAAGACATCGGCAATGCCGACCCGCGCGCCTTGAGCCTGTGCCTGGCGGCCTGGGACGTGCAGGAGCGCCTCGGCAGCCCGGAAGGCGAGCTGGCGGTGGCCCAGGCCATTACCTACCTGGCCTGCGCGCCCAAAAGCAACGCGGTGTACATGGGCTTCAAGTCGGCGCTGCGCGCGGCGGCCGAACACGGTTCCCTCGAAGTGCCGATGCACTTGCGCAACGCGCCGACCAAGTTGATGAAACAGCTGGGTTACGGTGATGAATACCGCTATGCCCATGATGAGCCGGACGCTTATGCGGCCGGCGAAGATTACTTTCCCGATGAGCTGGAGCCGCTGGCGCTGTATCAGCCCGTGCCCCGCGGCCTGGAGCTGAAGATCGGCGAAAAGCTCAACCATCTGGCCCAACTGGACCGGCTCAGCCCAAGGCAGCGGAGAAAGTAGTGCTCAAGACGATTCTTGCCGTGTCCATCGCCGGCATCGCTGGTACATTATTGCGTTTCGCCACCAGTACCTGGGTCAGCGCCCATTGGCCAAGGCATTTCTATGCGGCGACCTTGGCGGTCAACCTGGTGGGCTGTTTGATTATCGGGCTGTTGTACGGCTGGTTCCTGTTACGCCCGGAAGTGCCGATTGAAATTCGTGCCGGCTTGATTGTCGGCTTTGTAGGCGGTCTGACGACCTTTTCATCCTTTTCACTGGATACGCTGCGCCTGCTGGAAAGCGGGCAGGCCCTGACGGCCTTCGGGTACCTGGGCATCAGCGTGTTCGGCGGGCTGCTCGCCACCTGGGCCGGCCTGTCCTTGACCAAACTTTGATAAACGAGAGACCGACATGCTCGATTCCAAACTGTTACGTAGCAACCTTCAGGACGTAGCGGACCGCCTGGCATCCCGTGGCTTTGCCCTGGATGTTGCGCGCATCGAAGCGCTGGAAGAACAGCGCAAGACCGTCCAGACCCGCACCGAAGCACTGCAGGCTGAGCGTAATGCGCGTTCCAAGTCCATCGGTCAGGCCAAGCAGCGCGGCGAAGACATCGCGCCGTTGATGGCGGACGTCGAGCGCATGGGCACCGAGCTGTCCGACGGTAAAGCCGAGCTGGACAAGATCCAGTCCGAGCTGGACTCGATCCTGCTGGGCATCCCCAACCTGCCGCACGAATCCGTGCCAGTGGGCGAGGACGAAGACGGCAACGTTGAAGTGCGCCGCTGGGGCACGCCAAAAACCTTCGATTTCGAGATCAAGGACCACGTCGCCCTGGGCGAACTGACCGGCGGCCTGGATTTCGAAACCGCCGCGAAAATGTCCGGCGCGCGCTTTGCCTTGCTGCGTGGACCGATCGCTCGTATGCATCGTGCCCTGGCGCAGTTCATGATCAACCTGCACACCGCCGAGCACGGTTACGAAGAGGCCTACACCCCGTACCTGGTGCAGGCGCCGGCGCTGATGGGCACCAGCCAGCTGCCCAAATTCGAGGAAGACCTGTTCAAGATCAGCCGCGACGGCGAAGCCGATCTGTACCTGATCCCGACCGCTGAAGTGTCGCTGACCAACATCGTCGCTGGCGAAATCCTCGATGCCAAGCAACTGCCGCTCAAGTTTGTCGCCCACAGCCCGTGCTTCCGCAGTGAAGCCGGCGCATCCGGTCGCGACACCCGCGGCATGATCCGCCAGCACCAGTTCGACAAGGTGGAGATGGTCCAGGTGGTCGAGCCTTCCCAGTCGATGCAAGCGCTGGAAGGCCTGACCGCCAACGCCGAGCGCGTCCTGCAACTGCTGGAGCTGCCGTATCGCGTATTGGCGCTGTGCACCGGCGACATGGGTTTCAGCGCCGTGAAAACCTACGACCTCGAAGTGTGGGTGCCGAGCCAGGACAAGTACCGCGAGATTTCGTCGTGCTCCAACTGCGGCGATTTCCAGGCCCGCCGCATGCAGGCGCGTTTCCGCAACCCGGAAACCGGCAAGCCGGAACTGGTGCACACCCTCAACGGTTCGGGCCTGGCGGTAGGCCGTACGCTGGTGGCAGTGCTGGAAAACTACCAGCAGGCTGACGGTTCTATCCGCGTACCTGAGGTGCTCAAGCCGTACATGGCCGGCGTTGAGGTCATTCGCTAAATGGAGTTTCTGCCGCTGTTTCATAACCTGCGCGGCAGTCGTGTGTTGGTCGTCGGCGGCGGGGAGATTGCCTTGCGCAAATCCCGCCTGCTGGCCGATGCCGGTGCGTTGCTGCGGGTGGTTGCTCCCCAGATCGAAGACCAGTTGCGTGAACTGGTGCTGGGCAGTGGCGGGGAACTGACGTTGCGCGGTTATCAGGAGGCGGACCTCGACGGTTGCGTGCTGATCATCGCGGCAACCGACGATGAGCCACTGAACGCGCAAGTGTCCAGTGATGCCAAGCGTCGCTGTGTGCCGGTCAATGTGGTGGATGCGCCGGCCTTGTGCAGCGTGATCTTCCCGGCGATCGTCGACCGTTCGCCGCTGGTGATCGCGGTGTCCAGTGGCGGCGATGCGCCGGTGCTGGCGCGCTTGATCCGGGCCAAGCTGGAAACCTGGATTCCGTCCACCTATGGCCAGTTGGCCGGGTTGGCGGCGCGTTTTCGTGCCCAGGTTAAAGGCTTGTACCCGGACGTCCAGCAGCGTCGGGCATTCTGGGAAGAAGTCTTCCAGGGCCCGATTGCCGACCGCCAACTGGCCGGGCAGGGCGATGAGGCCGAGCGCCTGTTGATCGAAAAGGTCAATGGTGCTCCGCCTTACGCACCGGGTGAGGTGTACCTGGTGGGCGCAGGCCCAGGCGATCCTGACCTGCTGACCTTCCGCGCCTTGCGCCTGATGCAGCAGGCCGACGTGGTGCTGTACGACCGTTTGGTGGCTCCGGCGATTCTGGACCTGTGCCGTCGCGATGCCGAGCGGGTGTATGTCGGCAAGCGACGCGCCGAGCACGCCGTGCCCCAGGACCAGATCAACCAGCAACTGGTGGACCTGGCCAAGCAGGGCAAGCGCGTGCTGCGCCTCAAGGGCGGCGACCCGTTCATTTTTGGGCGTGGCGGCGAAGAAATCGAAGAATTGGCGGCCCATGGCATTCCGTTCCAGGTGGTGCCGGGCATCACGGCGGCCAGTGGTTGCGCGGCGTACGCGGGCATTCCGCTGACGCACCGCGACTATGCGCAGTCGGTGCGCTTCATCACGGGGCACTTGAAGAACGGCACATCGGACTTGCCCTGGCAGGACCTGGTGGGACCGTCGCAGACCCTGGTGTTCTACATGGGCCTGATTGGCTTGCCGATCATCTGCGAACAGCTGATCAAGCACGGACGCTCGGCGGACACGCCGGCGGCGTTGATTCAGCAGGGCACCACCTCCAACCAGCGCGTGTTCACCGGCACCCTGGCGGACCTGCCGCGCATGGTGGCCGAGCATGAAGTGCATGCGCCGACGCTGGTGATTGTGGGTGAGGTGGTGGTGTTGCGCGAAAAGCTCAAGTGGTTCGAAGGCGCTCAGTCCCAGGTCTGAGAACACAAGCATCGGGGCAAGCCCTGATGCCAGGCAGTCAAGAAGTACCCTGTGGCGAGGGAGCTTGCTCCCGCTGGACTGCGCAGCAGGCCCATTGCTTGGGGCCGCTTCGCGGCCCAGCGGGAGCAAGCTCCCTGGCCACGGGTACTCGGTTGCCTTGACTGACTGGCATCAGCTCAAGCCCCCTCCCACATCTGGAATGCATTCCAATGTGGGAGGGGGCTTGCCCCCGATGAGTCCTTCAAACCCACCACATCCCTTGAATCAGCTCCAGACGCCCTTGCCACTCAAACGCTGACGGTCATGCCCGGTATCAAAGCGCTGCAACGGCCCCTTCGGCACAATCCCCGTCGGGTTGATCGTGCGATGGCTGGCATAGTAATGCCCCTTGATGTGCTCAAAATCCACCGTCTGCGCCACCCCCGGCCACTGATACATTTCCCGCAGCCAATTCGACAGGTTCGGATAATCGGCTATCCGTCGCAGGTTGCATTTGAAGTGGCTGTAATACACCGCATCAAAACGAATCAGCGTAGTGAACAGCCGTACATCCGCCTCGGTCAGGTACTCGCCCGCCAGGTAGCGATGCTCGCCCAGGTGCAGCTCCAAATGGTCCAACTCGGCAAACACGTCATCGAACGCAGCTTCATACGCCTGCTGCGAAGTGGCGAAGCCTGCGCGGTACACGCCATTGTTCACGGCCGGGTAGATGCGTTCGTTCAGCGCGTCGATGGTCGGGCGCAGGGCTTGCGGGTAGAAGTCCAGGGTGTTGCCGGTCAACCCGTTGAACGCGCTGTTGAACATGCGGATGATCTCCGCCGATTCATTGCTGACGATGCGTTTGAGCTGTTTGTCCCATAGCACCGGCACCGTGACGCGACCGGTGTAGTCAGCGGTGTCGGCGGTATAGCGCTGGTGCATGAAGTCGAAACCGTCCAGCGCGTCGCCGCTGGAGCCGTGGGCCTTGTCGAAGGTCCAGCCGTTTTCCAGCATCAGCCAACTGACCACGGAGACGTCAATCAGGTCTTCCAGGCCCTTGAGCTTGCGCAGGATCAAGGTGCGGTGGGCCCAGGGGCAGGCGAGGGACACGTAGAGGTGGTAGCGGCCAGCCTCGGCCTTGAAGCCGCCTTCGCCACTCGGACCGGGTTGGCCATCGGCGGTCACCCAGTGACGGCGTTGCGCCTGTTCACGCTGGAAAGCGCCGTCCGCGCTACTTTCGTACCACTGGTCTTTCCAATGTCCTTCGATCAGCAAACCCATGACTGGCTCCTTGGCTAATAAGCGTTGGAGCCCAGTCTAAAGGGATGAGTTCGAACTAAAAGCGCAAAGACCGGAGGTGAATGATCGATTAAATCGATCTGTCCCGTGCATCCCAGTACTGTTGGGCCAGTTCGAATGCCTGCTCGCGCGTGCGTCCGAGGCCGCGCAAGGCCAGGGCCATGGTCGCGATCAGGGCCAGTTGCGGGTAGCTGTCCTCGACATCGCCACGCCACACGGCCTTGAGATGCTCAGGCTCCAGGCTCGCGGGTTTGACGTGGCGCTGGGCGGAGAGGGCGGGCCATTCTTCGTCCCAGCTCTGGCCGCCAGTGGTGCCATACAAGTGGCTGAGGGTATCAGGGTTGATTTCGATCTCGCCGCCATCGCCCTTGACCACAATCACGTTGTCGCCCAGCAGGCCACTGGCGTCGCGGTGTACGCCTTGGTAGCCGGGGTGGAAAATGCTTTGCAGGCCGCAACGGGCATTCAGCGGGTTGAGCAAACGTGCCAGGGAGTGGATCGGCGAGCGCAGGCCCAGGGTGTTGCGCAGGTCGATCATGCGCTGCAACTGCGGCGCCCAATCGCCCAGCGGGATAAACGCCAGGTTGCCGTGTTCATACGCCGCCTCGACCTGCTGCCAATTGCGGCACAGCGGTATCTGCAAATGCTCCAGCAACTGCTCGGTGTACAAACGGCCTGCAGTATGCGCGCCGCCGCCGTGCATGAGGATGCGCACGCCATTGTGCGCCAGGCATTTGGCCGCCAGCAGGAACCACGGCAAGTGGCGCTTTTTGCCGGCGTAGGTCGGCCAGTCGATGTCCACATTCAGGGCTGGCGCATGCAAGCGTTCACGCACCGCTTCAGTGAAGCCGGCGAGCTCTTCCGGGCTTTCTTCCTTGTGGCGCAGCAGCATGAGGAAGGCGCCCAGCTGGGTATCTTCGACTTTTTCGTCGAGCAGCATGCCCATGGCTTCGCGCGCTTCCTCACGGGTGAGGTTGCGTGCGCCGCGCTTGCCTTTGCCGAGGATGCGCACGAAGGGCGCAAACGGATGTTCTTCGGGCGTGGAGAGGGTCAGGGGGGCAAAGTCGGTCATAAGCAATTCGTCGGCCTGGGCAGGCCCGCCAGCTTGGCGGCGAGTTTGGCGGGAGTGCCGTTGAACAGTTTGTTGAGGTGCAGGCTGTTGCCCTTTTGCGCCCCGAGCTTCAAGGCGGTGTACTTGATCAGCGGGCGCGTGGCGGGGGACAGCTGGTACTCAGCGTAAAAGCCGCGCAGCAGTTCGAGGATTTCCCAGTGGTCCGGGGTCAACTCCAGCGATTCGGCGGCCGCCAGGGCAGTGGCCACTTCGGCGGACCAGGCGTTGAGGTCGACGAGGTAGCCGTCCTTGTCCAGTTCCAGGGTACGCGTGCCGACGGTCAGGGTGTTCATAGCCAGCTGTTGACCTTGTCGTAGTCGATGGACAGCTGCACAAAACCGGGATAATCCACGCTGTCGGCCCAGTCCGGCAGAGGCAAGTTGCGCGCCTGCAGGTCTTCAGCCAGGACGAACACCTTTATGCCCTTGGTGGGCAGGGCCGGGTTGTGCAGGCCGTAGGCGCCGTCGCCGCACAGCAGGATGGCGTCCGCGCTGCCACAGACACGCAGGCAGCTGTCCAGGCGGCTATCGGTGAACGGGGAGTGAGAGACTACATGTAAGGTCGCCATCAGAGGGTCATCACCTGGTCGTAACGATCAATCAGTTTGCAGATATCTGCGCTGTCCAGCGCCTGGGCGCTTGCCGGCGAAGCCAGCCCGCGCTCGGCCAGGCTGTGGCGGCAGGCGAACACCTCATCAATGCCGAACAGGCCCAGGGCTTGCAGATTGGCGCTCAAATCCTTTTGCTGCACGGCCTTTGCGTCCTGCTGCGGCGCCAGTTGGAACACACCGTCATCGAGAAACAGCAGGCCGACAGGTAGATCGAACGCGCCGCCGGCCAGCACGATGTCCAGCGCTTCCCGTGCACTTGGCCCGGACCACAGCGCCTGGCGGCTGATCACCAACAATGATTTGGCCATCTTACGAGCCTCCAAAACAGATCAGGCGGTCGGCGTCCTGGATGGCGTCATGCAATTGCCCCAGGCCCGACAGCGCCCAGGGCGCATCCAGATTTACCGCGCTGCGTTGATAGCGCGTGGCTTCCTCGGCGTTGAGCACCCCACGGCGCAGGGCAGCGGCGATGCACACCACGCCGTCGAGCTGGTGGGCGCTGACGAACTCGCGCCATTGGCAGGCGATGTCTTGCTCATCCTGGGGCGCGACGATGTTATTGGACGCGCTGTATACGCCATCCTGATAAAAAAACAGCCGCACAATCTCATGCCCGCCGGCCAGGGCCGCCTGGGCGAACAACAGGGCGCGGCGCGAGGAGGGCGCGTGGGCGGCGCTAAACACTGCAATCGCGAATTTCATGAAAGACTCTGCCAACAAACGTGGGCCAATGATAAAGCCGCCGCGACGAAAAAGCCCGCCGTGATCAAAACGGTCACTGCGGTTGATCGTTCTGACGATTGCCGTCAGTGCCGCAGGCTGACTACGCTGTGGCCAGTCGAATCGCAAACGGAGTGTGTATGACAGGTCCCTTGGCGTCCCTCAAAGTGCTGGATTTTTCCACCCTGTTGCCCGGCCCGTTTGCCTCGCTGATGTTGGCGGACATGGGCGCCGAGGTGCTGCGCATCGAGTCGCCGACGCGCCCGGACTTGCTGCGTGTGCTGCCGCCCCATGATGGCGGCACGTCGGCAAGCCATGCCTACCTCAATCGCAACAAGCGCAGCCTGGCGCTGGACCTCAAGCAGGCCGAGGCGCTGCAGATCGTGCTTGAGCTGGTCAAGGGCGCCGATATCCTCATCGAACAATTCCGCCCCGGCGTGATGGAGCGCCTGGGCCTGGGCTACGGGGCATTGAAAGCGATCAACCCCAGGCTGATCTACGTGTCGATCACCGGCTACGGCCAGACCGGCCCTTACCGGGATCGCGCCGGCCACGATATCAACTACCTGGCCGTGGCTGGCGTGGCCAGTCATACCGGGCGGCGCGACAGTGGCCCGTTGCCGCTGGGCGTGCAACTGGCGGACCTGGGTGGTGGGTCTCTGCATGCGGTGGTGGGCTTGCTCGCGGCGGTTATCGCGCGCCAGCACAGCGGCGTCGGCCAGTACCTGGACGTGAGCATGACCGACTGCTCGTTCAGCCTGAACGCCATGGCCGGCGCCGGTTACCTGGCCTGCGGGGTGGAGCCGGAGCGGGAAAACCATTTTCTCAATGGCGGCAGTTTCTACGACTATTACCGCACGCGGGAGGGGCGCTGGATGTCGGTGGGTAGCCTGGAGCCGGCATTCATGCAGCAATTGTGCGAAACCCTGGGGCGCCCGGAGCTCGCGGCGCACAGCGTGAAGCCTGAGCAGCAACCGGCGCTCAAGCGGGCGCTGCAGGTGGAATTCGAAAAGCGCAGCTTTGATGAACTGTGCACCTTGTTCGCTGAGGTGGATGCGTGCGTGGAACCGGTGTTGAGCCTGAGTGAAGCCCTGGAGCACCCGCAATTGAAGGCGCGGGCGCTGGTCAGCCAGGTGCCGAGGGGCGACGGATCGACCCAGGCGCAGATGGCCTGCCCGCTGAAGTTCTCCGAGGGGTTGCCGGCACCCCGGCATATTGGTGTGGCCGTAGGGGCGCACAGTGATGAAGTGCTGGCGGAGTTGGGGTTCAGTGCTCAGCGGATAGGGGAGTTGCGCCAGGCCAAGGTTATTGGGTGACTGTTCTGGTGCCAGTTCAAGCCCCCTCCCACACTTTGATGTGTGAATACATTCAACATGTGGGAGGGGGCTTGCCCCCGATGATGCCCCTCACTCCACCCGAGTCTCCCCAGTGAACACCAGCGTCTGCCGGCACCGCCGACACACATACCGCCGCCCCTGGCCCACCAGCCCATGCCTCTGCGGTGAAAACGGAAAGTCGCTGTCGGCGCACGGGCAGCGGTAGATGTAACGGGTCACCTGACGACGCTTGACCTCATAGGTATGGCAACGGTCCGGCGGCAGTTCGTAAACCCCGCGCATGATCAACTGCCATTCCTCACCGTGGGGTTGGATGCGCTCGCCAAAGAGCTGGTGGGCGATCAGGTGCGCCACTTCGTGGGCCACGGTCTGTTTCAGGAAGTGCTGGCTGTTTTCACGGTAAAGCTGAGGGTTGAAGCGCAGCAGGTTTTCGTGCAAATGCGCGACACCGGCTTTCTGGCCCCGCAGCTTGAGGCTGACCTTGGGGCGTTTGAAGCTTCGTTTGAAAAAGGATTCGGCTTGCAGGAAACAATCTTCGACGCGGGTATTGAGTTGCTCGGGCATGCTGTACATATCTCCAGAGACGCCCAGTATGCCGCAAAGCAGGGTGTTTCCGAATCTGTCAGGCGCCGAATGGTCATGCATAACGCACAAAGCCACCTTGTCGGTGGCTTTGCCTGCGGTAAAAGGGCTAACTGGTGTAGATCGGCCCAACGCCCAGGCCCCAGACGATCACGGTAAACGCCATGATCGCCACCAGCACCACCAGGCCCACGGCCAGTACCGAACTGGAAAACAGAAAGCCTTCATCCGGGTCAATACTCATGAACGTCGGCAACCCAACGTACAGCAGATACACGGTGTAGCAGATCGCCGCCGTACCTACGACCATGCCCAGCCACATGTGCGGATAAAGCGCCGCCAAGCCGCCGATGAACAGCGGTGTCGCCGTGTAGGTAGCAAAAGCCACGCAGCGCGCCATGCTGGGGTTGGCGTCATAGGTGCGGGCCATCCAGTGAATGAACGCGCCCATCACCGCCACGCCGCCGAGCATGGCCGCGTACGACATCAGGGTCATCCACAGCGCGCTTTCCTGGGTCAGCATGACCGGGGCACGGTTGCCGATGACCCAGCCCACCTGGGTAGTGCCGATAAACGCAGAAACGGCGGGGATCGCCGCGAGAACGAGGGTATGGGTGAGGTACATGTGGCTGATGCTTTCTTCTTTATCGCCACGAATTTCCCGCCATTCCTGGTCGGGATGGGTAAAAAGCCCCACGACGTGATGGATCATGCCAGTCACTCCTGTCGTTATTACTATCGCCCCGCATCGGAGCGCCCACCGGCCAAATGGCCTGCAAGGTCTGGATAGTTGTGCGACCTCACGTCGCAGTATAGGAAGTGATGTCCGGGAAAACCGTAGGGCCTTTAGAGTAAATCGCGCTGTAAACACGGGTGCTAATCGCGGCGCGGTCTGTGACTGGCCATGCATTCAAGGGTGGGAGGGGGCAAGCCCCCTCCCACATTGGACTTGGTTGCTCATATCGTTAAAATACCCCGCTTTTCGTCACACACTTCCAGCGGATCCAAGCGCCATGGGCACTCTTACGGTCAATCAGAACAAACTGCAAAAACGCCTGCGTCGCCTGGCCGGTGAAGCCGTCGCCGATTTCAACATGATCGAGGATGGCGACAAGGTGATGGTCTGCCTCTCCGGCGGCAAAGACAGCTATACCTTGCTCGATGTGCTGCTGCACCTGCAAAAGGTTGCGCCGATCAAGTTCGAGATTGTCGCCGTCAACATGGACCAGAAGCAGCCGGGCTTTCCCGAGCATGTGCTGCCGGCCTATCTCGAGGAACTGGGCGTCGAGTACCACATCGTCGAGAAAGACACCTATTCGGTGGTCAAGCAGCTGATTCCCGAAGGCAAGACCACCTGCTCGCTGTGCTCGCGCCTGCGGCGTGGCACGCTCTATACCTTCGCCGACGAGATTGGCGCAACCAAGATGGCCCTGGGGCATCATCGCGACGATATCGTCGAGACCTTCTTCCTGAACATGTTCTTCAACGGTTCGCTCAAGGCCATGCCGCCCAAGCTGCGCGCCGATGACGGGCGCAACGTGGTGATCCGCCCGCTGGCGTATTGCAACGAGAAGGACATTCAGGCGTATTCCGACTTCAAGCAATTTCCGATCATTCCGTGCAACCTGTGCGGCTCCCAGGAAAACCTGCAGCGCCAGGTGGTCAAGGACATGCTGCTGGACTGGGAGCGCAAGACGCCAGGGCGTACCGAAAGCATCTTCCGCAGCCTGCAGAATGTGATCCCGTCGCAATTGGCCGACCGCAACCTGTTTGACTTCACCAGCCTTAAAATCGATGAAACCGCCGCATCGCGTTTCGTCAACGTAGTGAACCTCTAACGTTCTACAACGCTCTGAAAGACGGCGCTTACGGGCGCCGTTTTCATTTCAACTGCCAGGAGAGGGCATGCGCGACTACAAATGGCTGCACGAATATTGTTTGAACCGTTTCGGTTCAGCGGCCGAACTGGAAGCCCATCTGCCGGTACCCAAGACCCCGGCGCAACTGCGCAAGATCAGCGATGACCGCTACCTGTCGACCCTGGCGCTGCGCGTGTTCCGTGCCGGGTTGAAGCACAGCGTGGTGGACGCCAAGTGGCCGGCGTTCGAACAGGTGTTCTTCGGGTTCGACCCGGAAAAAGTGGTGCTGATGGGCGCCGAACACCTGGAGCGGCTGATGCAGGACACGCGGATCATTCGCCACCTGGGCAAGCTCAAGAGCGTGCCGCGCAATGCGCAGATGATCCTGGACATCGAGCAGGAGAAGGGCAGCTTCGGTGCGTTTGTCGCCGAGTGGCCGGTCACCGATATCGTCGGGCTGTGGAAGTACCTGAGCAAGCACGGCCATCAACTTGGCGGGCTGTCGGCACCGCGCTTTTTGCGCATGGTCGGCAAGGACACTTTCGTGCCGAGCTACGACGTGGTGGCGGCACTGAATGCACAGAAGATCGTCGACAAGGCACCCACCAGCCTGCGCGACCTGGCGACCGTGCAGGGCGCGTTCAACCAGTGGCATGCCGAGAGTGGACGGCCGATGTGTCAGTTGTCGATGATGTTGGCGTACACCGTCAATCACTGACCATGTGCTGGCATTCCGTGGCGAGGGAGCTTGCTCCCGCTGGAGTGCGAAGCGCTCCCAAAAGCCTGGGGCCGCTACGCAGCCCAGCGGGAGCAAGCTCCCTCGCCACAGGGATGTGATCAGGTGGGCAGTGGCTCAACGGCCAGCCGCCGATTCAACTGATGCCGCCAGCGCACATACAACAACGCCGTACAGAACAGCGCCAGGCTCGCCGCCATCTCCAGCACCCCGAACCATTGCCGGTTCGGGTCATAGGCCGCCAGTGCACCCTTGATGAAATACAGGTTCACCACAAAGCACATCCACGAATGCCCGCGCGCGCTGCCCATGATCATCCCCGGCGCCAGCACCAGCAGCGGCACCAGTTCGATCAGCAGTATCACCCACGGGCGCGCCCCGTGCAGGTCGGCCACGAATAGGTAGTACACGCACAACAAGCCGACCAGGGCGAAAAACGCCACAAGGCTCAATGCGCGTGCAAGCTTGACCCGCGGTTCCAGCCACGCTTGGGGCGGCAGTACCTTAGGCTTCCTGGCCACGGCCGTTCTCCAACAGCGTGGCGGTTTTGGCCAGGCGCAGGCCCAGGGCGCGGCACAGGGCGATTTCATGGGGGTCGAGCATGCGTTTGCCGTCAGGGCCGGCGTGGTGGCTGGCGCCATAGGGCGTGCCGCCGCCCTGGGTGTCGAGCAGCGCCTGTTCGCTGTAGGGCAGGCCGGTGATCAGCATGCCGTGGTGCAGCAGCGGCAGCAGCATCGACATCAGCGTGGTTTCCTGGCCACCGTGCAGGCTGGCGGTGGAGGTGAACACACCGGCGGGTTTGCCCACCAGGGCACCCGTGAGCCACAGGTTGCTGGTGCCGTCGAGGAAATACTTGAGCGGCGCGGCCATGTTGCCGAAACGCGTCGGGCTGCCGAGGGCCAGGCCCGAGCAGTTCTTCAGGTCATCCAGGCTGGCATACAGGGCGCCCTCGTCGGGAATGCTCGGCGCCACGGCTTCGCACTCGGTGGAGATCGCCGGCACGGTGCGCAGCCGGGCTTCCATACCACCCTGCTCGATGCCGCGGGCAATGTGCCGGGCCATTTCGCTGACCGAGCCATTGCGGCTGTAATACAACACCAGCACATAAGACGTCGTCACGGCAGAATCTCCAGTACGTTTTCCGGCGGCCGGCCGATGATGGCTTTATCGGCGGTTTCCAGGATCGGGCGTTCCATCAGCTTGGGGTGTTCGGCGATGGCGGCGATCAGTTGCGCTTCGCTGAGGCTGGCGTCGGCCAGGTTGAGGCTTTTGTATTCCTCTTCGCCGGTGCGCAGCAATTGGCGTGCGCCAAGGCCGAGTTTGGCCAGCAGGGCCTTTATCTGCGCAGCGTTCAGTGGGGTTTCCAGGTAGCGCACCACGGTGGGCGTCAAGCCGCGTGCTTCGAGCAGTTCAAGCGCACCGCGGGATTTCGAGCAGCGCGGGTTGTGATAAAGCGTCAGATCGGTCATGTGCGGGTCGCATCTTGCGTAAGGTGGCGGGTATTCTACCTGCGCTGCGGGCCGTCCTTAAACCGTAAGAGGCGATAGGCCGCAGCCAACGTTCATTTTTACGAAGGATTACCCCATGACAAGGCGACTGATCGGTGCATTGGCGATTATCACAACCCTGCTGCTCAGCGGCTGCGGTAACGATTACGGCGTGGACCAGTACGGCCAGAAAGTGCCGGCCGAACGCCTCGACAAGCAGTGGCTGGTGGTCAACTACTGGGCTGAATGGTGCGGCCCGTGCCGCACGGAAATCCCCGAACTCAACGCCCTGGCCGAGCAGCTCAAAGCGCAGAACGTGGGCGTGTTCGGGGTCAATTTCGACAATGTGCAGGGTGAAGAGCTCAAAGCGGCCAGCGACAAGCTGGGCATCAAGTTCACCGTACTGGCGCAGAACCCCGAAGCGATCTTCGATATTCCCCGCAGCGAGGCGCTGCCGGTGACCTACATCATCGATGACAAGGGCAAGGTGCGTGAGCAACTGATGGGTGAGCAGACGGCGCAAGGGGTGTTGGCCAAGCTCAAGGCGCTGCGCGGTTAAAAAACCAACTCAAAACAAATGTGGGAGGGGGCTTGCCCCCGATAGCGGTGTATCAGCCAGAAATTATTCAGCTGACCCACCTCAATCGGGAGCAAGCCCCCTCCCACATTTGGATCCCCATTGATTCAGCGACTGGGGATATCAGCCTTCTTCGAGCCACAGCCGAATCGGCTTGCCGTCGGCGGGCCAGAAGCGGGTCTGCTCGATCGGTGAGATGTCCCAGCGCTGTACGCCTTGCAGGGCCTGGAAGAAGCGGTGCTCCTGCTCCATCAACGCCTCGGCGCACAGTTTGCGGGTACTGCCGATCGGGCCGAAGCTGAGCGTGTTGCCTTCAAGGGTGTACGGCGCAAACCAATGGTTGCAGCCGCCGTTGCCATAGGCGCGACCATCGGCGCCAAGGGTGACGGTCAGGTGTGCGTAGTCCATCAAGGGCCGCTCGCCGATCCATTCCACCACGTAGCTGTGATCCTGCTTGAGCTTGACCGCATCACCGGCGCAGCCACTCAAGGCCGTCCCCACGGCGGCGAGCAGCAGCAGGCGCTTCATTGCGCGGCCTGCTGGCATTTCGGGCAGCGGTGCTTGTCGCTTTCGCTGGCCCAGCCGAGCGCTTTGATGCGCGCATTGGCGGCTGGCTGCAGCGGTTCCTTGGTGAGCTTGGTTTCCACCGCGAATTCAAACTCCAGCACGCTGTCGCAGCTGTCGCAATTGACCTTCCAGGTGTGAATCTCCAGCTCGCCGAATTTCGGCCCCTGGGCCATGGCGACCCATTGGCCCGCCGGGCGGATGGAGTAGCGCGCGTCACCTTCCACGGTCAGGCGCATCGACAGGGTTTTACTGCCGCGCAGGGTGACGATCAGCACGTCGCCATGCTTGATCGAACCACCATTGCCGGTGACTTGATAGCGGCCCGGCACCAGGGCGCGGCATTCGATCAGGGTGTGTTGCGGGCTCAGCAAGCTGAAGCGGAAATCGTGTTCGGCCATGGATCCTCCAAATAGGCGCGGCATCCTATCACGGGTGCTGGCTCATCATGAGCCCGGTATGTGACCGCTGATCATCCCTCGACCAGGTTCTGCGCACGGCCCTCTGCCCATGCCGCAATATTGGCCAGCGTAGTGCCAGCGATCCCCGCCAGTGCCTCGCGGGTCAGGAAGGCCTGGTGCGCGGTGATGATCACATTGGGGAAGGTCAGCAGGCGGGCGAGCACGTCGTCTTGCAGGGGCAGGTCCGAACGGTCTTCGAAAAACAGCTGGGCCTCTTCCTCATACACATCCAGCCCCAGGTAACCGAGCTGGCCGTTTTTAAGCGCTTCAACCAGTGCCGGCGTGTGGACCAGTCCGCCGCGGCCGGTATTGATCAGCATGGCGCCCGGTTGCATGTGCGCCAGGGAGTCGGTGTTGATCAGGTGCTGGCTGTCGGCGGTGAGCGGGCAATGCAGGCTGATGATCTGAGCTTCGGCGAGCAATTCGGGCAGGCTCACGTAGCGCGCGCCCATGGCCTGGACCTGCGGATTGGGGAAGGGGTCATAGGCCAGCAACTGACAGCCGAAGCCGGCCATGATTTTGGCGAAGGCAGCGCCGATCTGCCCGGTGCCGACCACGCCGACGGTTTTGCCGACCAGATCGAAACCGGTGAGCCCGTGCAGGCTGAAGTCGCCATCGCGGGTGCGGTTGTAGGCACGGTGCAGGCGACGGTTGAGGGCCAGGATCAGGGCCACGGCATGTTCGGCCACGGCGTGGGGCGAGTAGGCCGGTACGCGCACCACGCTCAGGCCCAGGTGCTTGGCGGCCTGCAAGTCGACATGGTTATAGCCGGCCGAGCGCAACGCAATCAGGCGCGTCCCGCCTTTGGCCAGCTGTTCGAGCACCGGGGCGCTGAGGTCATCATTGATAAAGGGGCAGACCACCTCGTGCTGTTGGGCCAGGGCGACGGTGTCGAGGTTGAGGCGGGCGGGCTGGAATTGCAGCTCGATGCCCTGAGGGCGCGGCTCACCGAGAAAACTGTCACGGTCGTAGGCCTGGCTGCTGAAAAGGATCACGCGCATTAAAAAGCTCCCTGCACTTTATACCTTGGAAATGCTGACTAAATGTGGGAGGGGGCTTGCCCCCGATAGCGGTGTATCAGTTACAAATATTGCAGCTGACACCCAGCAATCGGGGGCAAGCCCCCTCCCACAGGGTTGAGTGACTGCCATACGAAATGGGTCAGGCGCTGACCCGCGCCTCACTGGCCAATCGCGCGATCGCCATGTCCAGCTCATCCAATGCGGCCATGGCTTTGGCGTCGTCCTGCTTGAGCAGGGTTTCGGCGCGTTGGCAGGCCGCGCGCAATTGCGGCACGCCGCAGTAGCGTGTGGCGCCATGCAGGCGGTGGACGCGCTCGATCAGCGCGTGGTTGTCATTGGCTTCACGGGCGAGCGTGATTGCGTGCCGATCGGCTTCCAGCGAGGCCAGCAGCATGGCGAGCATGTCGGCTGCCAGGTCAGCCTTGTTGGCGGCCAGGCGCAGGCCTTCATCGTGGTCCAGCACCAGTAACTGCACGCCTGGGCCAAGGCCTTCGGTGGCGCGCTCCGGCCCTTGGTTGCGCAGGGCCAGGCCGGTCCATTTGAGCACCACCTGGGCCAGCTGCCGCTCGCTGATGGGTTTGGTCAGGTAATCGTCCATGCCGCTTTGCAGCAGGGCCCGTTTTTCGTTGGCCATGGCATGGGCGGTGAGGGCGACCACCGGCAGCGGCGTGCCATGGCGTTCGCTCTCCCATTGGCGAATCGCTTCGGTACTCTGGCGCCCGTCCATACCGGGCATCTGCACATCCATCAGCACCAGGTCGAAGGTTTCCTGCTTCACGGCGTCGATCGCCGCATAGCCGCTGTCCACGGCCTGCACCTTGGCCCCCATGTCTTCCAGCAGGGTTTGCACCAGCAACAGGTTTGCCGGGTTATCGTCCACGCACAGCACACGCGGCGCACGGCTGGACAACGGTTCACCCGGCTCGCTGCGCGAGGGCCGCGGGCTGATCAGATCGGCCAAAGCGCGGCGCAGCTTGCGCGTGCAGGCGGGTTTGGCCTGCAACTGACTGTTGGGGTTGGGCACCGATTGGTTGAACAGCATTTGTTCGGTGGTGGGGCACAGCACCAGCACTTTGCAGCCCAGGTGTTCGAGGTCCCACAAATGCTGGTTGAGGCGCTCGGGCGGGATGTCGTTGGCGGTGACGCCGAGCACCGCCAAGTCAATTGCCTGTTCGGTCTGATGCGCGCTGGTGATGCCGTTGGTCAGGCTTTCCAGGGTGTTGAACGGCGTGACTTCCAGGCCGCAGTCTTCCAACTGGTGCTGCAGGGCCTGACGCGCCAATTCGTGGTTTTCCAGCACGGCCACGCGGCGACCCAGCAACGGCGCGCCGGGCAGGTCTTCGACATCGTCGCGGGTCTTGGGCAGGTTCAGGCTGATCCAGAACTCCGAGCCTTCGCCCGGTGTGCTGTCGACGCCGATTTCGCCACCCATCTGTTCGATCAGGCGCTTGGAAATCACCAGGCCCAAGCCTGTGCCACCCGGCTGGCGCGACAATGAGTTATCCGCCTGGCTGAAGGCCTGGAACAGGGCACGCACGTCCTGGTTGGACAGGCCGATGCCGGTGTCCTGCACACTGATGCGCAGCTGCACGCTGTCTTCCTGTTCATCCTCGATCATCGCCCGCGCAACGATGGTGCCTTCGCGGGTGAACTTGATCGCGTTGCTCACCAGGTTGGTCAGGATCTGCTTGAGGCGCAGCGGGTCGCCCACCAGGGCCAGCGGCGTGTCGCGATAGACCAGGCTGACCAGTTCGAGCTGTTTGGCGTGGGCGGCGGGGGCGAGGATGGTCAGGGTGTCCTGCAGCAAGTCGCGCAGGTTGAAGGGCACGCTGTCGAGCACCAGTTTGCCGGCCTCGATCTTCGAGAAGTCGAGAATTTCGTTGATGATGCCCAAGAGATTGTCGGCGGATTTTTCAATGGTGCCCAGGTAGTCCAACTGGCGTGGCGACAGCTCACTTTTTTGCAGCAGGTGAGTGAACCCAAGGATGCCGTTGAGCGGCGTGCGGATTTCATGGCTCATGTTGGCCAGAAACTCCGATTTGATCCGGCTGGCTTCCAGGGCTTCCTTGCGGGCCAGGTCCAGCTCGATGTTCTGGATCTCGATGGTTTCCAGGTTCTGGCGCACGTCTTCGGTGGCCTGGTCGATGCTGTGCTGCAACTCTTCCTGGGCATTTTGCAGGGTTTCGGCCATGCGGTTGATGCCCGACGCCAACTGATCCAGCTCCTGGCTGCCCAAGGGTGGCAGGCGGGTTTCCAGGTTGCCGTCCTTGAGCTGGGCCACGGCTTGCTTGATCAGGCCGATCGGCGAATTGATGGTGCGGCTGATGCGCAGCGCCAGTGCCGCCGTGCCGATCAAGCCGATCGCGATCAGTATCAGGCTGGCGAACAGGCTGCGATAGCCGCGCAGCAACATGCCGTTGTGGGACAGTTCCACCTCGACCCAGCCCAACAGGCGGTCGGACTCGTCCGGAATGACCTCGCCCGCCAGGTTGCGATGGCGGCCGAATACGGGCATCAGGTAGCGGGTGGCGTCATTGCCGGTACGCTGCAGCAGGTGCGAACTGTTGCCGGTAGGCGGTTGATTGAGCATGGTCGGGCCGGCATGGGCCAGGGACGAGCGGTCCGGCGCCAGGAACGACACCGCGCGCACGTCCGGTTGTTCCAGCGATTGGGTCGCGATGCGTTCCAGCAGATCGGTGTTCCTGCTGCTCAGTGCGGGGGCGACCAGCGGCGCCAACTGCTCGGCGATCATTTCACCGCGTTGCAGCAACTGGGTCTGGAGCTCGGAGAGCTGCATCCAAGTGAAATAGCCCCCCAGCAACAGGGCCATCAGGCTGGTCGGCAATAAAGTCAGCAACAGTACGCGGCCTTTTATTCCCATTCTTCTAAGCACGCCACTCTCCTGCTACCACATTGATATCAATCACCACGCCGGCATCCGGCCCGCGCCACCTGCGCAGTGTAGCCATTTGCGCCGGCAGGAATCTCGTAAATTGATGACACGTCGCAATCTTCGGGCCATTGCGCGGCGACCGGCGATTGCCTGTAACACTTTAATCTTGAATAATCAGTCATTGAGAATGACTTGCAGACGCTAATGAATCCCGCAGCCGTTGGCCTACCCAGTATCCTGACCATCGAAGACGACCCCGTGCTGGGCGCCTACGTCCATGAACACCTGGGCCGCTGCGGCTTTGAGGTCACCTGGTGCCAGAATGGCCAGCAAGGTCTGCAACTGGCCCGTGACCGGGCGTTCGACCTGGTGCTGATGGACGTTCTGCTGCCAGGGCTGGACGGGCTGTCGATCCTCACGCACTTGCGCCAGAGCCATGCCATGCCCGTGATCCTGATGTCGGCACTGGGCGCCGAAGCCGACCGTATCAGCGGCTTTCGCTTGGGCGCGGACGATTATCTGCCCAAGCCGTTCAGCATGATTGAGCTGCGGGTGCGCATCGAAGCCATTCTGCGCCGAGTGGCCCTGGACCGCCGCCCCCAGCCAAGCCTTGCGCCCTTGCGCGAAGATGCCCATGTCCTTGAATTTGACGATGAGCAATGCGATGTCGTCTACCAGGCGCACCGGGCCGGCCTGACGCGCAGTGAATACCGTCTGCTGGAAACCTTGCACCGCAATGCTGAAGAAGTGCTCAGCAAAGCCTTCCTTTATCAGCACGTGCTGCAACGCGGTTATGCCCCACACGACCGCAGTCTGGATATGCACGTGAGCCAGATTCGCCGCAAACTCAAGGCCGTCGGCTACACCGAGCGCGAGGTGCGCACGGTGTGGGGCAAGGGCTATGTGCTCAGCGGTCACGATGAAGGGCTCTGAGCGGTTGCCGGGCAGGCACTCGCTGTTCTGGAAGCTGGCGTGCCTGCTGATCGCCTTTTGTTTGCTGATGATCTGGCTCAGTTGGTCCTGGGGCCGGTACATGGAGCAGCAAAGTGCCTACCTCTCGGAAGAGGCGCGCGATACGCTGCGCGGCTATGCGGCGGGGGCCGAGCTGGCCTGGAGCACTCAGGGCAGTGCCGGGGTGGATGCCTGGCTTGAGCACATGGCCGACCGTGAAACCACGTGGCTGGGTGTGATCGGCAATGATCTGCAATCCCTTGGCAGCGCACCGTTGAGCGACAAGGAAAGCCAGCGGCTGACTTTTCTGCGCGGTTTGGATTGGCCGGTGAGCCGCCATACCAAAGGCCTGCCCTGGCTGAAGATCGCCTTTCCCGTCGACCCCGACGCGGGGTCACTGGTGATCGAGTTGCCCAAGCGCTTCATGCCGGGGCGCTATCAGCTGTTCTGGCGGGTTGTCACCAACGGCGTGATCCCCGGGCTGTTTACCTTATTGCTGTGTATCGGCCTGTATCGACTGCTGATCATGCCCCTCAATCAGTTGCGCGAGCAGGCCAATGCGTGGCGTGCCGATCAATTGAATGCGCGGATGTCCCGCGACGCGACCAGTCGCCAGGATGAATTGGGTGAACTGGGACGTGCCTTTGACCACATGTCCGAACGCTTGCAGGGCACCGTGCAGTTGCAGCAACAACTGCTGCGGGACATGTCCCATGAATTGCGCACGCCCCTGAGCCGCCTGCGCGTGGCGTGTGACAGCGAGCAGGATCTGGTGCAGTTGCGTGAACGCCTGAGCCGCGAGATCGACTCCATGCAGCGCCTGGTGGAAGACAGCCTGCAACTGGCCTGGCTGGACAGCGACAGGGCGCCCTTGCCCCAGGAGGCCATTCAACTGCCGGCGTTATGGGACATGCTGCGCGAGAATGCCTGTTTTGAAAGCCACTGGCCGGCCTCGCGCTTGCCGTGCCTGCTGCCCACCGAGTGCTGGGTGCGCGGTAACCTCAATGCGCTCGCCCAGGCCCTGGAAAACATCCTGCGTAACGCGATACGCCATTCTCCGGATCAGGGGAGGGTGACGTTGGACGGCGCGCGTGAAGGCGATCACTGGCATGTGTGGCTGGAGGATCAGGGAGGAGGCATTGATGAGGCCGACCTGGAACGGATCTTCGCGCCCTTCATTCGGTTGGACGGTTCACGACCCGGTGATGGCGGCTTCGGCCTGGGTTTGAGTATTGCGCGCAACGCTGTCCAGCGTCAGGGCGGTCGCCTGTGGGCAGAGAATAGCGGGCAGGGCCTGCGCGTACACCTGCGGCTGCCGGCCTGCTAGCCATCAGCGCCGGCGCAGTTTGCGTTTCTTCCACTGGTGCGCCACCCACCAGCGCCAATACCCCATGGTCAGGCAATAGGCCAATGCGCCGAGCACCAATCCGCAGACCACCGAGCCCAGCAGGAATGGCTGCCACATCGTGCTCAACTCGCCACTGATCCATTCCCAGGTGAGGTTATCGGGCAGGCTGCGTGCCGGCACATTCATCAACCAGGCACCGGTGATATAGGTGCAGAAAAATACCACCGGCATGGTGATCGGGTTGGTCAGCCAGACCAGGCTGACGGCAATCGGCATGTTGCCGCGCACCACAATCGCAAGGACCGCAGCGAGCAACATCTGCAAGGGAATAGGGATAAACGCGGCAAACAAACCCACGGCCATGGCGCGGGCCACCGAATGCCGGTTGAGGTGCCAGAGGTTCGGGTCATGCAGCAGGGTGCCAAGAAACTGTAATGACTTATGTTCCCTGATACTGCTGGGGTCGGGCATGTACCGTTTGAATAAGCGCCGGGGCATAAGGGGTCCAGGTCAGTTCGAGGGGCAAGTATGCGCGCATTCTATAAACAGAAAATTCAGACTTTGTGACAAAACATCAAAGGCGCCGCTGGGAACCCCAACTAAGACTGAATGGATCACCCAAAGGAATGCTCCATGAGGACAGGGATGTTCGCGCTTGCGCTGGGGTTGCTGACCCTGCGTTTTCTACCGGCATTGCCGGCCACCGGATGGCTGTTGGCCATGGTCGTGTTGGCATTGATGTTGTTGCCGTTTCGTACCTATCCGCTGGCGTTCTTCCTGCTGGGTTTGAGTTGGGCCTGCATCAGCGCGCAGTGGGCACTGGATGATCGATTGCAACCGACGCTGGACGGCGAGACGCGCTGGCTGGAGGCGCGCGTGGTCGGTTTGCCCCAGCAGACGGACACGGGCGTACGCTTTGAGCTGGCTGACAGTCGGTCGCGCAAGGCCAGGCTACCCAAGCGCATCCGTGTGTCCTGGCACGGCGGGCCGGCGGTGCGCAGCGGGGAACGCTGGCGTCTGGCTGTCACCCTCAAGCGGCCGTCCGGCCTGCTCAATTTCCACGGTTTCGACCACGAGGCCTGGCTGCTGGCGCAGCGCATGGGTGCCACGGGCTCGGTGAAAGACGGTGAACGCCTGGCGCCGGCCCGCAACGCCTGGCGCGACGGCCTGCGCCAACGCCTGCTGGCTACCGATGCGCAAGGCCGTGAAGCCGCAGTGGCGGCGCTGGTGCTGGGGGACGGTTCGGGGCTGGAGGCACAGGAGTGGCAGGTGGTGCAAGACACCGGCACCGTGCACCTGTTGGTCATTTCCGGGCAGCACATCGGCCTGCTGGCCGGGCTGATCTATGGGCTGTTGGCGGGGTTGGCGCGTTATGGCTGCTGGCCACGAACCCTGCCATGGCTGCCTTGGGCGTGTGGCATGGCTTTCGCAGCCGCCTTGAGTTATGGCCTGCTGGCGGGTTTCGGCGTGCCCGTGCAGCGGGCCTGCGTGATGGTTGGTCTGGTGCTGCTATGGCGGCTGCGCTTTCAGCATCTGGGCGCCTGGTGGCCGCTGTTGCTGGCGTTCAACGGCGTACTGCTGCTTGAGCCGTTGGCCAGTCTGCAGCCTGGGTTCTGGTTGTCGTTTGCGGCGGTTGCGATCCTGGTCCTGACGTTCGGCGGACGGCTGGGGCCATGGAGCGTCTGGCAGGCATGGACACGTCCGCAGTGGTTGATAGCCATAGGCCTGTTTCCATTGTTGCTGGTGCTGGGGTTGCCCATCAGCCTTACTGCGCCAGTGGCCAACTTGTTCGCCGTGCCGTGGATCAGCCTGGTGGTGCTGCCGTTGGCGCTGCTGGGCACGGCGCTGCTGTGGCTGCCGGTGATCGGTGACGGCTTGATCTGGTTGGCCGGTGGGGCGCTGGAAGCCTGGTTCAAGGTGCTGGCGCTGCTGGGCGGGCAGTTGCCGGCCTGGACGCCGGCTGAAGTGCCGCTGGCGTGTTGGCTGGTGAGCCTGGCGGGCGCGGTGTTATTGCTGCTCCCCAACGGGGTGCCGTTTCGTTTGCTGGGCTGGCCCATGCTGTTGCTGGCGGTATTTCCACCCAGGGACCCGATACCCCATGGGCAGGTGACGGTGGTGCAGCTGGATGTCGGCCAGGGGCAGGCCGTGATCCTGCGCACCCGCAATCATGCTCTGCTTTACGACGCCGGGCCTCGTTCGGGGTCGCTGGATCTGGGCGCGCGCGTGGTCTTGCCGTCGTTGAAAAAGTTCGGCATAGAGCGCCTGGACATGATGCTACTGAGCCATGCCGATGCCGATCACGCCGGTGGCGCTGCAGCTGTCGCCCGTGGGGTGCCCATCACGCGTGTGGTCGGCGGCGAAACCGAGGGGCTGCCGGCTTTTCTGAAGACTGAGCCTTGTATCAGCGGTGAACGGTGGGAGTGGGATGGCGTGTCGTTCGTCTTATGGCAGTGGGTTGATGCCATCAGTGGTAACTCCAAATCCTGTGTGTTGCAGGTGGTGGCAGGCGGCGAACGGCTGCTGCTGACGGGCGATATCGACCGTGCAGCAGAGCGCGCATTGCTGGATACGTCATTGGCGGTGCCAACCGATTGGCTGCAAGCGCCCCATCATGGTAGCCGCAGCTCGTCATCCAGACCCTTTGTGCAGCGGCTTGCGCCCAAGTCGGTGCTGATTTCCAGAGGCCGGGGCAACGCCTTCGGTCATCCCCATTCGCAAGTGCTGGAGCGCTATCAGGCCTTGGGCAGCCGGATACATGACAGCGCCGAACAAGGTGCTGTGCGTGTGCAGTTAGGGGCGTTCGAGCCCGCCGTTGTTGCGCGCAGTCAACGCCGGTTCTGGCGCGAACCGTTACCGTAATCCAACGTTACCAAACACGGCGCGCTGCGACAGTCCGGTCTGCGGCCGACGAACCCCGCTGCCGAACCTATATGGTAAAGTGGCGCACTTTTTCGAGGGGGCATTCACTGTGTGGGAATTGGTCAAATCCGGCGGCTGGATGATGTTGCCGATCATCATGAGTTCCATTGCCGCACTCGGCATCGTCGCCGAACGCCTGTGGACCCTGCGCGCCAGTCGCGTCACCCCCGAGCACTTGCTGGGGCAAGTGTGGGGCTGGATCAAGAACAAGCAGCTCGACAAGCAAAAGCTCAAGGAGCTGCGCGCCAATTCGCCGCTGGGTGAAATCCTCGCCGCGGGCCTGGCCAACTCCAAGCATGGTCGCGAGATCATGAAAGAGTGCATCGAGGAAGCCGCCGCGCGGGTGATCCATGAACTGGAGCGCTACATCAACGCCCTCGGCACCATTGCCGCGATGGCGCCGCTGCTCGGTTTGCTGGGCACGGTGCTGGGCATGATCGACATCTTCAGCTCGTTCATGGGCTCGGGCATGACCACCAACGCCGCCGTGCTCGCCGGTGGTATTTCCAAGGCATTGATCACCACCGCTGCGGGCCTGATGGTGGGTATCCCTTCAGTGTTCTTCCACCGTTTCCTGCAACGGCGCATCGATGAACTGGTGGTCGGCATGGAACAGGAAGCCATCAAGCTGGTGGAAGTGGTGCAGGGCGACCGTGATGTGGACCTGGTCGAGGGCAAAGCGTGAAATTTCGCCGCAAGCAACGGGAAAACGTCGATATCAACCTCGCGTCGCTGATTGACGTGGTGTTTATCCTGCTGCTGTTCTTTGTCGTCACTACCACCTTCACCCGGGAAACCCAGCTGCGCGTCGACCTGCCCGAAGCCGTGAGCGGCTCGCCTGCCGAAGACCAGCAGGTCAAGCAATTGGACATCGCCATCAGCGCCGATGGGGTGTTCTCGGTGAATAACCAGTTGCTGGAGAAAAACGACCTGGCCAGCCTGATGGAGGCCTTGCAGAAGGAGTCCGGCGGCGACACCAGCATGCCACTGTCGATCAGTGCCGACGGCAAGACCCAGCATCAGGCTGTGATCACCGCGATGGACGCTGCCGGCAAGCTCGGTTTCAGCCATCTGCGCATGACCACTGTCGAGGCGGCGAGCCCACCCTGATGGCCATGTCCGATCGCTTGCTCAAGGCCTGGTACGAGGGCCACCCGGCGCTCCTGCTGTTACGGCCGTTGGAGTCTTTGTATCGCCGGGTGGTGCAGCGCAAACGTGCGCGCTTCCTGGCGGGTGAGGGCGCTATCTACCAGTCACCGGTGCCCGTTGTGGTGGTGGGCAATATCACGGTAGGAGGCACTGGCAAGACGCCGATGATCCTCTGGATGATCGAGCACTGTCGGCGCAGAGGGTTGCGCGTAGGCGTGGTCAGCCGTGGGTATGGCGCCAAGCCACCACAGTTGCCATGGCGGGTCGAGGCCAACCACAGTGCCGAAGTGGCCGGTGACGAGCCTTTGCTGATCGTGCAGCGCGGCGGTGTGCCGTTGATGATCGACCCGGATCGCAGCCGAGCGGTGCAAGCGCTGTTGGCCAGCGAAACCCTGGACCTGATCCTTTCCGACGACGGCCTGCAACACTACCGACTGGCCCGCGATCTGGAACTGGTATTGATCGATGCCGCCCGTGGCCTGGGCAATCGCCGTTGCTTGCCGGCAGGGCCCTTGCGTGAGCCGGTGGAGCGCCTGCAGAGTATCGATGCGCTGCTCTACAACGGTGCCGCCTCGGACCGGGAAGACGGCTTTGCTTTTCGCCTGCAGCCTTCGGCACTGGTCAACCTGCACAGCGGCGAGCGGCAGCCGGTCAGCTACTTTGCGCCAGGCCAACCGGTGCACGCGGTGGCCGGTATCGGCAATCCGCAACGTTTCTTCAATACCCTTGAAACGCTACACTGGCAGCCGATTCCCCATGCATTTGCCGACCACGCGCCCTACAGTGCCGAGGTGTTGAGTTTCACACCGCCATTGCCGCTGGTCATGACCGAAAAAGACGCGGTGAAGTGCCGCGCCTTCGCCCGGCCCGACTGGTGGTACCTTGCGGTGGATGCGCTACCGTCGCCAGCCTTTGTCGCCTGGTTCGACACGCAGCTGATGCGCCTGCTGCCCAACCGTCTTTTGCCTTGAACCGTTTATCTCCAGGAAATACCCATGGACACCAAATTGCTCGACATCCTCGCTTGCCCGATCTGCAAAGGCCCGCTCAAGCTCAGCGCCGACAAAACCGAGCTGATCAGCAAAGGTGCCGGCCTGGCTTACCCCATCCGTGACGGCATCCCGGTAATGCTGGAAAGCGAAGCCCGCACCCTGACGACCGACGAGCGCCTGGATAAATGACTACCGCCTTCACCGTAGTGATTCCCTCGCGCTATGCATCGACCCGCCTGCCGGGCAAGCCGCTGCAAATGATCGGCGCCAAGCCGATGATCCAGCTGGTATGGGAACAGGCCTGTAAAAGCAGCGCTGAACGGGTGGTGGTGGCGACCGACGATCCGCGCATCATCGAAGCCTGCAAAGGGTTCGGCGCCGAGGCGGTGCTGACCCGCGAAGACCATAATTCCGGCACCGATCGCCTGGCCGAAGTGGCGACGCAACTGGGCCTTGCGCCCGACGCCATCGTGGTGAACGTGCAAGGCGACGAGCCGTTGATCCCGCCAAGCGTCATCGACCAGGTCGCCGCCAATCTGGCGGCCCATGGCGAAGCACGCATGGCAACCCTGGCCGAGCCGATCGAAGACAGCGAAACCTTGTTCAACCCCAACGTGGTGAAGGTCGTCAGCGATACCAACGGCCTGGCCCTGACGTTCAGCCGTTCGACGCTGCCCTGGGCACGGGATGCCTTTGCCAGCAACCCCGGCGTACTTCCGCAAGGCGTACCGTACCGCCGCCATATCGGCATCTACGCCTATCGCGCCGGTTTCTTGCATGACTTCGTCAGCTGGGGCCCGTGCTGGCTGGAAAACACCGAGTCCCTGGAGCAACTGCGGGCCCTGTGGCACGGCGTGCGTATTCATGTGGGTGATGCGCTGGAAGCGCCGCCTGCAGGCGTCGACACCCAGGAAGACCTCGAGCGCGTTCGTCGCCTGCTGGGGGCTTGATGGAGGTCCTGTTTGTCTGCCTGGGCAATATCTGCCGCTCGCCCACCGCCGAAGGCGTCTTGCGCCATAAGCTGCGCGACGCCGGTTTGGCCGGTCAGGTTGAGGTGGCATCAGCAGGCACTGGCGAATGGCATGTCGGCAACCCACCGGATCAGCGCAGCCAGCGTGCGGCACTGGCGCGTGGCTATGACTTGTCATCCCAGCGTGCCCAACAGGTCTCCCGCGCCGACTTTGCGCGTTACGACCTGATCCTGGCCATGGACCACAGCAACCTGCGCAACCTCAAGGCCATGCAGCCAGCACAGGGCAAGGCGCAGCTGGATTTGTTCCTGCGCCGCTTTGACGGCGAAGTGGACGAAGTGCCAGATCCTTATTATGAAGGCGACCAGGGTTTTGAGCGGGTCCTGGACCTGATCGAGCGTGCCTGTGATTTATTGGTGATCGAATTGAAGGGGCGGTTATGACCTTGCAAGTACAGGCGCAGGTATCCCTCAAACCCTTCAACAGCTTTGGCATCGATGTGCGCGCCCAACTGTTTGCCGAGGCCCGCAGTGATGCCGATGTGCAGCAAGCCCTGGCCTACGCCGAGGCGCACAGTGTGCCGCTGCTGGTGATCGGCGGCGGCAGCAACCTGCTGCTGACCCAGGACGTACCGGCCCTGGTGTTGCGTATGGTGACCCAGGGTATTCGCGTGCTGCACGACGACGGCGTGCACGTAGTGGTCGAAGCCGAAGCGGGCGAAGCCTGGCATCCCTTTGTATTGTGGACCCTTGAACAGGGTTTTTGCGGCCTGGAAAACCTCAGCCTGATCCCCGGCACGGTGGGTGCAGCGCCCATGCAAAACATCGGCGCGTACGGTGTTGAAATCAAGGACGTGTTTGCCGGGCTCACGGCACTGGATCGCCAGAGCGGCGAACTGCGGGATTTCAGCCTGCAGGAATGCAGGTTTGCCTACCGCGACAGCCTGTTCAAACATGAAGTCGGGCGCTGGTTGATACTGCGGGTACGCTTTGCCCTGAGCCGCGCCAGCCACCTGAAACTCGACTACGGCCCGGTGCAGCAGCGTCTGGCCGGGCAGGGGATTACCGACGCTACGCCGACCGATGTGAGCCGGGCAATTTGCAGCATTCGCCGTGAAAAATTGCCGGACCCGGCAGAGCTGGGCAATGCCGGCAGTTTCTTCAAAAACCCACTCGTGCCCCAGGCCTTGGCTGTTGAGCTGAAAAGCCAGTACCCGGACCTGGTGGCCTATCCGCAGGCAGACGGGCAGACCAAACTCGCTGCCGGTTGGCTGATCGAAAAGGCCGGCTGGAAGGGCTTTCGCGATGGCGATGCCGGCGTGCATACAATGCAAGCGCTGGTGCTGGTCAACTATGGCGCGGCCACCGGCCGTGACATTGCCAATCTGGCGCTGCGTATCCAGCAGGATATCGCCGAGCGCTTCGGGGTGGTGCTTGAGATGGAACCCAACCAGTACTGATCCGTCCCCGCGCCGCAGAAATGAAAATGCCCCGTATCTCGCGATACGGGGCATTCTTTTTTACGACCTTTGCAATCAGTCGTCGCGGCTCATGATGCCGAAGATCTGCAACAGGCTGATAAACAGGTTGTAGATCGACACATACAGGCTGATGGTGGCCATGATGTAGTTACGCTCACCACCGTGGATGATGGCGCTGGTCTGGAATAGGATGCACACAGAGGAGAACAGCACGAAACCTGCGCTGATCGCCAGTTGCAGACCGCTGATCTGGAAGAACATGCCGGCTACCACAGCCGCCAGCAACACGAAGAAGCCAGCGGTAATGAAGCCGCCCAGGAAGCTCATGTCCTTGCGGCTGATCAGCACGTACGCCGACAGGCCACCGAACACCAACGCGGTCATGGCAAATGCCGAACTGACCACTTCCGCGCCGCCGGCCATGCCGAGGTAACGGTTAAGGATCGGGCCGAGGATAAAGCCCATGAAGCCGGTCAAGGCAAACGCCGACACCAGGCCCCAGGCCGAGTCGCGCAGCTTGTTGGTCAGGAAGAACAGACCATAGAAGCCGATCAGCACGACAAAGATATTCGGGTAACCGACGCGCATCTGCTGGGCCACGTAAGCCATCACGCCGCTGAATGCGAGGGTAAGGGCGAGCAGGCCGTACGTGTTGCGCAAGACGCGGCTGACTTCAAGCTGCTCAGCCTGCGCGTTGCCATTCACTGCGTAATTCTGTTCGCGCATGGCGACACTCCTTCAGTTTTGAAACGTTCAGTCGCAAAGATCATAACAGACGCTCTGTAACAAGCTATGCAGAGAGTTTGACAGTGTGTTTCATTCGGGTATTATGGCGCCCGCTGAGACGGGATGAGCTACTATAATCCTGTGATGCACAAGGGAAATTGGCAGAGTGGTTGAATGCACCGGTCTTGAAAACCGGCGAACGTTAATAGCGTTCCCAGGGTTCGAATCCCTGGTTTCCCGCCAAGATTTACACGAAAGCCTCGCGAAAGCGGGGCTTTTGCGTTTCTGGGATAGCGAGATGATGAAGCCAGCATTGCGAATCCTGCCAGGGCCACGCCGGCGGTGGGGTTGAAGAGGGTGGGCGGCCCTACGTGCTGTGCCGAGCGCCAAGGCTCTACGCAGTGTACGTTCCGGAGCGTCGCTGCAACGCTAACGGGCCAGGTGATTTGTAAAGCCCAGCTCAATCAAGTGCCTCCAGGCCGCCTCGACTTTTTTTGGTAACGTCTCTTCGATCTGAAATCCCTTTTCTGGATACAGCATAATGCGCTGTATATCACCCACCATTTCGTCGATTAATCCAAGCACCCCGACCTGATTGGAAGTCTGTTCAGGGAAACAGTAGCTAGGGGCATCAACCCATGCATCAAGGCCCGGCCACTGGATAGGTAACGTCAGCTTGACTCGGCGGATTGAGTTGGGCTTGGTAAGAAACGTAGCACTGTGTATTTGTGGAAACATTTCTCTAGTGAAGGCGATGTTTTCAGCAAAGTTAGTTGCTCGTTTTTCCAAGCTCAATTGCTCCTGCACCACTCCGAGATCCAGCGCGCGCTGAGCGAAAACCTCGGCTTCCGTCTTGTCCCATAAATGTCTCGTCCAATTGCCCGTATTGCCTGTGAACACCAGGTGTCCAGCGACGCCCTTGCGAAGCAATTCACAAGCGTAATCGCAGACACGAAGATCGTACGACCCACAGACTACTAGCAAATCACAGGTGTCATGCTGACGCCCTTCAGATAAGTACTCCCAAAGAATAGCGGCATATTTCAGTGTGGATGTCATTAAGAAGGTGATCTCCTGGAACTATGGCTACCGAGAACTAAGCCGTTTTCAGTGAACAGAGAGGTTGGTGCCGAGCTTTCTGTGGTCTGCAGGGCGTCAAAGTCGGTGTACACCGCCTTGGCGCCGTCGTCGCGCAGCGAAATGTCGTTGCCGATGCCGAGACAAATCGCGCCGCCGCCAACCGCCGACTGGACACCGCTTACAGAGTCTTCGAAGACAAGGCACTCATTGATGGGGTTGTTCAGTTTTCGAGCCGCTAGCTGATAGCAGTCAGGGGCGGGCTTTCCGCTGCTGACATCTTCGCGTGAAACGATACATTCAAAGGCAGTTTCCAGCCCATGATAGTTGAGCACGTTGGCGATACGAGCAGGCCAACTGCTGGTAACCAGTGCCAACGGGATTGATCGTTCCCGCAATCGAGAAATTAGTTTTGCCACCCCAGGCACTAAAGAACAGACGGCCACCTCTTCGGCAGCATCCACTTGTTGCTTGATGATGCGGCGGGTGGGTTGATCAAAGCTGGGAAAGAGAGCCTCAAGCGTATACTCCCCTGGTCGACCATGGATATGCTCGTGTATAAAATCCTGGCTGATTTCAACGCCATACTCCCGCGCCACGCTGGTCCAGGCAAACTCAATAACTTCGCGTGACTGAATAAGGACGCCGTCCATATCAAAACAGACCGCTGTAAACCTGTGTGTCGTCATGCTTGGATTTCCGCATTTTTTGATAAGCAATCAAAGCCAGTAGCGCGCCGAGCAAGGCGGCGGTGGCCATGACATAAAAAGACCCATTGGGTATTTTCTGGTAAAGATACCCGGAAAAAGGCGTGGCTATCCCCATGGGTATCGCGACGGCGAAAGAATAATAGAATCCCTGAGTTAACGTCTGTATGTCTTGCGGAGCGTGATCGCGAATAAAGCGCATAATCGCCGTGTGATAAGCAGCAAAACTCAGAGCGTGCATGCATTGCCCTATGATGATGAGTGATAGGCTGTCGCTGTTAGAAAAGAACGCCCAGCGAAGCGATGCGCATAAACTGGACAACACGACGATGGATAACGGAGAGAAGGACTTCAGGATTTTATTCGAGAACGCAAAGTAGGTGATCTCGGCAATCACAGCAATTGACCAAAATAAACCAATGGTCGTCGATGAATAACCTTTAAGACCCCAGTTTATTGAGGCTGTAGCAAAATACAAAGTGTGGCTTAACTGAATGATGCTAGCAGAAGCAATGGCCAACAGCAGCGTCTTGTTTTCGAATAGTCGCCGCCAGTCTGGTTTGTGGGTGCGCTGAATAGCGTAGGAGACATTTCCATTCGGGACGCGATGTCTTAACCATAAACAACTTAGCGCTGTGAAAAGCATGCTGGCCGCAACGCTGACAGGCACCCACGAGAGCCCATAAACAGTAAAAAAAACACCGCCAAGTGTTGACGTTAAAATAAAGGCTGAAGAGCCAACTGCTCTTACCCAGCCGTAATTTTGAATGGATTGTTTATCGCGTTTAAGCAGATACGACTCCGACAGCGGCAGTACGACCATCCACAGTCCGCCGAACGAGATGCTTAACGCGATAAAAGTGAACAGCGAAGCGGGTAGAAAATAAAACAATAGAGTGCTGACTGCTGCTGAAAAACTGAGCAGTGCGGCCAGGTAGATTTGATCGATGCGCCAGTCGGCGGCATAGGTGATCAATACCCCGGTTACAATCTGAGGCCAATAAGCTGCCGCGATCAGCAAACCGATCTGACTGGCGCTAAACCCTAGCGTGTCTAGCCAGGTTGGCCAGAAGGGATAGATAATGCCCTCGGCTGCAAAAAAACCAAAAAATATCAGGTACATCGGGTCACCACATAAAAACCGTTGAACACCCATTTCGGGAAAAAAGGGGCTTGAAAAGCCCCTAGGCATGTCGGTTTTACTCAAAGCGCTGCAAGGCAAAACTGTTCTTGTTTTTACGCCAGATGATCAGCGACTCGCTCATGACGACCAAGTCGACCATGCCTTCCTTAAGAGCCGCCAAGGCATCCTGTGAAGTGCATACAATCGGCTCTTCATGACGATTGAAAGACGTATTTATCAACGCGGACTGCCCTGTTCGAGCGTGCCATGCATTTAGAAGCTTATGCATGAATCCATCTGCCTCAGGACGAATTACCTGCGGTCTGGCGGTGCCGTCAACATGCACAACAGCTGGGCTGGCCTCGATAAATTGCGGATGGCAATCATAGGTCATCGTCATGGTGTCTGCGGCAACATGGTCTTCGGTCCAGTCCACATAGCATTCGGCGGCCTGTTCGACAGCGGTCACGGGGCCGAACGGCATGAACTCGGTTCGGTGCATACGTTTATTCAGCCAGTCGTTCACATCAGCATCTTTGGCATGGTAGACAATGCTCCTGTTGCAGAGCGACCTCGGGCCGAATTCCATCTTTCCTTTGAACATGCCCAGCACCTGGTTTTCCATCAAGGCGTCTACGAGCGTTTCAATGATGTTCGCCGGGTTGTGATAACCCAATTCAGGGTAATCGCGATTTATGAGGTTTATGTTTTGCGAAACACTACGTGCGGCCGGGCCCAGCGTCATCGCCGGGTTTTTGAATCGAGTACCGTTTTTCAGGTAAGCCGCACCCACTGCAGCGGCCAGTGCCAGGCCGCCGTCTCCCATGCATGGCAGTACATAAACGTTATTCACGTTAGGGATTTCTCGTAAACGCTGGTTAAGCTTCACGTTGCCAAATACACCCCCTGCCAGGCAAAGATTACGACTGCCTAGCCTTTCTAAATGATACGTTACGATCGTAACAAGCATGTCTTCGACATGGCGTTGAACAGCAGCTGCAATATCTTCCGGTTTTTCATTGGCGAGTAACGCTTGTAGCGCGTCGCTGTAACCCTTATACGAAGGCAGGAAAAGATCCCCGCATTTGGCCCTGATGCGTCCGCCCTCGACATTGATCATTTGTTGCATGACGGGCAGCAGTTTTTCGGGATCGCCGAAGGCCGCCAAGCCTGTGATCTTGCCTTCATGACGGTTAGGTTTGTAACCCATCAGGTGGGTGATACGTCCGTAGAAGTACCCCAAACTGTCGATGCTTGTTTCACGCTGTAATATCGTGGTTTCGTTGGCTGTGTAATGTGTCAGCGTCAGCGATTGGAAATCACCTCGCCCATCGCACGTCAGGGTTAACGCCTCGTCAAACGGGGAGCATACATATGCGCCTAATGCGTGGCATTCATGGTGGTCTATGTAGTAGGCGGACAACGCATTGTCCGAGATAAACTGATCGAACTCGGCTCTTTTTTCTTTATCATTGAATATTTCGTCAACAATACGTTGTCGGAAAAGCGGTAGCCCGTCAGGGTTGTTCTTGACCTCATCTACAATACGATCGAAATATAAAGGTAAATGCTTTTCAGCAGTGAACCCTGCGTTCCAACCATAGGCTACATAGTCTACGTCCTCTAAACTCATACCCGCCTCAGCCAGTACAAATGAAATAGATTGCGCAGGCCAGACGTTATCATCCTTGATACGGGTGAAACGTTCTTCACTTACAGCTGAGAGAATTCGGTCGTCGCGGACCAGGCAGGCACCTGATAAATCATTGTTAGTAATTCCTAAAACGATCATAACAACTCCATGTTTTGCAATTCAGTGATTTATCAGAGATCACTGCATCAGCACCGCCCATCATTCTGTCCTCAGAATATTCCCTGGCGTCCAGTGAGCCGTTTAATAGCGCCCAAGTGGGCGATCCTGCCCTCTGACACAGGCAGCGTAGCAGTGGGTTGTGACACCTATATGAAAAACTTCCATGAAAAAACGGGAAAAACCATACGCCAAACTATGCCATCCACTGTGTAGTTACGCAGTGTGAGACCGATAGGGCTTAATCCAATAAGCAAAGGCTTGTCCCCCAATTCCACCGCAAGCCATAAATATTAACGGCATCATGTTAATTAAACTAATGCCCCGGGCCTGGTGGCGTTGTTCAATTATCCTGCTGTCAAGTGATGTAAGGGCTCTGAAGATACGGCCCCTACGCGCCTGGTTCAGTGTCAGTCAAAACGCCCTGCAACCTTGAATGTTTCGGTAGCTTCAATCAGCGTACTCAAGATGCCCGGCTCCGAAGGTGAATGGCCAGCGTCCGGCACCAGTTTCAGCACCGAGCCTGGCCATGCTTTATGTAAGCGATATGCGGAGTTGGGCGTTGCAATCATATCGTGGCCACCCTGAACGAGGATGCAGGGTAGATGGCGAATCGCCGCAATGTCGCGAATCAGCTGATCTTCTTCGAGGAACAAATGGTTGAGAAAATACCAGGCATCCAGGGTCGCCATGCCGATGCTGGTCTCGTCGTCCGCCGCCTGTTCCTCAACGCCTTCGGGGTCATGACGCAGCAACGAGCAACTCGCCGAGTAGCGGATCCAGCCGCGAATGGCCTCCATGCGGATCGACTCGTCTTCACCGGTCATGCGGTTCAGGTAGGCCTGCAGCAGGTCGGCGCGTTCGGCTTCGGGAATGAGGTTGACGAAGTCCTCATGCGCCCTGGGGAAGAAGCGCCGCATGCCGTGGATGAACCAGTCGATCTCATCACGTGTGCCGAGGAACACGCCGCGCAGGATAAAACCCAGGCAGCGTTGCGGGTGCGGTTCGCCATAGGCCAGCGCCAGGGTCGTTCCCCATGACCCGCCGGTGACCAGCCAACGCTCGATGCCCAAGTGTTCACGCAGCGTCTCGATGTCGCCGACCAACGCTTGGGTCGTGTTGTTGTGCAGCGCCGCGAGCGGCGTCGAGCGCAGGGCGCCGCGCTGGTCAAAGAGCACGATTCGATAATGATCAGGGTCCCAGAACTGCCGCGAGCTCGGTGGCGCGCCCTCGCCGGGGCCGCCATGCAGGTAAACCACCGGCACGCCCTCGGGGTTGCCGCTTTCTTCCCAGTACAAGGTATGCAGTTCATCCACGGGCAGCATGCCGCTGCGCCTTGGGTTCTCGATGGGAGGGAACTGGCTGTAGGTGATCTGGCGGGGTGCATCCATGGCGCTGCTCCTGAACAGGTTTTCAAAATGGGTTGTCCAGTTTCGAAAGGGGGCCGCAGCCCATGGTTCACAGGCGCGACGAGCAGGGCAGACGAACGGAACATCAGCCATAAACCGCCGTTTATCGTTCTGCAAAACCTTTGCTGATCCACACCAGTCATTACTAGCAAGGCTTATACGGAGGAACGAGTGATGGCAGGCGCGCGGGATGAATACCAGGAGCTTTTTGATCAACCGGAATCGGCGTCGACCGATGCCGGACAGGTGGATTTTGATTGCCTGGTGATCGGAGCAGGCCCGGCAGGGCTGACCACTGCGGTTTACCTGAGCCGCTTTCACCGGCGTGTATTGGTGGCCAACGGCGGGCCCAGCCGCGCGAGTCTGATCCCGCTTTCCCATAACTATCCAGGCTTCCCACCCGGTATCGCCGGCAAAGATCTGCTCGAGCGTTTATGCGAACAGGCGCTGCGTTACGGGGCGATCATCGAGGCCGGGCGGGTGGAAAGCCTGTCGCGCAACCGTATGGGGTTTGAGGCGCGACTCAACGGTCGAACACTGAGCGCGCGTCGGGTGGTACTGGCGACCGGTATCGTGGATACGCTGCCGCAGATGGCGCGACCCTATGATGCTGTCGCTCAATCGGTCATTCGGCTGTGCGCGATCTGCGACGGTTATGAGGTTAACGGTGACAACGTTGCGGTGTACGGCGAAGCGCATTGCGCAATCAACCACGGGCTGTTCCTTCGCAATTTCACTGACCGTGTGACGGTGCTGGTTCATGGTGATACCCAGGCCTGCGAAGAAGCGGTCGAGCTGGCGCGGCACGCGGGCATACGCCTGATCGACGACCGTGTCGAGCGCATCGAGGTCATCGATCAAAAAGTCCAGGTGCGCACGTGCAAAGGTGAGGCGCTTTGCTTTGACATTGTCTATCCCTCACTCGGGTCGCGGTTCTGTTCCGAGCTGGCGACGCAGGTGGGCGCGCGGGTTAACGAGCAGGGGGCCTTGTACGTTGATGCCCACCAATGCACCTCTGTCAAAGGGCTCCATGCGGTCGGTGATGTGGTGGAGTCGCTAAAGCAGATCAGCGTCGCCACAGGCCAGGCGGCCATCTGCGCGACCGCCGTGCACAACAGTCTGCAAGTGCGCTTGTGGGATCGTGAACGCGATAGCAACACCGCTGTGGATAGGGCTTGAGCCTGCTCCAGCCGTGCCGGGAATAATCTCGCGGCGCTGATTAGCGAATGCTTGAAACAGGGGGCAGGTCGCGGGTCTCAATCGAGAAACTGCAGGGGCTTTTCAATGGATGTTTTCCGTGTCGAATCCGAGGACGGCGGCTGGGTGCTGTACAAGGCCCACGGCTATAAACCGGTGATGCGCGCCGACTGCCAGTCTGACTTGATCCAGCATGTCCAGGTGATTACGGGCGGGAAGGGCGCGGTTATTCGGTTCTGGGCGCAAGCGGGCGTGCGAGAACTTCGGGTGGGCGGGGGCGGTGCAGACGATGCATGGGGACTTTAGGTCGCCGGCCCGGGCCCTGACCAGGCGTGGGGCAGCATGAATATGCAACGCTTCGCCATCGTGCGCATTCTTTCGCCCGCTCGTCGATGCGCCTGCACGTTCTCTCTAAACCGCACCTCTCATACCTATGCGCAACCCTGCGCTACAGAGAGGAGGTAGTTATGGTCGATGATAATAATGGTCCGGCAGCGCCATACCCGGGCCCCAAAAAAGAAGTGCCTGATGCCGGTGAAGGTCATGACTCAGGTCTTGACCAAACCAAATCCGAGCCCAAGCAGGCAACGGACGAGCGCCCGGTGGACTGGAACCCGCCGCCGGGCAACCCTGGGTCTGATCAGGATGCTCAAACTGAACGCGAGAACAGTGGTTCGAAGTAAATGACAAGCGGGTGCACAGTCCGTCAACAACCCGGCCACAGCGCCGGGTTTTTATTGACTGAGGTTCGCCTGTGGCTAGGGGCGGCTCTTGGCAAGCCTGGCTATTTCCCCAGGTTTTGATTCATCAAGTTATCCAGCACCGCAAACTTAGCTATCCCAAGCCCAAGTGCCACTCTGTTTGATGCCTCGGCAGCGCGCCAGGAAGGCCTTGCCTTTGCCGCTGAGGATGCCAGGGAGTTTTCCCAGGCGATGGCGCTGCCAGGAAATTGAAACTTCTGCCGCCACGCGGCGATCTCCTGTGCATCAACCAACAGGAGGTCAGACATGAATTGCTATCTGTGCGGGCTTGAAGCGAAGCAGTCCGATGAGGGGCAGAGTACTAAGCTCGTTGACTGCTCCGACTGCGGTACTTACAGAATCTCGAGTCTGGTACTGAAGGAATTGGAGACCAGGAACTTCGAGTTTTCGAAAATGCGAGATGACTTGCACCGCCAGCGGCAGTTTAACGCCACGTCCGTGGCAGAAATTAATACAGAAACGGCGATCTGGTCTTGAATGTCGTAGTCAAGTAAGCCGATGCTAGAATCTCCAGGCCAATCCTGAGCGAATACAGGTGCGCGCAGGCGCTGTAGGCGTCAACCTACCAGATCGGGCCAATGGTGCATCATGTTTCTGAGTCTTGAAGTGCGCAGCTACGAGCGCGAAAACCACAACCATCACCATGACTACACTCAATTGGTGCTGCCGATCCGCGGCCGCATGGAAATCGACGTAGGCGGCCGCGGTGGCTGCATCGATCAGTCAGTGGCTGCGTTGGTGACGCCTGGCGCGGTGCATTCGCAGCACACCAACCCCGACAGCCGCTTTCTGGTTCTGGACTGCGCGCCAACGGCGTGGGAGACGCTCCAGATCGAGCGCCTTGCTCGGCAGATATATGTCCCCATTCCCCCGGCGACACGCCGGCTGATCGAGTTCGCCGAGTTGGTGGGCAACACACAGCTGTCCATCACGGCGTCACAGCTGGGCCCGTTGATTTTGTCATCCCTTAGCCCGGATGCACCGCGTTCCTGCGACCCGTTCGAGCAGTTGATTACCCGTCTTCGGGCAAATCCGGGGGCGAACTGGAGCAACGACGTCATGGCTCAAGTTGCAAACATGAGCATGAGCCAACTGCACCAGCGTTTTCGCCAGGCGTTCGACATGAGCCCGCAAGCCTGGTTGACCGATGTGCGCATCCAGCAAGCTCAGCGATGGCTGCGCGCAACCTCATTGCCCATCTGCGAAATCGCCTTGCGCGCCGGTTTTTCCGACCAGGCCTCGCTGACCCGAGCCATGCAACGGGTCAGCGCCACAAGCCCGGCGGTTTACCGTAAAGCGCACAAACAGTCTGGGTAAAAAAACCCGCGTTTACCGACAATAATTCCCGAATCCGCTGCGGCAGACTTCCTTCATTACGCTTTGGGAGTGCGGATGAATGTTTGCTGATCGATCTTTACTCAAGGGCATCGTCTACGGTGTTTGCGCGGGGCTGTGCTGGGGGGTGATCTTTCTCGGCCCCCAGCTTACGCCGGGGTTGAGCGGGCTGCAGTTCGCCGTGCTCAGGTTTCTCTGTTATGGCGCGATCTCGTTGGCCTTGCTGCTGCCGCGCTGGCGGCGGGTTTGCGCCAACCTGACGGTGGCCGATTGGAAGTCACTCTTCTGGCTCAGCCTGGTCGGGAACCTCATCTACTATGCGCTGGTGGGCACCGGAGTGCAGTTGGTTGGCATTGCCACAACCTCGCTTATCGTCGGGCTCATCCCGGTGTTCGTCACGTTGGCGGGGCGTCACGATGCCAACGCCGTTTCCCTGGGCAAGCTCGCCCCTTCGCTGTGCTGTGCCGTGGCAGGCGTGGTGCTGATCAGTTGGCATGCGCTGATCAATGGCGACAGGCCCGACACCCTGACCAACGTTGCAGGGATCTTATGCGCGACCGGCGCACTGGCGACCTGGAGCTGGTTCGCGGTGAGCAACGCTCGGCGGCTGGTTCAGGTCGCCAGCGTGTCCTCCCATGACTGGGCACTGCTGACGGGTGTGATGACCGGCGCGCAGTCGCTGCTGTTGGCGGCGCCAGTCCTGGGTTTGCACGCCGCCAGCCATGGCAGCGCCCAATGGCTGCACTTTTTTCTGGTGGCTGGCGGCGTGGCGCTTTTATCGTCGGTTATCGGTGGCGCATGCTGGAATCAGGCCAGCAGGCTTCTGCCATTGGCGCTCAGCGGGCAAGTGCTGGTGATCGAGACGCTGGCGGCGCTGGTCTTTGGATTTTTATGGGAGCATCGATTCCCCGATTCGTACGAACTCGCTGCGATCCTGCTGCTTGTCACCGGTGTCTTCTGGTGCCTGAACAGTCATCGCGCGCCTCAGCACACGCCGGCGAACGCTTAGCTCTCGGCCACTGTAGTGCGACTCCCAAGGGCCTGGAACGACGCGTCGTACTCTCAGTGCCCAACTTCAACTCGCTCGTCTCGGCATTGGCGCACAGTGACCTAGTGGCGGTGGTGCCAGAAAGGTTGGTTCGAAATGAACCAGCACTGCACGTCCAAGCGCCTCCACTGGCCATTCCCGGATTTGAAATGCTGACCCCGAGGTTCCCTTGAAGTGACTGGCCAGCCCGGTTTCTCGGTGACAGGACTGCTAAACCAACTGACGGATGCCCAACGACAAAATCAACCCGCCACACAGTCGGTCAATTGCTTTTTTCCGTCCTTGATAGGCGCTGGCGAATCTGGGCTGGGAAAGGGCGATTGCTACCATGGCATACCAGGCCAGCGAAACTACCACTACGACTGCCAGCATCGACAAGAACGTGCCTGGCGAAACGTGGGCGGGGGCGGCGGCTGAGAATACAGCGGCATAGAAGGCCATGGACTTCGGGTTGCCCAGGTTGGTAATCACACCTTGAGTGAAGGACTGTCGGCAACTGCCGGCGACGGCATCATTTGAGGGGCCGATCGCATTCCTGCCGGCATTGAGTAGCAATCGGAACCCGAACCACATCAGATAGGCTGCCCCGAGCACCTTCACAACCAGGGCGGCCCAAGGGAGAGCGGCGAATACGATCCCCAGCCCACCAATCGCACAGGTTGACCAGAACAGATTGACCACCACGATTCCCGCTACCAAAGCCAGGGCTTCAGCGCGTGTAGCGGCCACCGCCTTATGGACAACGGCAACGAAATTCGGGCCAGGAATAACGACCCCCGCCAGGTAGACCAAGAACACTGTTAACACAGCGGAACCGTCGATCATGTGATTACTCGCAAGGTCTGCAGGGAGGCGGTGACTGTCACCAAAGCCTGAGTTTTACACAGTCGCAGCAGATCCGGGCCTGTTTTATGTAGGCGTCCCTTGCGCAGTGCCGGAAGGTGCCAACGGCCGCCTACGCGGCCAAGCCGTCAGCAGTGTGGACCGTTACTCGACCGTGCAGATCCAGCGGTGATTGTGCCGGTAGGGCGCGCGCGTGAAGTGGACGTCGGAAACCAGATTCAAGCCGCGCTCTTTCAAGGCTTCGGTCAGTTGTACGAGTGTCTCTGCCTGGATAGTCATCACTGTTACCTCGTCAAATTTACCGCGTTCATAATTCTTGACTGAGCGGGCAACTCGCTAATTCAAATTTTCTACAGGTTTAATAGTGGACGGCCGCGCCTGTAGTCCGATGCTTATCTAAACCCGTGGTGCTGCACTTTTTTTGATTTTCCTGATCTACCTCTGTCTCTGCCACGCGACTCCTGCGATTGGCCAACAGACACAGACCCGGAACCGATGCATCGAACGTTCACTGTATTCATCACCCGATGGCCGTCGTTGCTGGCTGCGATGCTCGCGCTGTGTGCCGTCGGTTGCAGCCAGCAACAGGGGCGCGACATCGCCAGGCAGTTCAGCGATGGCAAGCCGGATGAGTTTTTTCAAACCAGCGTGGACCGCATGGCCACCCTGGGCATGCGCGACAACCTGCAAAGCCTGTATCTGCTGATGAGCAAGCTTTACCTGCGCAATCCCAACCAGTGGCGCCAGTCCGGTTACCCGGATGCGGTGAGCGCCGCGCGGGCTATTCGCCAGGCTATCGAAAACCGTCAGCCGTTGCCTGCCCTGGGTGAGCGGCGTGACCTGGCGGCCTTGAGCTACTCCTTGAGCCCGGAGTTTCGCGGCGATCGAGTGGGGGCGTTCATCTACGCCATCGGCAGCATGCTCGTGACCGCACACGGTGGGCGTACGCAGTTCTACGTGACCGACTCGATCAACCCGCAGTTTGTCAGCAACGCGGCACGCAATATCGAGAAAGCCACCTGGCTGCTCGGCCAGCGCCAGGACGCAAACGGCGTGTTGCTGCTGTTTTCCAACGAAATATCGGAGGAGGGCAGCAACCTCAGTTTTGCCGTCGAGTTCGGCAAGATCGTCGCGCGCCTGGACCTGCTCACCCAGATACTCGATGAGCGCTACCGACGTATCGGCCTCAACTATGCGCAAAGTCTGCTGCTGATGAATTTCTTGCCGGTGCAGTGACGTGTTCGCTGCCGGGACAGGCCCGCGGGGTGCGGTGTTTCTCTTTCCTCTGTAGGAAGGTGCCTATCATGCCCTGGACCGCTTGAAACACGCCCCCGGTCAGCCCTAGCCTCGGACTTTTCTTAAACACGAGTGCCTACCTTGGGTAAGCGAAAAACGGTTTGGCCTACTGATCGCGAAATCCGCCTGCGATTCATCCTTTTTGCTGTCATCGACGCCGCCAGTGCCCAAGGGGTCGCGGCGGATGTATTACTTGCCGCGCATAAACTGTTGCGCGACTCGCCAACGGAGGCGCAACTATGCGGTGCGCTTGCCGGCATTCTGGCCACCGATGAGATGTATGGGTTCAGGTTCCCCATCGGTTCGGACGCCGACGATCTGATGCAAACGCTTGCATTGCCGGTCAACGGGGTGCGCGCTTGATCCATTCGCCCAGAGTTAGACCGTTTATTTCCATCTGGAATATTTAAGTTCCTGGTTCGAATATCCATCGCGTCCATTTCGAAACTACCGTGGAGTGTTCTGCCGCTACAGCATCGGTATCGTCGTGATGCCGGTTTTCGCGCGTGTTCAAACCCGCCAAGTCGCCCCTGGAACATCCAATCCTGCTGCTCTGCCAGCGTCTTGCGCGGTTGCCTGGCGGCTCTAGAATCGGCGCCAGAACCTGGCCTTTCCTGTCGATTACGGAGTTTCGAACATGATGAACGCAATGCAGATGCCGATGAACACCTCCATGCCAATGATGCCGATGATGGGCATGCCCATGATGATGGCGACCATGCAGTGCGAAATGGCCGGTGGCGCCATGATGTGCACCATGAAACCCGCCGCAGGCATGGACATGGCCCAGTTCAAGACCAGCGCCGAGATGATGGCGATGATGATGAACTGCGGCATGCCGATGATGATGCAGTGCGCTAATATGAACATGATGTGCATGTCGGCGGACGCGATGAACATGCTGTCGAGCATGAACATGCCGATGCCGATGGGCATGATGAAATGCGTGATGGAGTGCACCCTGCAGGGTGACAGCATGATGTGCAAAATGATGCCGATGTCGGGCATGAGCATGGGCATGATGGAAAACTGCTGCATGCTGATGAACAAGATGATGAACGACTGCGCCATGCCGATGATGATGAGCTGCAACGGCATGCCGATGATGTGCTGCACCTGCTGATAGCTCGCCTGTCAAAAAAAAGCCCCGAATGGTCGGGGCTTTTTTGCATTCAGTCCAGGCGTTCCGGGTAGATGATCACCAGGAATGCCACCGCCTCGCTGTCAGCCGGGTTGCGATAGCGGTGCGGCTGGTCGGCGAAAAACAGAATCGAATCGCCGGTGGAGAGCAAGTAGCGCTCATCGTTGACGCTGACCTCCAGCACCCCCTGGGCGACCACCAGATTTTCCTGGATGCCCGGACCGTGCCCCTCGGAGACTTCCTCCCCCAGGCCTCGCAGGCGGATTTCATAAAATTCGGACTGACGTGCCCTGTCGAAAGGGAACAACGCCCGGCTGACGAACGCTCCGTCAGCGCTCACCAGGCGTTTGCTCTGTCGCGCCGGCAGCACTTCGACGCCCTCGAACGCGCGATCTTCCAGAAAGGCCGCCACCGACACCTTCAAGCCCTTGGCAATCTTGCACAGCACCTTGATCGACGGCACGCTGCGCCCGGACTCGATTTGCGCCAGCATTGCACGGCTCACGCCGCAGGCCCGCGCCAACCCGTCCAATGACAGGTGGCGCTTGCTGCGCAGGCGTTGCAGGTTGTGCGCTACGCACAGGCTGATCACGTCATCGTCGGTGCTGGGGGTGGGCAGCGACTCAGGTGGTTCGGGAATGGCGTGAAGGAAATTCATCGGCCTTACGCCTGGCGGGTATCGCTGTTTGTCGTGGCGTGCGCGGTAAACACGGCCAGCCCTGCACGCGCTGCGTACATCGCCCACATCAACTGGGCCGCCGCACGTGCCTGGCGGCGTTTACGGTGGAGGGTGAAGTCGATGAGGGTGGCGGATGTTTGCATGGGTAGGCTCTCGCGATGGAGTGGTTCGATGACCCACAGTAAGGCGTAGCGGTTATTTCTTTAAATACTGAGTTTTCATTTGTTAATTCGATTTTGGACTTAACAGCGAATCCCATGCGCGCGTGACCTGACAGGTGTGGGCGCCTTCCCATGACTGTTCGCGTGCCGGCGCTGCCGTCCACGCCCTGTCTTTCAAGGACCCGCCCATGCTGTTGCGACAACCTCCGCTACTATTCGCCACCCTGGCCCTCAGTTCGCTGGTACAGGCCGACAGCCTGCAATTGGCACCGGTCGAAGTCACCACGGACCAGGCCAGCGCCGGCGACATCGCCCAGGCGCAGCTCAAAAGCGTGCCCGGCGGCACTAATTTCATCGACATGAACAGCGTGCAGCAAGGGCGAATCAGCACCAATGAGGACGTCTTCAAATACCAGGCCGGGGTCTACGCCAAGGCGGCGAACAACGAAGGGGTCAAGTTGTCCATTCGCGGTTCGGGCCTGAACCGCAGCCCCGGTGCCCATGGCTCGGGGCTGTACGAAATGTTCGACGGCCTGCCGCTCACCGGCCCCGGCGGTACGCCTTACGAGCTCAAGGACCCGCTATGGCAGAGCCGGGTGGAGGTGCTGCGCGGCGCCAACGGTTTCGATCAGGGCGCGTTGGCCCTGGGTGGCGCTGTCAATTACGTCACCCGCACCGGTCTTGACGCGCCCAAGCTGCAAGTGCGCTATGAGGCGGGCAGCCGTGGCTACGCCCAGCGCGAGATCAGTTCCGGGCAGGTGCTCGGGGAGGCCGATTACTACATCAGCCTCACCGATTCGCAGTCCGACGGTTTCCAGCACCAGAGCGCCGGCACCGGCAAGGGCGTCGCGGCCAACTTCGGCTACCGCTTCAACCCGGACCTGGAAACGCGCTTCTATTTTCGTTACCGCGAAACCAACAACGACACCCCGGGCAAGCTCACGCGCTACCAGATCAGCCATGACCCGCGTGCCGCCAACAGCCTCAACGCCGCCCGCGACTCCAAGCGCCTGCAACCGGGCTCCACCTGGATCGCCAACAAGACCACCTTGCAATTGGATGATGCTTCACGGGTCGAAGTCGGGCTGGCCTATCACGACTACCCGATGGACCTGCGCGAAGGCACCAACCGCCTGAAAGTCGCCTATACCGACATCAGCGGCACACTGAATTACATTCGCCAAGACAACCTGTTCGGCCACGCCAGCAACACCACGCTCGGCCTGCGCACCACTCAGGCGATGCCGAATAATGGCGCCTCGGAGTACGTGCGCACCCCGGCGGGCAACACAGCGGGCTTCGCACCCGGCACCAAGACCCGTGACTACACCTACCTGGGTTCGGACACCGTGCTGCACGTCGGCAACGAATTGGAGCTGGTGCCCGACCTGTGGCTGACCACCGGCCTGGCCGCGATCTACACCCGCCGCGAAACCCAGGTCACCTACCCGGACGGCCAGGCACCGATCAGCCAGCACGATTGGGACTACGCGCCACGCATTGGCCTGCGCTATGACTTCACCCCGCAATTGCAGGTGTACGGCAACCTGAGCCGTTCGGTCGAGCCGCCGCACGCCTGGTCGATGATCTGGGGTTCCAACAAGTATTTCGGCCCCGGCAGTGGCGCGGCCACCGGCTTGCAGCGTGAAGGCGTGAAGCTGCGCAATCAGAGCGCTACGACGCTGGAAGTCGGTGGGCGCGGTGAGGCCTGGCTTGGCCAATGGGACCTGGCGCTGTACCGCTCCGAGGTGCGCCACGAACTGCTGACCGTGGAAACCCAGGCCCAGACAGCCACCAGCAATGCCATCGTCGCCGAAGCCAATGCCAGCCCCACCGTGCACCAGGGCGTGGAGCTGAGCCTGCTCAGCCCGCTGTGGGACGGCGGACGCGACGGCCAGCTGGCGCTGCGCCAAGCCTATACCTTCAGCGATTTCCACTACCGCGACGATGAGCGTTTCGGTGGCAATACCTTGCCTGGCATCCCCAAGCACTATTACCAGGCGCAGTTGCGGTACAGCCACCCGACCGGCTTCTACACCAGCCTCAACAGCGAGCACGCTTCGCGGGTGGCGGTGGACTACGCCAACTCTTACTACGCGGCGGCTTACACCACCCTGGGCGCCACGTTCGGCTACGATGCGCCCAGGCAGGACTGGCAGGCCTGGGTCGACCTGCGCAATCTGACCAACCGGCGCTATGCCAACACCGTCACGCCAGGCTATGACGACAAGGGCGTGGATGTGGCGCGCTCCACGCCAGCCGATGGCCGCGGTATCTACACCGGCGTCTCATGGAGTTGGCGCTGAGGCGGTATCGGTAGGCGTGCGCCAGCGCGCTGCTTCAGCCTTCGTTCTGACGCAGGCGCTTGTACAGGGTATTGCGGCTCACCCCCAGTTCGCGGGCGAGGTGGGATATGTTGCCGCCCGCCGCCTTCAAGCGCTGCGTCAGGTCGACGCTGTCATCCAGACGCTCACTGGCGGGCTCCTGTGTCGGCCCCAGCAAATCCACAAAAAAGTCATCGGGCAGGTGCTCCGGGCGGATGGGCTGTTCTTCGGCCATCGCCAGCGCCACCTGCAACACACTGCTCACCTGACGCAGATTGCCCGGCCACGGATGCTGTTCGAACAGCTTGAGCACCTCGGCGCTCAACCCGGCCCACTGCGTGGGGTCGCGGTGCTGCTGCCACAGTTGCTGGAACAGCGCCTGCTTGTCGCTGCGCTCGCGCAATGGCGGCAATTCCAGGGTCAGGCCGCCAATGCGGTAATACAAATCCTCACGAAAGCGCCCGGCTTGCACCAGTTCCCGTAGCGCTCGGTTGGTGGCCGAGATGATGCGCAAGTCCACCGGGAACACCTCGCTGTTGCCCACCGGTTGCACACAACGCTCCTGCAGCACCCGCAGCAGCCGGGCCTGGGTGGGTAAAGGCATGTCGCCGATTTCATCGAGAAACAGCGTGCCCTTGTCGGCCTTGCGGATCAGGCCGATGCTGCCTTTCTGGTTGGCACCGGTGAACGCGCCTTTTTCGTAGCCAAACAGTTCCGATTCCACCAGCTCAGCCGGAATCGCCGCACAGTTCACCGCGATCAATGCCTGCTGGCTGCGGGAACTGGCCTGGTGCAGGGCTTTGACGAACACCTCTTTGCCCACGCCGGTTTCGCCGTGGATCAACAACGGAATGTCTTTTTCCAGCAGACGTTCGGCCTGGCGCACGGCTTTTTCCACCCGTGCATCGCCAAAATGCAGGGTGGTGAGGCTGACGGCGGCGGGCTTGGCCGGCGCAGGTGGGTTGAACATCCGCGCCTGCACTGGCGTCTGCCTCGGCCGCTTGAGCAGGCATTGGAAACGATTGCGTCCCGCCGCTTGCAGGGAGAACGGCAGGCCCTCCGGCTGATTGAGCAACTCCAGCAGCGAGACCTTGAACAAGCTGTCGATCATCACCCGCGACAGACTGATACCCAGCAGGTTGTCCGCACGCCGGTTAGCCGACAGCACCTGGCCGCTTTCGTCGAAAATCAGCAGGCCTGCCCACTGGCTGTCGAGGTTGCTCAGGCCGGTGTTGAACGTCAGCTGGAAATGCTCGCCGCGAAACAGGTTGAGGATCAGCCGGTTTTCCACGGTCTGGCTCATCATCTTGACCATGCCCAGGGTGTGGGAGGGCGGCAGGTAGCTGTCGCTGGAGACGTCCAGCACCGCGATGATCTCGCGTTGGGCGTCGAAAATCGGCGCTGCCGAACCGGTCATGAAGCGGTTGGCCTTGAGGAAGTGTTCGTCGTGCTCGATATGCACGGCCTGGGCGCAGGCCAATGCGGTACCGATGGCGTTGGTGCCGCTGGCGTGTTCCATCCAGCTGGCGCCTGCGCTGAAACCACGGGCCAGCCGCGGCTCGATAAACCGCTGGGTGCCCCACGAGGTCAGCACCTGGCCCTGATTGTCGGCCAGCATGATCAGGCAGTTGGAATTGCTCAGGATGTTTTCGTAGTAGGGCAGCACTTCCTGATGGGTGGTCTGCACCAGTGAATGCTGACTCTCCAGCAACTGGCGAATGCCCTCGGCGGGTAACTGGTCGAAGCTGGGCGCGCTCTGGTGGTCCAGGCCGAAGGCGCGGCAGCGGCGCCAGGAGTCCTGGATGATGGTGTCGTGAGTCAGTGGTTCGGCCATGTGTTGACCTTCATTTTTATTGTTTTGGGGTCTTGCACAATTCAATGGATGTAACCAGGTCAATGTGGGAGGGGGCTTGCCCCCCGATAGCGGTGGGTCAGTCAGCACTTTTGTCACTGATATACCGCCATCGGGGGCAAGCCCCCTCCCACAGTTGATCTGTATTGATCAATCAATCGGGGTCCAAAGAGTGTTGTTCAGAACTGTTCATTGTCAACCCCCTGACTGTTCAGTTGATCAGTCAAATTGTTCACTCCCGAACAGCGCATTCACCCCATTTCCTTACGGATCAACCACCTGCCATTTCTGGCACGGAACTCGCTCTGACAACTGGCCAGATTCATTCCAATAATAAAAAGGTCGTGTCATGTCATTGACCCTGGAACATGTCTCCCGCGTTGTCGAAGGCCAAACCTGGATCGACGATGCCAACCTGCGTTTCGAAGCCGGTTCCTTCAACGTTTTGCTCGGCCGCACCCTGTCCGGCAAGACCAGCCTCATGCGTTTGATGGCCGGCCTGGACAAGCCCGACAGCGGCCGCATCCTGATGAACGGTGTGGACGTCACGCAAAAACCGGTGCGCTTGCGCAACGTGTCCATGGTGTACCAACAGTTCATCAACTACCCCACCATGACGGTGTTCGAAAACATCGCCTCGCCCTTGCGCCAGGCCGGTGTGGCCAACGAGCTGATCCAGAGCAAGGTGCTGGAAACGGCGCGAATGCTGCGCATCGAGAAATTTTTGCAACGCCACCCGCTGGAACTGTCCGGCGGCCAGCAGCAGCGTACGGCCATGGCCCGAGCGCTGGTCAAAGACGCCGAGCTGATTCTGTTCGATGAGCCGTTGGTCAACCTGGACTACAAGCTGCGCGAAGAACTGCGTCAGGAAATGCGCGAACTGTTCAAGGCGCGCCACACCATCGCCATCTACGCCACCACCGAGCCCAACGAAGCCCTGGCGCTGGGCGGTACCACCACCATTCTTCACGAAGGCCGAGTGATTCAGAGCGGCAAGGCCGCCGAGGTCTATCACCAGCCGCAAAGCGTATTGGCTGCCGAGCTGTTTTCCGAACCGCCGATCAACCTGATGCCCGGGCGCATCAGCGGCAATGAAGTGAGTTTCGCCAACTTCGTGCATTTCCCGCTCAACGTCGACCTGCGCCCCATCGGCGAAGGTGAATTCCGCTTTGGCGTGCGCCCCAGCCATATCAGCCTGGTGCCCAGCAACGACGACGACCTGGAGCTGGCCGTGACCGTGGAAGTCGCCGAGATCAGCGGTTCGGAAACCTTCCTGCACGTGCGCAGCGAACATTTCCTGCTGGTGCTGCACCTGCCGGGGGTGCATGAGTACGACGTCGACGCGCCGATCCGCGTGTATATCCCCACCCATAAACTGTTTGTGTTCGATGGCCAGGGCCGTTTGGTCCAGGCCCCCGGGCGCCGTGTCGCGAGGGTTGCCTGATGGCCGAGATCCATTTGCAGAACCTGGCGCACAGCTACAGCGCGACCCCAAGCGGCCCGGAAGACTACGCTATCCGGGCGATGAACCACGTGTGGGAGCAGGGCGGTGCCTACGCCTTGCTCGGCCCGTCGGGCTGCGGCAAGTCGACCTTGCTCAACATCATTTCCGGCCTGCTCAGCCCGTCCGAAGGCCAGGTGCTGTTCGATACCCAGGTGGTCAACGACCTCACTCCGGAAAAGCGCAACATCGCCCAGGTGTTCCAGTTCCCGGTGGTGTACGACACCATGACGGTGTTCGATAACCTGGCGTTTCCCCTGCGCAACCAGGGCATGGCCGAGGCGAAAATTCATAGCAAGGTGCAGGAAATCGCCGAGGTCCTCGACCTGCAGAACCTGCTGAGCAAAAAAGCCCGCAACCTCACCGCCGACGAAAAACAGAAAGTCTCCATGGGCCGTGGCCTGGTGCGCGACGACGTGTCGGCGATCCTGTTTGACGAGCCGCTGACGGTGATCGACCCGCACCTGAAGTGGAAACTGCGGCGCAAGCTCAAGCAGATTCACGAGCAGTTCAATATCACTATGGTCTACGTCACCCACGACCAGCTCGAAGCCTCCACCTTCGCCGATAAAATCGCGGTGATGTACGGCGGGCAGATCGTGCAGTTCGGTACGCCGCGGGAATTGTTCGAGCGGCCGAGCCACACCTTCGTCGGCTATTTCATCGGCAGCCCTGGGATGAATCTGATCGAGGTGCAGGCCGAGGCGGGCGGGGTGCGGTTTGCCAACACGCTGCTGCCGCTGTCCGAGGCGTTGCAGCAACGCCTCAACGCCACCGACTACAAGAAACTGCAGGTGGGTATTCGCCCGGAATTCATCCATGTGTGGGACGAGCACAACCCTGACGCCTTGCACGCCGATGTCACTCACGTGGAAGACTTCGGCACCTACAAGATCATGACCCTCAACCTTGATGGCGCCACGCTCAAAGTGCGCCTGGCCGAAGACAAACCGGTGCCCGAAGGCCGAGCCTGCATCAGCTTCCCCGCGCAATGGCTGATGCTCTACGCCGACGATTACCTGCTGGAGGTGCAGCCATGAACAAGGTGCAGAACAACAAGGCCTGGTGGCTGGTGCTGCCCGTATTCCTGCTGGTGGCGTTCAGCGCCGTGATCCCGATGATGACGGTGGTCAACTACTCGGTGCAGGATATCTTTGACCAGTCCAGCCGCTACTTCGTCGGTGCCGACTGGTACAAGCAGGTGCTGCTCGACCCGCGGCTGCATGATTCGCTGCTGCGCCAGTTCATCTATTCGGCCTGCGTGCTGCTGATCGAAATCCCCCTGGGCATCGCCATCGCCCTGACCATGCCGACCAAGGGCCGCTGGTCGTCGCTGGTGTTGATCGTGCTGGCAATCCCCTTGCTGATTCCGTGGAACGTGGTCGGCACCATCTGGCAGATCTTCGGCCGCGCCGACATCGGCCTGCTCGGTTACAGCCTCAACGCCATGGGCATCAGCTACAACTATGCGGCCAACACCATGGACGCCTGGGTCACCGTGCTGGTCATGGACGTGTGGCACTGGACCTCACTGGTCGCGTTGCTGTGCTATTCGGGGCTGCGGGCGATTCCGGATGTGTACTACCAGGCGGCGCGGATCGATCGCGCATCGGCCTGGGCGGTTTTCCGACATATCCAGCTGCCCAAGATGAAAAGCGTGCTGTTGATCGCGGTGATGCTGCGTTTCATGGACAGCTTCATGATCTACACCGAACCGTTCGTACTGACCGGCGGCGGGCCGGGGAATGCCACCACCTTCCTCAGTCAGACCTTGACCCAGATGGCCGTAGGCCAATTCGACCTCGGCCCGGCGGCAGCATTTTCGCTGGTGTACTTCCTGATCATCCTGTTGGTGTCCTGGCTGTTCTACACCGCCATGACCCACTCCGACGCCAACCGCTGAGGTCGCCAACATGAGCAAGCGCAAGCTGGTTCCATTATTGATCTACATCCTGTTCCTGTTGGTGCCGATCTACTGGCTGCTGAACATGTCGTTCAAGAGCAACACCGAAATCCTCGGCGGGCTGACCCTGTTTCCCCAGGATTTCACCCTGGCCAACTACAAGGTGATCTTCACCGACCCGAGCTGGTACACCGGCTACCTCAACTCGCTGTACTACGTGAGCTTGAACACGGTGATTTCCCTGAGCGTGGCCTTGCCGGCGGCCTACGCGTTTTCGCGCTACCGTTTCCTGGGCGACAAGCACCTGTTCTTCTGGCTGCTGACCAACCGCATGGCGCCGCCCGCGGTGTTCCTGCTGCCGTTTTTCCAGCTGTATTCGTCCATCGGCCTGTTCGATACGCATATCGCGGTGGCACTCGCCCATTGTCTGTTCAACGTGCCGCTGGCGGTGTGGATCCTTGAAGGGTTCATGTCCGGCGTACCCAAGGAAATCGACGAAACCGCCTACATTGATGGCTATTCGTTTCCCAAGTTCTTCGTGAAGATTTTCATCCCGTTGATCGGTTCAGGCATCGGCGTTACGGCGTTTTTCTGCTTCATGTTTTCCTGGGTCGAACTGTTGCTGGCGCGCACCTTGACCTCGGTCAACGCCAAGCCCATCGCGGCGGTGATGACCCGCACGGTATCGGCCTCGGGTATCGACTGGGGCGTGCTGGCAGCGGCGGGGGTGTTGACCATCCTGCCGGGCATGCTGGTGATCTGGTTTGTTCGTAACCACGTGGCCAAGGGCTTTGCCCTGGGCCGGGTCTAGAGGAATCGACGATGGAATGGATGGCCTGGACCACCCCCACTGCACTGTTCTTTGGCGGCATCGCGCTGATTCTGGCGGGCATGACCACCTGGGAGTTGCGCTCGCCGAGTATCCCTCGGCGGGGTTTTCTGCCGATCAGCACCACCCGTGGTGATCGTCTGTTTATCGGTCTTCTCGGCAGCGCCTACCTGCATTTGCTGGTAATCGGCGCCACCGGCTGGAGCATCTGGGTAGCGACCGCGCTGTCCCTGGTGTGGCTGTTGAGTGTGATGCGCTGGGGCTAGCACCGACTCCTTCGTGTAGGCGCGAGCTTGCTCGCGAAAATCGTCAACGATAACGCGGTGCTCCTGTAGTGCGCGGTGTCTGTGGGTTTTTCGCGAGCAAGCTCGCTCCTACAGGGGGAGGTATTTGATAGCCCTGTTCGAAATTAACCAGGAGGTCTCTATGTTGAATAAAAACAATAAGCTGCGACATAGCATTTCATTGGCTGCCGTACTGGCCCTCAGTGGTTTGAGCGCTTCGGCCTGGGCCGATGCGTATGAAGATGCGGCGAAAAAGTGGATCGGCAGCGAGTTCAAACCGTCTACCCTCACGGCCGACCAGCAACTGGAGGAATTGAAGTGGTTTATCAAGGCCGCCGAACCGTTCCGTGGGATGAAGATCAACGTGGTGTCGGAAACCCTCACCACCCACGAGTATGAATCCAAGGTACTGGCCAAGGCCTTCAGCGAAATCACCGGGATCAAGCTGACCCACGACCTGCTGCAGGAAGGCGACGTGGTGGAAAAGCTGCAGACCCAGATGCAGTCCGACAAGAACATCTATGACGGCTGGGTCAACGACTCGGACCTGATCGGTACGCACTTTCGCTACGGCAAGACCGAATCCATCACCGACCTGATGGCCAACGAAGGCAAGGACTTCACCTCGCCAACCCTGGACCTCAAGGACTTCATCGGCCTGTCATTCACCACCGCCCCGGACGGCAAGGTCTACCAGCTGCCCGACCAGCAGTTCGCCAACCTGTACTGGTTCCGCGCCGACTGGTTCGAGCGCCCGGAGCTCAAAGCCAAGTTCAAGGAAAAGTACGGTTATGACCTCGGCGTGCCGGTGAACTGGTCGGCCTATGAAGACATTGCCAAATTCTTCAGCGAAGACGTCAAGGAAATCGACGGCAAGCGCATCTATGGGCACATGGACTACGGCAAGAAAGACCCGTCCCTGGGCTGGCGCTTCACCGATGCCTGGTTCTCCATGGCCGGTGGCGGCGACAAGGGCCTGCCCAACGGCTTGCCGGTGGACGAGTGGGGCATTCGCGTGGAGGACTGCCACCCGGTGGGCTCCAGCGTGACCCGTGGCGGCGACACCAACGGCCCGGCTGCCGTATTCGCCACGCAGAAATACGTGGACTGGATGAAAGCCTATGCGCCACCGGAAGCGGCGGGCATGACCTTCTCCGAATCCGGCCCGGTGCCGTCCCAGGGCAACATCGCCCAGCAGATCTTCTGGTACACCGCGTTTACCGCCGACATGACCAAACCGGGCCTGCCGGTGGTGAACGCCGACGGCACGCCGAAATGGCGCATGGCGCCGTCGCCGGTCGGGCCGTATTGGGAGAAGGGCATGAAGAAGGGGTATCAGGACGTGGGTTCCTGGACTTTCCTCAAGTCGACGCCGGAAAAACAGAAACTCGCCGCCTGGCTCTACGCGCAGTTCGTGACCTCCAAAACCGTGTCGCTGAAGAAGACCATCGTCGGCCTGACGCCGATTCGTGAGTCCGACATCAACTCCCAGGCCATGACCGACCTGGCGCCCAAACTCGGCGGCCTGGTGGAGTTCTACCGCAGCCCGGCGCGGGTCGAATGGACCCCGACCGGCACCAACGTGCCGGACTACCCACGCCTGGCGCAACTGTGGTGGAGCAACATCGCCGCCGCCGCCAGCGGCGAGAAAACCCCGCAGCAGGCACTGGACAACCTGGCCAAGGAACAGGACGCGATCATGACGCGCCTGGAACGCTCCAAGGTCCAGCCGGTGTGCGGCCCGAAAATGAACCCCGAGCGTGACGCGCAATACTGGTTCGACCAGCCTGGCGCGCCGAAGCCAAAACTGGCGAACGAGAAGCCTAAAGGTGAGACCGTGAACTACAACGACCTGCTCAAGCAGTGGGAGGCAGCGCGTAAATAAAAGGGCTGCGCAATGCGCTGAGTACCAGTGTGGGAGGGGGCAAGCCCCTCCCACATTACTTGGAACAGAACGGAACCTTGTGTGCCATTTTTAATCTTGCGGGTAAGCTCGCCTGCATTTCATCTGGTGGCTCAAGACAGCCCGCCGGGTTGCGACTAAACTGCTGAGCGTTCATACAGGAGGTGACCTGATGGCTGTTCCACTTTCCCCAATTGTTTCGGAGTTTGAAACCGAAGAGCAGGCGAGTAGCCATGATCTCTGGTTTCGTAAAAAAGTCGAAAAAAGCCTGACCAATCCCGGCCCCGGCGTGCCTCATGATGAAGTCATGGCGAGGGTTGAAGCGATCATTGAGCAAGCGGAGCGTAAACAGAGGGCGAAAGTCTGATGCTGCCCGTTGTTTGGCTTGATGAGGCCATTAGCGACCTGATTGAAATCGTGACTTTTATCGCAGCACAAAACCCTGGCGCTGCACGACGCCTCAAGACCCGCCTTGAAGGTGCGCCTTTACCATTGACGGAGCATCCTTATCTGTATCCGAATGGTCGTGTGCCTGGGACTCGCGAGGTCGTCGTCCACCCGAATTATGTGTTGGTGTATCGAGTGTCCGCAGAACGGATCGAGATCGTCAACGTATTACACGCCCGGCAAGAATATCCTTGAGGCTTTCCCGAACCTCGCATCCTCTCGGTGAGAGGCGTTACCAGCAATACATCGCGACCGCTTATCCCTCCTTTCCCAACCTCATTTGAATTTTTCGCACCCTCCAAGGCTCTGCATTCTATAAGCGCGTGGTTCAAAGCGCTTTTGCGGGGCCGCCTAGCTGGGTGGTCCGTTGTAACGGACTTTGCGGAAACTGCCACCATGACACTTCTCACAGCGCTGTCGGGCCAACCGGCCTCTGTTACCGACGCGGCCCAGGGTCGCCATCAACGGGTCTATCAACAGTTGTATGGCGAATCTTGTGATGCCCTGGAACTGGCGCGGGAATACCTGCAGGACCAACTGGCCCAGGTAGAAACGAGCGCCAGCGACCTGCCCGATTCGCCCGAAGATCTGCCGGCCTGGGTCGAACAGCGTTGCGCCGCCGTGGCCCAGGCCTATGCCGAGTACCTGGAGCAGCGCCAGCAAGGCCGCCCCCGTCGCTATTTCCAGAACAAGGCGCACGCCTTGTATGTGCTGCAACGCGTGGCGCCGACCAAGCAGGTGGATGGCGCCTGGCTCTACGGCCTGCTGCACTATTGGCAGGACCAGCGTTTCGACGGCCTGCTCACCACCTACCTGGAAGAACTGGGCGACGGTGAAGCCGCACAGAACCACGTGGTGATCTATCGCAAACTGCTCAGCGAGCACGACGCCGACAGCGAGGCCGGGCTTGAGGATGAGCACTATCTGCAGGGCGCTCTGCAACTGGCCCTGGGCCTGTGCGCCGATGAGTTTCTGCCGGAGATCATCGGTTACAACCTCGGCTATGAGCAGTTACCGTTGCACCTGTTGATCACCGCTTACGAACTGAGCGAGCTGGGCATCGACCCCTATTACTTCACCCTCCACGTGACCATCGACAACCCCAGCAGTGGCCACGCCGCCAAAGCCGCGCAATCGGTGTTGAACCTGCTGCCGCTGGGCGAGGGCAGGGAAGCGTTCTACCGTCGCGTTGCCGCAGGCTATCGCCTCAACGACCTCGGTCCCGGCACCACTGCGGTGATCGAGCAGTTCGATCTGCAGGAAGAAGTGGTTGCCATGCTCGAACGCAAACGCACCTTTGGCCAGCACATGCATTCGGACTATTGCCGCTTCGAAGGCAAGACCGTCAACCAATGGCTGGCCAAGCCCGGGCAGATCGGCGCGTTCCTCAAGGCGATGGAGGACAAGGGCTGGATCAAACGTAACCAGGACCCCACCGAAAGCCGCTTCTGGCAGCTGATCGAAGGCGCAGGCGCCGCCATGTTCGGCGTGTTCAGTGGTTATGAAAAACAGGTGTTGCACGACTGGATCGCCGGTGACTGGATCGGCGCCAAGCGCGTGCCGCCGGTGCGCCCGGGACGCGGCAGCCGTTTCACCCGCGAGCAGCACCGTCCGGCTGATCCGGACACCCAGGCGCTGGCCGATTCACTGTGGAACCTGCCCGATGAGCAACAGCTGGGCACGCTGATCCCGTGGATGTCGGCGCGGCGCCACTGCTGCCCGGCAGGGTTGTACGCCACTCGCCGTTTTATCCAACTGCGCGCGCGCCTGCGCTAAGGAAGTCGTTAATGTCTGCACAACAATTGGCTGATCGTGCCCTGCTCAACCTGGGCCGAAGCCTGAAGGAGAACGGCTACCGGTTTATCACGCCCACGCCGTTGACCCACGAACGCGTGTTCCGGCGCCTGACGACACCCTTGGCGACGAACCAGCGCGATGTGTTTGGCTGGTCGATGCCGTTCGATGACGAGCTGTTGCCCGAGGCGTTTCGTGACGAGCTGCAGCGAGCCGAGGTGATCGAAAAACACGACGCGCTATGGCGCAGCACGGTGCGCTGGTCGAGCCTGGATGACTTGCTGTTTGCCCATTCACCTTTTCCCACCGTCGAGGCGGACGCGGTGTTTTTCGGCCCCGACAGCTATCGATTTGCCCAGGTTATCGAAGCGCACCTGCAGCAGCGTTTCGAGCTGCTTAAACGCGCGGTAGACATTGGCTGCGGGGCCGGCGTCGGCGCGCTGGTCATCGCCCATGCGCGACACGACGCCCAAGTGCTGGCGGTGGACATCAACCCGCGTGCGTTGCGCCTGACGGCGGTGAACGCCGAATTGGCCGGCCTGGCCAATGTCAGCGTGTACCAGAGCGATGTGCTGACCAGCGTCGAAGGCGAATTCGACTTGATCGTCGCCAACCCGCCGTACATGAACGACGACCGTCAGCGTGCCTACCGCCATGGCGGCGGCGCGCTGGGCGAACAGCTGTCGGTGCGCATCGTCAGCGAATCCGTCGGGCGTCTCGCCGTTGGCGGTAGCCTGGTGTTGTATACCGGCGTGGCCATGGTGGCCGGCGGCGATCCTTTCCTGGACGCGGTCAAGCCATTGCTGACCAGCGACGCCTATGGTTGGACCTACCGCGAACTGGACCCTGACGTCTTCGGTGAAGAACTCGATAAACCGGGTTATGAACGCGTCGAGCGGATCGCCGTGGTGGCGCTCACTGTCACACGCCTGCGCTGACCGCTCAGGCTCAAGGCGATCATTTATCAGTGATGACTTACCAAGGCGCCCACAAAGTGCAGGTCGATACGGTACCTGACCCGATTATCGAGCAGCCCCACGACATCATTTTTGCGCGTCACCGCCACCGCGACAGGCGGCGCGCGGTATGAGCTGTTCGACAAGTGCGAGCAAGAGTGCCGCAAGGTGATTCTGGTGCCAGGTAACAGCGACCGGCCGCTGACCGAGCCGCTGGAAGAACTGTCTCCCGAGATCCGCCTGCAAGGCGTTCCCGGTTTTTAATCTGCTAATACAAAACCAATGTGGGAGGGGGCTTGCCCCCGATAGCGGTGTGTCAGCCAACCAATGCTTAGCTGGCTCACCGCCATCGGGGGCAAGCCCCCTCCCACATTTGAAGTGCGTTCAAGTCAATGCTTGTGGCTGAATGTGCAATTGGTCATCGACATCCCTGACCAACCCACTGGCCAGAAACAGCGGTGCCAGGCGCTTGTGCAATTGTGGTTCAACAAACTCCTTCACCGTATCCAGCGCCAACACGCCGCTAAGCGGCAAATCCGCTTTGGTGTAGGACAACCAGGCTTTCTTCAGCGCCATCAGCACATCACTGCCTGCGGTGGAGGCGAAGCGGCGGTGGGTGGGCTTGCCGTCGAAATCAAAGGTGTGCTGGAACGCATAGCCGGTTTCATCGCCACCGCTGGCGCTGCAGCGAATGCAGGTGCACGGGCCGTCCCCAAAGGCGCTGCGCAGGTAGGCGTTGAAGTCCACCACGGGCTTGAGTGACAGGCGTTTATCAACCTCGAACAGGTCCCCGGTCATTTTTTCGTCAGTGTTCAACGTCCATTTCCTCGCAAGTCGGTAGCGGTCTTTCAAAGCGCGGCACAATAGCAGCCGAGCGCGTGTTTGGGGATTTTTTGAACCCTACGCAGGGTTAGCCGAGCAACGTCAGCGGAAAAATTCACCGGGTGTGGCGTCGAACTGCTGGCGAAATGCATTGATAAACGCCGAAGTCGATTCATAACCACAGCTCAACGCCACATCCGTCACCCGTTCACCTTGCTCCAGGGCGGGCAGGGCGCTGAGCAGTCGCAGGCGCTGGCGCCACGCGCGAAACGTCAGCCCCGTGTCACCGAGAAACAGACGACTGAGGGTTTTCTCACTCACCCCCAGCTTGCCGCTCCATTGACCCAAGGTGGTCTGCTGCTCCGGGTGCAGGCTCAGGCTGCGATAAATCTGGCGCAGGCGCGGGTCATGGGGCAAGGGCAGCATCAAATCCACTTGGGGCGCTGCGGCAAGCTGGTCCAGCACCACTTGGGCCAGGCGACCGTCCGGGCCATCCTCGGCATATTCCACCGGCAGCTCGCTGAAGCTGCGGATCAACTCGCGCAGCAAACTGCTCACCGCCAGCACCTGGCAACGCTCGGCCGCCCACGCGGTGACGCGGCAATCGAGGTAAAGGCTGCGCATCTCGGTGTGGGGCGAGCTGTACACGCGATGGGGCATGCCCGCTGGAATCCACACCGCACGCTGGGGCGGCGCAACGAAGCGGCCGGCGCTGGTCTGGATCTCCAGCACTCCGGAAATCGCATAGGACAACTGCACCCACGGGTGACTGTGCCGCCGCGTCAGCGCCCGATTCGGCAACGATTCGGTGCGCCCGTACACCGGCCGTGGCAGGCTGGACAGCCCGGGCACAGTGCGTCGCACGGTTTTGTCATGTCCTTTAGGCGGCATTTACTGGCTCATTGGCGTTAGTCGGTAAAAGAGGGTTACGTTAGAGTCGCCAGTACGCTCTTGGCAACCCCTGGAAGATTTGCTTATGACCCGTCCTCGTTTCCTGCCCGACAATTTCACCCTGACCCTGATCGCTACGGTCATTCTCGCCTCGCTGCTGCCCGCCAGCGGCCAGACTGCCGTGGCCTTCGGCTGGGTCACCAATCTGGCCATTGCGCTGCTGTTCTTCCTGCACGGCGCCAAGCTGTCGCGTGACGCCATCGTCGCCGGGGCCGGGCACTGGCGCCTGCATTTGCTGGTGTTCAGCCTGACGTTCGTGCTGTTCCCGCTGCTGGGCCTGGCGCTCAAGCCCGTGCTGTCGCCGTTGATTGGCACCGACCTGTACATGGGCATGCTCTACCTCTGCGCGCTGCCGGCCACCGTGCAATCGGCGATTGCCTTCACTTCCCTGGCGCGCGGCAACATCCCGGCGGCGATCTGCAGCGCGGCGGCCTCCAGCCTGTTCGGTATCTTCCTGACGCCGTTGCTGGTGACCCTGCTGCTCAATGTGCACGGCGATGGCGGCTCCACGGTCGACGCCATCCTGAAGATCAGCGTGCAGCTGCTGCTGCCCTTTGTCGCCGGTCAGATCGCCCGGCGCTGGATCGGCGACTGGGTCGGGCGCAATAAAGCCTGGCTCAAGTTCGTCGACCAAGGCTCGATCTTGCTGGTGGTCTACAGCGCCTTCAGCGAAGCGGTCAACGAAGGCATCTGGCACCAGATTCCGCTGTGGGAGCTGGGTGGGCTGGTAGTGGCGTGCTGCGTGTTGCTGGCGCTGGTGCTGGTGGCGTCCGCGCTGCTGGGCAAGGCGTTCGGCTTCAATCAGGAGGACCGCATCACCATCCTGTTCTGCGGTTCGAAGAAAAGCCTGGCCACCGGCGTGCCCATGGCCCAGGTACTGTTCGCCGGGGCAACCATGGGCGTGCTGATCCTGCCGCTGATGCTGTTTCACCAGATCCAGCTGATGGTGTGCGCGGCATTGGCCCAGCGCTATGCGAAGCGCCCGGAAAGCATTCCCGAGTTGATGACGCAGGTGGATCCGTGAGTCGGTTTTTATCGACGGGCAAATAGCCTCACGTTAACGCCGCGCCGATTGATGTGAGCCCCTGCGACAAATGCACGCAGTGGCTCGGCGATAACCGGACGGGATCGGCGCCAACAGCTGCGCGAGAAACCTATAGAATGTTCAACGGCCCCGCCTGTTCGGCGCGGCCGTTTGATCACCGTCAGAGTACCTCGCCCGTCAATGAGCCTTTCAGCCGCAACCCCTCAAGCCAATTGGCAACCGGTCATCGCCCTGGCGCTGGCCGCGTTTGTGTTCAATACCACCGAATTCGTGCCGGTCGGCCTGCTCAGCGCCATCGGCGCCAGCTTTGACATGCCCGTGGCCAGCGTCGGCCTGATGCTCACCATCTACGCGTGGATCGTGTCGCTGACGTCGCTGCCGGTGATGCTGCTCACACGTAACGTGGAGCGGCGCAAATTGCTGATCGTGCTGTTCGGGCTGTTTATCGCCAGTCATATCCTGTCCAGCGTGGCTACCAGCTTCGGCCTGTTGATGGTCAGCCGGGTCGGCATCGCCCTGGCCCATGCGTTGTTCTGGTCGATCACCGCGTCGCTGGCGGTGCGCCTGGCACCGGCGGGCAAGCAGGTGCAGGCCCTCGGCCTGCTCGCCACCGGCACGTCCCTGGCGATGGTGCTGGGCATCCCTCTGGGTCGCCTGCTCGGCGAGGCCATGGGCTGGCGCACCACGTTCCTGGTGATCGCCGCGTTCGCGGCGGCATTGGTCTTCTGGCTGGCGCGCACCTTGCCGCCGCTGCCGAGCCAGAACTCCGGCTCCCTGCGCAGCCTGCCGTTGCTGTTCAAGCGCCCGGCGCTGGTGGCGCTCTACGTGCTGACGGCGATGACCGTTACCGCGCAATTCACCGCCTACAGCTACATCGAACCCTTCGTCGAAGGTGTCGCCGGCCTGGGCGGCAGTGCGGTCACCCTGATCCTGCTGGTCTTCGGCGGCGCCGGCATCATTGGCTCGCTGCTGTTCAGCCTGGTGCACCGTTTCAATCCGCACGTTTTCGTGATCAGCAGCGTGTTCCTCCTCGCGGCCTGCCTGGCGCTGATGCTGCCGCTGAGCGGTGCCGAATCCTACCTGGTGGTCCTGAGTATCTTTTGGGGCATGGCGATCATGGGGTTTGGCCTGGCGATGCAGTCCAAGGTGCTGGTGCTGGCCCCCGACGCCACCGACGTGGCGATGGCGATGTTTTCCGGCATCTACAACATCGGCATCGGCGGCGGCGCGCTGATGGGCAGTTGGGTCGGCAGCCACTTCGGCTTCGCCTGGATCGGCGCGGCGGGCGGCTTGCTGGCGGCGCTTGCGTTGGTGGGGTATTGCCTGGCGATTCGGCGGTTTGGGACGGGTGTGGTGCAGAGTTGAAAAATAGACGGCGGCCCTGGGCTAATGCCAGTCAGTCCAGGCATAGGTATCACACAATTTTGTAGCAGCCTACGGTAACCACGATGCGAAGCGAGCCGCTCTTGATCTTGCTCTTGATCTTAAGCGCCCCGTTAAACCACGCTGGCCGGAATTCGACATTGATTTGGGGGGTAAACCGGCAGGGATGCCGGTTTAGCCGCCCCGCGCCATGGATGGCGCGTGGCGGCGGCCCCCCAAATCACTGTCGGATTACGGGCACACCGAGCGTGAGCGAGGTGCCGAGTGGTGGGGCAAGAGCCCTTTGGGTTACTTTTGGGGCTCTTTTCCAAAAGTGACCCGCCGTAAGGGCGGAACCCTAAGCCGCCGTTACCGCAGCAACGGATATGTACTCGCTCTGATCCAATATCCTGGTCGGCTGTCAGGCCGCCATCGGGAGCAAGCCCCCTCCCACATTTGAATCGCGCGGCATCAGTCAGATAGCTATAGGCCGCGAGGCCGCCACGGGAGCAAGCTCCCTCGCCACAGGTTGCTTTTTTACGGCTGCCAGGTCTGCACAGCCTTGGCGCCCACGGCCCTGGGCAACAACCCGGCCTTGAAGAACGCATCGGCAATGTTCTGCTGCTCACCCAATTGCTCCAGCGTCACCGGTTGCACCTGGTAACTGCGGTGCGCATTCGCCGCTTCCACCGTTGCCGCATCCAGGGTGCCCTGGGTTTTCAACAGGGTGATCAGCGTCGAGGATTTCTGGTAACCGATACGTACGGTTTCCTGAGCGGGCGCGCTCAGCGCAACGCAGAGTGTGAGTAACCCGAAGGCAACAGCGAAAGGACGACGAAGGGACATGGCGGGCTCGATTTTCTCTATGACGGCCCAGCTTAATGATCTGAAAAACGTTTAATAAATACCCGTTCGATCTGAGCTTAGGGCGCTTTTCCTCTGAGTACTACGCACGCATCGCCAAGGTGGTGGAAGAGGGGCTGCTCGCGCGAGTTTGCCTTGCGCTACGGCGCCCAGTACGCCACGCGCCTGGACCCGCTGCCGATCCTGTCTTATCGAGTGGACCTGCGACGCCGGATTCTGGGGCTGCTGGGGCTGGAGGAGACTGGTAGCCAGCCCAACGCTCAACCGATCATTCCCACGCTCCCGCGTAGGAATGCAGCCTGTGACGCTCTGCGTCTCTTGCGGCCTCTGGCGGGACGCGGAGCGTCCCAGGAGGCGTTCCAACGCAGAGCGTAGGAACGATCAGTGAACCATCCCCCACTTCGCTTGTCCCCGCTTCCCATGTCACCCCCCGCCGCACAAATCCCTTAATTTTCCAAGCCTGTCGGAAGCCTCTCCAGGCCCCCGGCTGCGCCGATCCCAGCGGCAACTGAATACGGACATTCTCTTCAACCGTGACATATCAGGCAGGTTTCCCCATGCAGTTCAGCGAATTACTGGCAGCGATCTCCACCCATGCGATCCGTCTGCAAACTGAAGACGGCGACCTGATCGTCCTGGGCGATGACCAAGCGCTGGATGACGCGCTGTGGGACCAACTGATCACGCATAAACCCCAACTGCTTGAGTGGGTCGCGGCGCAGGGCGGCGACTGGTCGAGTCCGGCCTATCGCATCACCCCGGATATGCTGCCGCTGGTCAGTCTCGACCAGCCTGCCATCGACCGCATCGTCGCGGCGATCCCCGGCGGTGCGGCGAATGTGCAGGATATCTACCCGCTGGCGCCGCTTCAGGAAGGCATGCTCTACCACCATCTTTCGGCGCAGCAGGGTGACCCCTACGTGCTGCACGCGCAGTTCGTGTTCGACAGCCGCGCCCGTCTGCACCGCTTCGCCCAAGCGCTGCAATGGGTCATCGACCGCCACGACATCCTGCGCACGTCGATGGCCTGGGAGCGCCTCGACGAGCCGCTGCAAGTGGTGTGGCGCAAGGCAACCCTGGCCTGTGAAGAGGCGCAGCTGGACGGCGCCGACCGCCTGGCCCAGTTGCTTGCGCGCTACGACGCGCGTACCTATCGCATGGACCTGGGCCAGGCGCCGTTGCTGCGCCTGGTGTTCGCCGACGACCCGGCCAACCAGCGCGTGGTGGCGATGCTGCTGTTCCACCACACCATCCTCGACCACACCGCCCTCGACGGGGTGCGCGAAGAGATCCAGCTGTATCTGGCCGGCCAGCAGGCGCTGGCCGCACAGCCGGTGGCGTTTCGCAGCTATATTGCCCAGGTGCGCCACGGTGTGAGCGAGCAGGCGCATGAAGCCTTCTTTCGCGACATGCTCGCCGACATTGACGAACCAACGTTGCCCTTCGGCCTGCAGGACGTGCAGGGCGATGGCCTGGGCATCGACGAAGCGCGCATCCCGGTGGACCACGCCCTCAGCCTGCGCCTGCGCAGCCTGGCGCGCCCGCTGGGCGTGGGTGTCGCCAGCCTGATGCACCTGGCGCTGGCCCGCGTGCTGGGGGTGGTGTCCGGCCGCGAGTCGGTGGTGTTCGGCACCGTGATGCTCGGCCGGATGGGCGCGGGCGAGGGCGGTGAGCGTGCGTTGGGCATGTTCATCAACACCTTGCCGGTGCGCGTGGATGTGGGCGGGCAAGGCGTGCGCGCCGCGATCCAGGCCACTCACGAACGGCTCACCGCGTTGCTTGAGCACGAGCACGCGTCCCTGGCGCTGGCCCAGCGCTGCAGCGCAGTGGCGGCCCCGACGCCGCTGTTCAGTGCGATGCTCAACTACCGCCACAGCGCCGCCACCGACATGCACGCGGTGATTGAGGTGGCCGAAGGCATTCAGGTGCTCGGCGCCGAGGAGCGCACCAATTACCCGCTGACCGTCAACGTCGATGACCTGGGCGAAGACTTTGCACTGACGGTGATGGTCGATGCGTCCATCAGCGCGCAACGGGTCGCCAGCTACCTGCACACGGCGCTGGAAAGCCTGGCCGATGCGCTGGAACAGCGACCGGACATGCCGCTGCGCGGCCTGAACATCCTGCCTGACCTCGAGCGCCACACCTTGCTGCATGGCCTCAACCAAAGCCCCACGAACTACTCCGACACCGCACTGATCCACGATCAGGTTGAACACCACGCCGCCGCCCAGCCCGACGCCATCGCCTTGCGCTTCGAACAGCGCAGCCTGACCTATCGTGAACTCAACGAAGGCGCCAACCAGGTCGCCCATGCGTTGTTGGCCCAGGGCGTGCGCCCCGACGCGCGCGTGGCGATCTGCGTGGAGCGCGGCCCGCAGATGATCATCGGCCTGCTCGGCATCCTCAAGGCCGGTGCCGGTTACGTGCCGATCGACCCGGCTTACCCGCTCGAACGCATCGCCTACACCCTGAGCGACAGTGCGCCGGTGGCGGTGCTGGTGCAGGCCAATACGCGGCACCTGGTCGGCGACCTGGCGCAGATCGACCTCGACGCCCTGCACGATCAGGCCATCGTCAACCCACGGCTGAACCTGAGCGCGGCCAACCTCGCTTATGTCATCTACACCTCCGGCTCCACCGGCCTGCCCAAGGGCGTGATGATCGAGCACCGCCAGGTGGCGCGCCTGTTCAGCGCCACCCAGCACTGGTTCGGTTTCAACCAGCACGACGTGTGGGCGCTGTTCCATTCCTTTGCGTTCGATTTCTCCGTGTGGGAAATCTGGGGCGCGCTGATGCACGGCGGCCAGTTGCTGATCGTGCCGCAACTGGTCAGCCGTTCGCCGGATGAGTGTTACCAGCTGCTCTGCGACGCTTCGGTGAGCATCCTCAACCAGACGCCGAGTGCGTTCCGCCAGTTGATCGCGGCCCAGGGCAACAGCGACCGGGCGCATTCGTTGCGCCAGGTGATTTTCGGCGGCGAGGCCCTCGAACCCGGCATGCTCAAGCCGTGGTATGCGCGGGCGGTCAACGCCGGTACGCAACTGGTGAACATGTATGGCATCACCGAAACCACCGTGCACGTGACGTACCGCGCACTGGAAGCGGCCGATGCGCAGTTGGTGGGCGTGAGCCCGATTGGCGTGCGCATCCCGGACCTGCAGCTGTACGTACTGGATGCGCAGCGCGAGCCGCTGCCGTTCGGCGTGATCGGCGAGCTGTATGTGGGCGGCGCCGGCGTGGCGCGCGGTTACCTCAACCGTGACGCCCTTAACGCCGAACGCTTCCTGCCCGACCCGGCCACCGGCCTGCGCATGTACAAGACCGGCGACCTCGGTCGCCTGCGGGCCGACGGCAGCGTCGAGTACCTGGGGCGCAACGACGACCAGGTGAAGATTCGCGGTTTCCGTATCGAACTCGGCGAAATTCAGGCGCACCTGGCCACTGCCGGCGGCGTGCGCGACGCGCTGGTGATCGCCCGCGAAGACACACCGGGCGACACACGCCTGGTGGCCTATGTGATCGCTGACGGCGCAACCAGCGCCACCGCCCTGCGCGAGCATCTGCTGCTGAACCTGGCCGACTACATGGTGCCCGGCGCGTTCGTGCTGCTGGAGCGGTTCCCGCTGACCACCAACGGCAAACTCGACCGCAAGGCGTTGCCCGCGCCCGACGCCGACGCGCTGGCCCGGCGCACTTACGCAGCACCACAAGGCGCGGTGGAAACCGCCATCGCCGCGCTCTGGCAGGACTTGCTCAACGTCGAGCGGGTAGGGCGCGAGGACAATTTCTTCGAACTCGGCGGCCACTCCCTGTTGGCGGTCAAGCTGATCGAACGCATGCGCCAAGTGGAGCTGAGCGCCGACGTGCGCGTGCTGTTCGGCCAGCCGACCTTGGCCGCGCTGGCGGCGGCGGTGGGCGGGCAGCACGAAGTGCAGGTGCCGGCCAATCGCATTGAAGAACACAGTGAGGCCATCACGCCGGACATGCTGCCGCTGGTGGAACTGGATCAGGCCGCTATCGACCACATCATCCAGGCGGTGCCCGGCGGTATTGCCAATGTGCAGGACATCTACGGCCTGGCGCCGTTGCAGGCCGGGATTCTCTATCACCACCTGGCCACCGCGCAGGGCGACCCCTACGTGCTGCAGGTGCAATTGAGCTTCGCTGATCAGGCCGCCGTGGACGGGTTTATCCGGGCGCTGCACAGCGTGATCGAGCGCAATGACATCCTGCGCACCGCGATCCTCTGGGAGGGCCTGGATGAGCCGGTGCAAGTGGTGCTGCGCCAGGCGCCGCTGGCGGTCGAGCGGTTCGCTGCCACGGGCGACAATGCCCTGGCTGAACTGCAGCAGCGCTTCGATCCGCGTCATTATCGGCTGGACCTGTCACGCGCCTCGCTGATGCGTCTGGCCTATACCGAGGAGCATGCCCAAGACCCTGCGCAGCAACCGGGCCGCCTGGTCGGCATCCTGCTGCTGCACCATATCCTGCTCGACCACACCGCCCTGCACGTGCTGGTGCAAGAAATGAGCGCCAGCCTGTCCGGCCGCAGCGCACAACTGCCCGACGCGGTGCAGTACCGCAACTACGTGGCCCAGGCGCGCCTTGGGGTCAGCCAGGCGCAGCATGAAGCGTTCTTCAGTCAGATGCTCGGCGATATCGACGAGCCGACCCTGGCGTTCGACTTGCAGGATGTGAATGGCGACGGCAGCGGTATCGTCGAAGCGCATCTGCCACTGGAGTCGGGGCTGAGCCTGGCGCTGCGCGAACAAGCGCGGCAGTTGGGCGTCAGCACCGCGAGCCTGGTGCACCTGGCCTGGGCCCAGGTGCTCAGCCAGGTTTCCGGCCAGCCGGAGGTGGTGTTCGGCACCGTGCTGCTGGGGCGCATGCAGGGCGGCGAGGGCGCGGATCGGGCGCTGGGGATGTTCATCAACACCTTGCCACTGCGCGTCAGCCTGGGCGCCACGGGCGTACAGGCTGGTGTGCGCGCCACCCACGCACGGCTGGCGCAATTGCTCGGTCACGAACATGCCTCGTTGTCGCTGGCTCAGCGCTGCAGCGGCGTACCGGCTGCGTTGCCGTTGTTCAGCACCTTGCTCAACTATCGCCACAGCGCAGCGGATCAAGCGCCGGGCGACAGTCCGTTCGCCGCCTCCGGCATCCAGGTGCTCAGCTCCCAGGAGCGCAGCAACTACCCGCTGGTGCTCAATGTCGATGACCTGGGCACCGGCTTTGCCCTCACCGTGCAAGGCGTCGCCACCCTGGATGTGCAGCGCGTGGCCGAGTACATGCTCACCGCCCTGCGCCAGTTGGTGACGGCGCTGCAACAGGCGCCGACCACCGCGCTGCGGGCGCTGTCGATCGTCCCGCCGGCAGAGCGCCGGCGACTGCTGGTGGAATTCAACGCCAGTGGCCATGACTACCCGGCGCATCTGGGCGTGGTGCAACTGTTCGAAGCCCAGGCGCTGGCACGGCCGGAAGCGGTCGCGGTGGTGCACGGCAACCTGTCCCTGAGTTACCGCGACCTCAACCGCCGCGCCAATCGCCTGGCGCATCACCTGATCAGCCAGGGCGTGCAACCTGGCGAGTCGGTGGCCCTGGCGCTGCCGCGTTCCATTGATCTGGTGGTCAGCCAACTGGCCGTGCTCAAGTGCGCGGCGGTGTACGTGCCGCTGGACGTCAACGCGCCGGCCGAACGCCGCGAGTTCATGGTGCGCGACAGCGGCGCGCGCCAGGTGCTCGACAGCCTGGCCGGGCTCGACCTGGCAGGGCTACCGTCGAGCAATCCGGCGCTGGAGCAATCTGCCGACAGCGTGGCCTACATCATGTACACCTCCGGCTCCACCGGCACGCCCAAAGGCGTATTGGTACCCCATCGCGGCATTGTCCGGCTGGTGATCAATAACGGCTACGCCGACTTCAATGCCCAGGATCGCGTGGCTTTCGCTTCCAACCCGGCGTTCGACGCCAGCACCATGGACGTGTGGGGCGCGCTGCTCAATGGCGGGCAGGTGCAGGTGATCGACCACGCCACCGTGCTCGACCCACAGGCGTTCGGCGCCGCGCTCAGGGGCGCCACGGTGCTGTTCGTCACCACCGCGCTGTTCAACCAGTATGTGCAACTGATCCCCGATGCACTGGCCGGCCTGCGCATTCTGTTGTGCGGCGGCGAACGTGCCGACCCGGAGGCCTTCCGCAGCTTGCTGGCCCAGGCCCCGGCCTTGCGCCTGGTGCATTGCTATGGCCCGACTGAAACCACCACTTACGCCTGCACTTATGAGGTACGTGCACTGCCCGACGACGCGCAGAGCGTGCCCGTAGGGCGGCCCATTTCCAATACGCAGGTGTATGTGCTGGACGCGCAGTTGCAACCGGTGCCGCTGGGCATCACCGGCGAAATCTGCATCGGTGGCGATGGGGTTGCCAAGGGCTACCTGAACCGCCCGGACCTGACCGCCGAAAAATTCGTGCATGACCCGTTTTCCGAGCAGCCCCACGCCTTGATGTACCGCACGGGCGACCTGGGACGCTGGTCGGTGGACGGCTTGCTCGAGTGCCTGGGACGCAATGACGACCAAGTGAAAATCCGTGGTTTCCGTATCGAACTGGGCGAGGTCGAGGCGCGCCTGGCGAGTTGCCCCGGCATTCAGGAGGTTGCCGTGCTGGCCAGGGAAGACGCGCCGGGGGACAAGCGCCTGGTCGCCTATTTCACCTGGGCGGGCGCTGCGCTGGGCATCGATTACGTGCACGCGCACCTGCAAGGCCAGTTACCCGATTACATGCTGCCCTCGGCCTATGTGCCGCTGGACAGCCTGCCCTTGACCAACAACGGCAAGCTCGACCGCAAGGCCTTGCCCGCGCCGGATCCGCAAGCCCTGCTCAGCCGTGGCTACGAGGCGCCGCAAGGCGCGGTGGAAAGCGTGCTGGCGCAGATCTGGCAGGACGTGCTCAAGCTCGAGCGCGTCGGTCGCCATGATCATTTCTTCGAGCTGGGCGGGCATTCGTTGCTGGCGGTCAGCCTGATCGAGCGCATGCGCCGCGTCGGCCTGAGCGCCGATGTGCGCGTGCTGTTCAGCCAACCGACCCTGGCGGCACTGGCGGCGGCGGTGGGCAGCGGTCGCGAGATCGTGGTGCCGGCCAATGGCATCCCGGTGGGCTGCACCCACATCACACCGTCCATGCTCAGCCTGGTGCAACTCGACGCGGTCGCCATCGAACGCATCGTCGCCAACGTGCCGGGCGGTGCGGCGAATGTGCAGGACATCTACCCGCTGGCGCCGTTGCAGGAAGGCATTCTCTACCACCACATCAGCGCCGAAGAGGGCGACCCGTACCTGCTGCAATCACGCATGGCCTTTGACAGTCCCGAGCGCCTGCACGCTTTCATGGGCGCGCTGCAACAGGTGGCAGCCCGCCACGACATCCTGCGTACCGGGGTGGTCTGGGAAGGCCTGGACAGCCCGGTGCAAGTGGTCTGGCGCCAGGCGCAACTGGTCGTACAGGAAGTCAGCCTGGACCTGGCCGATGGCGGCATCATTGAGCAACTGCACGCACGCTTCGATGCGCGTCACTACCGCCTGGACATCACCCAGGCGCCGCTGCTGCGCATGGTCTACGCCCAGGACCCGGCCAATCAGCGGGTCGCGGCGATCCTGCTGTTCCACCACCTGGCGCTGGACCACACCGCCATGGCCGTGGTGGGCGAGGAGATGCGTGCGTTCATGCTGGAGCAGGCCGATGACTTGCCCGAGGCCGCGCCCTTTCGCAATTACGTGGCCCAGGCGCGCCTGGGAGTCAGCGTTGCCGAACATGAGCAATTCTTCCGCGCCTTGCTCGCCGATGTCGACGAGCCCACGTTGCCGTTCGGCCTGCAGGATGTGCAGGGCGATGGCAGCGCCATCGAAGACGCCGAACGGCAGTTGCCGGCCGAGTTGGCGCAGCGGGTGCGCGAGCAGGCGCGCCAGTTGGGCGTCAGCGCCGCGAGCCTGATGCACCTGGCCTGGGCGCAGGTACTGGGGCTGGTGTCCGGACGCGACGACGTGGTGTTCGGCACCGTCCTGATGGGCCGCATGCAGGCCGGCGACGGTGCGGACCGCGCCCTGGGCATGTTCATCAACACCTTGCCGCTGCGGGTCGACGTGGCCGCCGGTGCCGCCGACGCGGTCAAAGCCACCCATGCACGCTTGAGCACCTTGCTCGGGCATGAACATGCCTCGCTGGCCCTGGCCCAGCGTTGCAGCGGGGTGGCGACGTCCACGCCGTTGTTCAGCGCCTTGCTCAACTACCGTCATAGCAGCCCCGACGAAATGGCACGCGACGGCCACGGCATCTGGGCGGGCGTACAGCTGCTCGGCGGCGAAGAGCGCAGCAACTATCCACTGACCTTGAGTGTGGATGACCTGGGCGAGGGCTTTGCGCTGGCGGTGCTGGCCGTGCCGCAGATCGGCGCCCAGCGGTTGTGCGACTACATGCACAACGCCGTGGCGCAACTGGTTGGCGCCCTGGAAAGCGCGCCGACAACCCGCTTGAACCAGCTGCCGATTCTGCCGGCCACGGAGCGTGACACGCTGCTGCGCGAGTTCAACACCACCGCCCATGACTTCCCGCGTGGGCATACCCTGCACGGCGCTTTCGAGGTGCAGGTCGAGCGTCAGCCCCACGCCATCGCGATGAAGCAGGGCAGTGCAACGCTGACCTACCAACAGCTCAATCAACGCGCCAACCAGCTGGCGCATCACCTGCTGGCGCTTGGCGTGCAGCCTGACGACCGCGTGGCGATCTGCTGCCGCCGCGGCCCGCAGATGCTGGTGGGCCTGTTGGGGATTCTCAAGGCCGGCGCCGGTTATGTGCCGATTGATCCTGCGTACCCGGCCGAACGAATTGCCTATCTGCTGCAGGACAGCGCACCGGTCGCGGTGCTCTCGCAGGCCTGCACACAAGACCTGCTCGGCGCCGTCGCCAGCATCGATCTGCACGATCCCGGCTGGCAGCGCCACGCGGTGAGCAACCCGCAACTGGACGCATTGACCCCGGCGCATCTGGCCTACGTGATCTACACCTCCGGCTCCACCGGCCAGCCCAAGGGCGTGATGGTGGAGCACCGCAGCGTGGAAAACCTGGTGCACTGGCACTGCGAGGCCTTTGGCCTGAGGACCGCCAGCCAGACCAGCAGCGTCGCGGGGTTCGGTTTTGATGCGATGGCCTGGGAAGTCTGGCCGGCGCTGTGCGTGGGCGCGACCCTGCACCTGCCGCCCACCCACGTGGGCAATGAAAACATTGATGAACTGCTGGCCTGGTGGCTGGCGCAGCCGCTGGACGTGAGTTTCCTGCCCACCCCGGTGGCCGAATACGCGTTCAGCCTGAACCTGCAACACCCGACCTTGCGCATGCTCCTGGTGGGCGGCGACCGCCTGCGCCAGTTCACCCAGCAACAGCGTTTTGCGCTGATCAATAACTACGGCCCCACCGAAGCCACGGTGGTCGCCACCTCCGGCCGTGTGCGTGCCGGACAGCCCCTGCATATCGGCCGGCCCATCGCCAATGCCACCAGCTATGTGCTGGACGCCCAATTGCGCCCGGTGCCGGTGGGCGTGGCGGGTGAATTGTATGTGGGCGGGCGCGGCGTGGCGCGCGGTTACCTGAACCGTCCGGACTTGACCGCCGAGCGCTTCCTGCAAGACCCGTTCAACCCAGGGCGCATGTACCGCACCGGCGACCAGGTGCGCTGGTTGCCCGATGGCAATCTTGAGTACCTGGGGCGTAACGACGATCAAGTCAAACTGCGCGGTGTGCGCGTTGAGCTGGGCGAAATCGAAAGCCGCCTCGCGGCACTCGACGGCGTGGCGGAAGCGGTGGTGCTGGTGCGCGAAGGGCGCTTGATCGCCTGGTTCACCGAGCGCCAACCGCTGTCGATCGAAACGCTGCGCACCCAGCTGCAGGCGCAGTTGCCCGAGGCGCTGGTGCCGGTGGCCTACGTCAAACTCGCGGCCTTGCCCCTGACCGCCAACGGCAAGCTGGACCGCAAGGCCCTGCCGGCGCCCGACCAGGCGGCGCTGCTGACCCGTGACTATGCAGCGCCCCAGGGCGAGGTGGAAACCCGCCTGGCGCAGATCTGGGCCGAGGTGTTGCAGGTGCAGCAGGTCGGCCGGCATGACCACTTCTTCGAGCTGGGCGGGCACTCGTTGCTGGCCGTCAGCCTGATCGAGCGCATGCGCCAGGTGGGCCTGAGCGCCGATGTACGGGTGCTGTTCAGCCAGCCGACCCTGGCCGCGCTGGCAGCCGCCGTCGGCAGCGGACGCGAAGTGCAGGTGCCGCCCAACCGCATCCCTGCCGGTTGCCAACGCATCACCGCCGACATGCTGCCCCTGGTCACGCTGGCGCAATCGACGCTCGATCAGGTGATCGCCCAGGTGCCGGGCGGCGCCGCCAACGTGCAGGACATCTACCCGTTGGCGCCGTTGCAGGAAGGCATTCTCTACCACTACCTCACCGCGGAGCAGGGCGACCCGTACCTGTTGCAATCACACCTGGCCTTCGACAGCGTCGAGCGCCTGCACGCCTTTGCCCAGGCGCTGCAACAGGTGATCGACCGCCATGACATCCTGCGCACCGGCATCGTCTGGGAAGGCCTGGTGCACCCGCTGCAAGTGGTGTGGCGCCAGGCTCAACTGAGCGTGCAAGAGTTGCAGCTGCACGGTGATGTGCTCGCCGGCCTGCACCAGCGCTTTGATGCGCGCCGTTATCGCCTGGATATCAGCCAGGCGCCGCTGATCCGCCTGATCCATGCGCGCGATCCGGCCAACCAGCGTGTGGTGGCGGTATTGCTTTACCACCATATCGCCCTGGACCACACCGCGTTCGACGTCGTACTGCGCGAAATGCAGGGCTACCTGCTCGGCCACCCCGCGCCTGCCGCCGCACCGATGCCGTACCGCAACTACGTGGCCCAGGCGCGCTTGGGCGTGAGTGAGCAGGAACATGAAGCGTTCTTTCGCGACATGCTCGGCGATGTCGATGAGCCCACCTTGCCGTTCGGCCTGCAGGACGTGCGCGGTGACGGTAACGCCATCGAAGAACACACCCTGCACCTGGACGCTGAACTGAACCGACGCCTGCGTGCCCAGGCCCGCTTGCTCGGGGTCAGCAGCGCCAGCCTGTTCCACCTGGCCTGGGGCCAAGTGCTGGCCGCCACCTCGGGGCGCCACAGCGTGGTGTTCGGCACCGTGCTGGTGGGGCGCCTGCAGGGCGGCGAGGGCGCCGACCGGGCCCTTGGGGTGTTTATCAACACCTTGCCACTGCGCCTGGACATCGACGCCCAAGGCGCCCGCGAGGCGGTGCGCGCCACCCATGCGCGGCTCACCGCCTTGCTCGGCCATGAGCACGCGTCCCTGGCCCTGGCCCAGCGTTGCAGCGGGGTGGCGGCCCCGGCGCCGCTGTTCAGTTCGATGCTCAACTATCGCCATCGCGGCTCCGCCACCCGCTCGGTGGATGCGCAGCATGCCTGGGAAGGCATGCAGACCCTGGTCAATGACGGGCGCACCAACTACCCGCTGACCCTGAACGTGGATGACCTGGGCGACGGTTATGACGTCACCGCCCTGGCGCGCGTGGATGCACAACGGGTCTGCGGGTACATGCAGACCGCGTTGGCCGGCCTGGTTCAGGCACTGGAGCAGGCACCGCGACAGGCGTTGAATCGCCTGCCGGTGCTGGGCGCCGAAGAACGGCACAAACTACTGGTGGAGTTCAACGCCACCGAGGTGAACTACAACCTCGAGCAGACCCTGCATGGGATGTTCGAAGCCCAGGTCGGTCGTTCACCGGACGCGGTCGCGGTGAAGGCCGGCGAGGAGCAACTCACCTACCGGCAGCTCAACGAGCGCGCCAACCGCCTGGCCCATCACTTGCGTGAGCATGGCGTACAGCCGGATGCGCGGGTGGGTATCTGCCTGGAGCGTGGCCTGGACATGGTTATTGGCCTGCTGGCCATCCTCAAGGCCGGCGGCGGTTATGTACCGCTGGACCCGGCCTACCCCCAGGAGCGCCTGGCTTACATGCTGCAGGACAGCGCGCCGGTGGTGGTGCTGGCCCAGGGGGCAACCCGTGACTGGCTGGGCGCTGTGCCGGTGATCGACCTGGACCACGACACCTGGCAGCACCTGCCTGCGAGCAATCCACAGGTGCCTGGCCTCACGGCCCGGCATCAGGCCTACGTGATCTACACCTCCGGTTCCACCGGCCAGCCCAAGGGTGTGATCAACGAACATGCCGGGGTGGTCAACCGTTTGCTGTGGATGCAGGACGCCTATGGCCTCAAGGCACACGACGCGGTGTTGCAGAAAACCCCGTTCAGCTTCGACGTGTCGGTGTGGGAGTTCTTCTGGCCGCTGTTGACCGGTGCGCGCCTGGTGATGGCGCGTCCGGGCGGGCACAAGGATCCGGCGTACCTGTGTGATGTGATCGAGGCCGAGCGGATCACCACGCTGCACTTTGTGCCCTCGATGCTCGACGTGTTCCTGGCCCACGGCGACGTCAGTCAAGCGGCCGGCCTGTTGCGCGTGATGTGCAGCGGTGAAGCGCTGCCGGGCAGCCTGGTGCGGCGCTTCAAGCAGCAACTGCCGGACATCGGTTTGTACAACCTGTATGGCCCGACCGAAGCCGCAGTGGACGTGACCGCATGGAACTGCGCGCGCGCTGAGGTGCCGGACAACACCCCCATCGGCAAGCCGATTGCCAACACACGCATGTACGTACTCGATGAGCTGTTGCAGCCCGTGCCGCTGGGCGTGGTGGGCGAGCTGTTCATTGCCGGCGTGCAAGTGGCGCGCGGTTACCTCAACCGTGCGCAACTCACCGCTGAACGCTTTCTCAAGGACCCGTTCAACGAGGGGCGGATGTACCGCACCGGTGACCTCGGACGCTATTTGCCCGATGGCAATATCGAGTACCTGGGCCGCAACGATGACCAGGTGAAGATCCGCGGCCTGCGTATCGAACTGGGGGAAATCCAGGCGCGCCTGGTCGAGCATCCGGCGGTCAAGGATGCGGTGGTCGTGGCCCGCGAAGAGCGCCTGGTGGCCTATTACACCGGCGTGGCAACCGCCATCGACGCACTGCGCGGCCAACTTCTGCAGCACCTGCCGGACTTCATGGTGCCCGCCGTGTTCGTGCACCTTGAGGCCTTGCCTCTGAGCCCCAACGGCAAGCTGGACCGCAAGGCACTGCCGGCGCCGGGCATGGCGGCGTTGAGCGTGCGCGAGTACGAGGCGCCCGAAGGCGACACCGAAATCCTGCTGGCCCAGCTCTGGGCCGAGCTGCTGAAGGTGGAGCGAGTAGGGCGGCACGACAACTTCTTTGAACTGGGCGGGCACTCGCTGCTCGCCGTGAGCTTGATCGGGCGCTTGCGCCAGGAAGGCATGGAAGCCGATGTGCGGGGCTTGTTCGAACAACCGACCCTGGCCGGCTACGCCGCAATGACCGAACGAATGGAGATCGTCCTGTGAACATCCTTGAGCTGCTGGCAACCCTGAACACCAAGGACGTGCAACTGGCGCTCAAGGGCGAGCAGTTGTCGGTGCAAGGCAACAAGCACGCCTTGAGCGACCCGGCGATCCTCGCCGCGCTGCGCGAACACAAGCCGGCACTGATCGAGCTGATCAAGGCCGGCGACTATTCGGCCACCAAGGCCGGTGAGGTGCAGGTGCCTGCCAACGGCATCCCGCCGGGCGCCGAGCGCATCACCCCGGCGATGTTGAGCCTGTCCACGCTGAGCCAGGACGAGATCGAGCGTATCGTCGCCACGGTCACGGGCGGTGTGTCGAATATCCAGGATATCTACCCGCTGGCGCCGTTGCAGGAAGGCATTCTGTTCCATCACGTCAGCGCCGAGCAGGGCGACCCGTATGTGATGCAATCGCAGTTCGCCTTCGACAGCCTCGAGCGTTTCGACGCCTTTGCCCGGGCCCTGCAACAGGTGATGGACCGCCATGACATCCTGCGTACGGGTGTGGTCTGGGATGGCCTGGAGCAACCCTCGCAAGTGGTGTGGCGCCAGGCGCGCCTGCCGGTGCAGGCGCTGATGCTGGACCCGGCCGACGGCGATATCGCTGCGCAGCTGCACGCGTTGTTCGATGCGCGTCACTACCGCCTCGATGTGACCCAGGCGCCGCTGTTGCGCCTGGTGCGTGCCGACGACCCGGCCAACGGGCGCATCGTCGCCACCTTGCTGTTCCATCACATGGCGCTGGACCACAGCGCCCTGGAAGTGGTGTGCCATGAAATGCAGGCGTGCCTGCTGGGCCAGGGCGCCGCCCTGGGTCAGGCGGTGCCGTTTCGCAACTACGTGGCGCAGGCGCGGCTGGGCATCAGTGAGCAGGAACACGAAAGCTTCTTTCGCCAGATGCTCGGTGATATCAGCGAGCCGACCTTGCCGTTTGGCTTGCAGGATGTGCAGGGCGATGCGCGGGGCATTGCCGAGGTCAGCCTGGCGTTGGCGCCGCCGCTTTCGCGGCGCTTGCGCGCCCAGGCACGGCAGTTGGGGGTAAGTACCGCCAGCCTGTTTCATATGGGCTGGGCCCAGGTGCTCGGGGTGTTGGCCGGCAAGGCTCAGGTGGTGTTCGGCACGGTGCTGATGGGGCGCATGCAGGGCAGCCATGCCACGGATCGTGCGCTGGGCATCTTCATCAATACGTTGCCGTTTCGTGTGGACGTGGACACCCAGGACGTACGCACCGGGGTCAAGGCCACCCACGCACGCCTCACCACGTTATTGCGCCATGAACACGCGGCGCTGGCCCTGGCCCAGCGCTGCAGCGCAGTGGTGGCGCCGACACCGTTGTTCAGTGCGCTGCTCAACTACCGGCACAGCGCGGCGGCGGCCAGCGCCGAGGCGGTGTCGGCGTGGCACGGCATCACCGCGTTGCGGGCCGAGGAGCGCACCAACTATCCGCTGACCCTGAGCGTGGATGACCTGGGCGAGGACTTCGGCCTGAGCCTGCTCGCCAGCACTGCCGTCGACCCGCAGCGGGTCTGCGCCTACCTGCAAACCGCGCTGGAACACCTGGTGACCGCGCTGGAGCAGGCGCCGCACATCGCGCTCAACCAACTGCCGGTGGTGCCGGTTGCCGAACAACGCCTGTTGCTCGAGCAGTTCAACGCAACCCAGGCGGTGTTCCCCCAGGGCACCACCGTGCACGGCCGCATCGAAGCCCAGGCCGCGCTTACCCCGGATGCCATCGCGGCGGTGTGCCTGGAGCGCACGCTGACCTACGCCGAACTCAACCAGCAAGCCAACCTGCTGGCCCATCATCTGCTGGCGCTGGGGGTCAAGCCCGATGACCGCGTGGCCATCGTCGCGCGGCGTGGCCTGGACACCCTGGCCGGGCTGCTGGCAATCCTCAAGGCCGGCGCCTGTTATGTACCGGTCGACCCCTCCCACCCGGCCGAGCGCCTGAGCTACCTGCTCAGCGACAGCGCCCCGGTGGCGGTGCTGACCCAGCACGCCTTGCTCGAGCGCCTGCCGCCGCTTGACGTGCCGGTGATCAACCTCGACCGCTTCACCTGGCAGCACCATTCGGCGAGCAACCCCAAGGTGGCCGTCACGCCGTCGAACCTGGCCTATGTGATCTACACCTCCGGCTCCACCGGCCTGCCCAAAGGGGTGATGGTGGAACATCACACCGTGGCCAATCTGGTGGACTGGCACTGCAGCGCCTTCGACCTGCGCGCCGGGCGACATACCGCCAGCGTGGCCGGTTTCGGCTTTGATGCGATGGCCTGGGAAGTGTGGCCGGCGCTGTGCGTGGGCGCCACCTTGCACCTGCCACCTGCCCACAACGGCGCCGAAGACCTCGACGCGCTGCTGGCCTGGTGGTGCGCGCAACCGCTCGACGTGTGTTTTCTGCCGACGCCGGTGGCCGAATACGCCTTCAGCCAGAACATCGAACACCCGACCCTGCGTACGCTGCTGATTGGCGGTGACCGCCTGCGCCAGTTCGGGCGGGCGCAGCGCTTTGAGCTGATCAACAACTACGGCCCCACCGAAGCCACGGTGGTCGCCACCTCCGGCAAGGTCGAGGCGGGCCAGCCCTTGCATATCGGCAAACCCATCGCCAACGCCAGGGTCTATCTGCTGGACGAACAGCAGCGCCCGGTGCCGTTGGGTGTGGCGGGTGAACTGTATGTAGGCGGCATGGGCGTGGCCCGTGGTTACCTCAATCGTCCGGAACTGACTGCCGAGCGTTTCCTGCGCGACCCCTTCAACAGTGGCCGCATGTACCGCACCGGCGACCTCGCGCGCTGGCTGCCCGACGGCAACCTTGAGTACCTGGGGCGCAACGATGACCAGGTGAAGATCCGCGGTATGCGCATCGAGCTGGGCGAGATCGAAACCCAGCTCAATCAACTGCCGGGCATTCTTGAAGCGGTGGTGTTGGTGCGTGAAGAACGGCTGGTGGCCTATTTCACCGAAAACCCGCAACTCGACGGGCTGGCGGTCGCTGATATCCGCGCGCACCTGGTGGCCCATCTGCCGGACTACATGGTGCCGGTCGCCTTCATGAAACTCGACGCACTGCCGTTGACCGCCAACGGCAAGCTCGACCGCAAGGCGCTGCCGGCCCCGGACAGGGACGCGGTATTCAGCCGTGAGTACGAGGCACCGCTGGGCGAGATCGAAAGCGTATTGGCGCAGATCTGGGCCGATGTGTTGCAGGTGGAGCGGGTCGGGCGTCGTGATCACTTCTTCGAGCTGGGCGGGCATTCGTTGCTGGCCATGCGCATGGTCTCCCAGGTGCGCCAGCGCCTGGGGGTGGAGCTGGTGCTGGGCGACCTGTTCGCCAATGCCGAATTGGCAGCCGTCGCCGAGCTGCTGGCCCGCGCCGGGCGCAGCACCTTGCCGGATATCCTGCCGGCCAATCGTGACACCGAGCTGCCGTTGTCGTTCGCCCAGCAGCGCTTGTGGTTCCTCGCCTTGATGGAAGGCGCCAACACCGCCTACAACATTCCCATCGGCTTGCGTTTGCGTGGGCACTTGCATGTGCAGGCGCTGCAGCGTGCCCTGGCGCGCATCGTTGCGCGGCATGAAACCCTGCGCAGTCGCTTCGCCCAGCACGGCGATGAGGCCCAGGTGCTGATCGTGCCGGCCGAAGACGTGCTGGCGCTGCAGGTGCAGGACTTGCGCCGTCATCCGCAACCGCAGCAGGCGCTGGACGCGCTGATCCACGGTGAAGCCTCGGCGCCGTTCGACCTCGAGCGCGGCCCCTTGCTGCGCGGTCGCCTGGTGGTGATGGCCGATGACCACCACGTGCTGCTGCTGACCCTGCACCACATTGTCTCCGATGGCTGGTCCATGGGCGTGCTCACCCGCGAACTGATGGCGCTGTACCAGGCCTTCAGCCACGGCCACGCCGACCCGCTGCCGCCGTTGCCGATCCAGTACGCTGACTTTGCCGTGTGGCAACGCCTGTGGCTGAGCGGTGAGGTGCTGCACCGCCAAAGTACGTATTGGCAACAGGCCCTGGCCGGTGCGCCGGCCTTGCTTACCCTGCCCACCGACCGCCCGCGTCCGGCGCAGCAGGACTACGCCGGCAGCAGTGTCGAAGTGCGCCTGAACGAGCGCCTTACCGCCGGGCTCAAGGCCTTGAGCCAACGGCATGGCACCACGCTGTACATGACCTTGATGAGTGCCTGGGCCTCGTTGCTGGCGCGCTTGTCCGGGCAGCACGACCTGGTGATCGGCTCGCCGGTGGCCAACCGCACACGCACTGAGGTGGAAGGGCTGATCGGACTGTTCGTCAACACCCTGGCGGTGCGTATCGACACCAGTGGCGAGCTGAGCAGCGAAGCGCTGCTGGCGCGGGTCAAGGCACTGACGCTGGCGGCGCAGGCCCACCAGGATTTGCCGTTCGAGCAGGTGGTGGAAATCACCCGGCCACCGCGCAGTCTTTCCCACAGCCCGTTGTTCCAGACCTTGTTCAGCTGGCAGGACAGCAGCGCGCCCACCCTGGCCCTGGGCGACCTGGCCCTGGAAGGGATCGTGGAGAACAGCCACTTCGCCAAGTTCGACCTGTCGCTGAACCTGGGCGAAGTGCAGGGCACGCTGCTCGGTGTCCTGGAATATGCGGTGGCGCTGTTCGATGAATCGACGGTGCAACGTTATGTCGGTTATTTCACCCGGGTGTTGCAGGCCATGGTCGATAACGATCAGGCGGTGCTGGAACACGCGCCGCTGCTGGATGAGCGTGAACGCCAGCACCTGCTGTTCGATTTCAACGCCACCGCCGTGGACTACGATCTCCACCAGACCCTGCACAGCCTGTTTGAAGCACAGGTGCTGCGCACGCCGCACGCCATTGCGCTGAAGGCCGGCGAGCAGCCATTGACCTACGCCGAACTGAACGCACGCGCCAACCAGCTGGCTCACCACCTGATTGCCCTGGGCGTGCAGCCGGATGCGCGGGTGGCGATCTGCGTGGAGCGCGGCCTGGACATGGTTATCGGCCTGTACGCGATCCTCAAGGCCGGCGCTGCCTATGTGCCGTTGGACCCGGCGTATCCGCTGGAACGCCTGGCCTACATGCTGCACGACAGCGCCCCGAGCGTGGTGCTGGCCCAGGGCAGCACCCGTGGCTTGCTGGGCGAGGTGGCGGTGGTCGACCTGGACCAGCCGAGTTGGCAACACCAGCCCATCCATAACCCCGGCGTGGCGAGCGTGACCGCCTACGTGATCTACACCTCCGGCTCCACCGGCCAACCCAAGGGCGTGATCAACGAACACGCCGGGGTGGTCAACCGCTTGCTGTGGATGCAGGACGCCTACGCGCTCGGCGCGAGGGATACGGTGCTGCAGAAAACCCCGTTCAGCTTCGATGTGTCGGTGTGGGAGTTTTTCTGGCCGCTGTTCACCGGCGCTCGCCTGGTGATGGCGCGGCCGGGCGGGCACAAGGAGCCTGAATACCTGTGCCAGGTGATCGAGGCCGAACAGGTCACCACCTTGCATTTTGTGCCGTCGATGCTCGATGTGTTCCTCGCCCACGGCGACGTCAGCCAGGCGGCTGGGCTGGTGCGTGTGATGTGCAGCGGCGAAGCCCTGCCGGGCAGCCTGGTGCGGCGCTTCAAGCAGCAGTTGCCGGGCGCGCAATTGCACAACCTCTACGGCCCGACCGAAGCGGCGGTGGACGTGACGGCCTGGGACTGCAGCGGCCCGCAGACCCCGGACAACACGCCTATCGGCAAGCCGATTGCCAATACCCGTCTGTACCTGCTGGATGCACAGTTGCAGCCGGTGCCCCTGGGCGTGGTGGGCGAGCTGTTCATCGCTGGCGTGCAGGTGGCGCGTGGCTATCTGAACCGCCCCGAGCTGACCGCCGAGCGCTTTCTCGACGACCCCTTCGTGGCGGGGCGCATGTACCGTACCGGCGACGTCGGGCGCTATTTGCCGGATGGCACTATCGAGTACCTGGGGCGCAACGATGACCAAGTGAAAATCCGTGGCCTGCGCATCGAACTGGGGGAAATCCAGGCGCGCCTGACTGACCACCCGGCGGTCAACGAAGCCGCGGTGATCGCCCGCGAGCAGCGCCTGGTGGCGTATTACACCGGCGTGCACTGCGACCTCGACGCCTTGCGCGCGCACCTGTTGCAGCACCTGCCGGAGTTCATGGTGCCGGCGACCTTCGTGCACCTGGAGGCCTTGCCGCTGAGCCCCAACGGCAAGCTTGAGCGCAAGGCGCTGCCGGAACCGGATGCGGACGCGCAGAGGCTGCGCGAGTATGAAGCGCCCCAGGGCGACACCGAAATCGCCCTGGCCAGCCTGTGGGCCGAGTTGCTGAACGTGGAGCGGGTGGGCCGCCACGATAACTTTTTCGAACTGGGCGGGCACTCGTTGCTGGCGGTCAGCCTGGTGGGGCGCATGCGGCGCCTGGGGCTGGCGGCGGACGTGAAAGTGCTGTTCGGCCAGCCGACGCTGTCGGCGTTGGCGGCAGCCCTCGGCAGCGGGCGTGAAGTGGCGGTGCCGGCCAATGGCATCGCGGCCGACTGCGTACGGATCACCCCGCCGATGTTGACGCTGATCAAGCTCGACCCGCTTGCCATCGAGCGCATTGTCGCGGTCATTCCCGGCGGCGCGGCGAATGTGCAGGACATCTATCCGCTGGCACCGTTGCAGGCGGGCATGCTCTATCAGCATCGGGCGGCGCAGGGTGATGACGCCTACGTGCTGCAGGCGCAGTTCGGGTTCGACAGCCGTGTGCGCCTGGACGCGTTTGCCCACGCGTTGCAGGCGGTGATCGAGCGGCACGACATCCTGCGCTCCTCCTTCCATTGGGAGGGCCTGGAGCAACCGGTGCAGGTGGTGTGGCGCAAGGCTTCACTGCGCGTCGAAAGCGGGCCGCTGCCACAGCGCCTGGAACTGGACCAGGCGCCGCTGATGCGCCTGGTGTACAGCGAGCAGGCGCAGCGCGTGGTCGCGACCTTGCTGTTCCATCATCTGGTCATGGACCACGTCGCGCTGGAGATTCTGCAGCATGAGATGCAGGCCTTTCTGTTGGGGCGCGCGGATGAACTGGGTGCGGCCGTGCCGTATCGCAACTACGTGGCGCAGACCTGCCTGATTGACCGCGACCACGAGGCATTCTTCGGCGAGATGCTCGGTGATATCGACGAGCCGACCCAGGTGCAGATCACCGACGGTGCGCACCGCGCCCAGCTGTCGCTTGATCCGAGCTTGAGCCAGCGCCTGCGGGTGCAGGCCCGGCAGTCGGGCGTGAGTGCGGCGAGCCTGATGCACCTGGGTTGGGGCCATGTACTGGGCAAGGTCAGTGGGCGTGAAAACGTGGTGTTCGGCACGGTGATGCTCGGTCGCCTGCAGGGCGGTGAAGGTGCCGAGCGCGCCATGGGCGTGTTTATCAACACCTTGCCGCTGCGCATCGACCTGGGTGAGCGCTCGGTGCGCAATGCCCTGCGGGCCACCCATGCGCGCCTGAGTCAATTGCTCAGCCATGAGCATGCGCCGTTGGCCCTGGCCCAGCGTTGCAGCGGCGTGCCCGCCAGTACAGCGTTGTTCGACGTGCTGTTCAACTACCGCCACAGCGCGCCGCAAGCGGGCGCCGTGGCGCAGGCATGGCAAGGCATTGAGTTGCTCAAGGCCGAAGAACACACCAACTACGGCCTGTCATTGAGCGTGGACGACCTCGGTGAAGGCTTTACCTTGAGCGCCATGGGGCCGGGCGCCGAGCGTTTGTGTGCATACCTGCAGGTTGCCCTGGAGCACCTGGTGCAAGCGCTGGAAAGCCACAGCGCTATCGCCATCGGCTGCGTGCAGGTGTTGCCGGCGACGGAGCGCCAGCTACTGTCGGACTTCAACGCCACCGCCCGTGATTTGCCGCGTGAGCACACCGTGCAGCGTTTGTTCCAGGCCCAGGCCCAGGCGCGTCCCGACGCGCTGGCGGCGGTGCATGGCGAGCAGCGGCTGAGCTATGGCGAGTTGAACACGCGGGCCAACCAGTTGGCGCATCACCTGATGGGCCTGGGGGTGCTGGCCGGCGATAACGTCACGGTCCTGCTGCCGCGCTGCCTGGATTTGCTGGTCAGCCAACTGGCGATCCTCAAATGCGCCGCTGCCTATGTGCCGCTGGACATCCACGCACCCGCCGAGCGCCAAGGCTTCATGCAGCACGACAGCGGCGCGACCTGGCTGTTGACCCACAGCGATACAGCGCTCGACTTTGTGGCGCAACGCCTGGACCTGGACCGCCTCACGCTGGCTGCGCAACCGAACCATAACCCCGACCTGTCGCAGTCCTCGGACAGCGTGGCGTACATCATGTACACCTCCGGCTCCACCGGCACACCCAAAGGCGTGTTGGTGCCCCATCGCGGCATCACGCGTTTGGTGCTCAACAACGGCTACGCCGACTTCAATGCCAGTGACCGCGTGGCCTTCGCGTCCAACCCGGCCTTCGATGCCAGCACCATGGACGTGTGGGGCCCGTTGCTCAATGGCGGCCAGGTGCAGGTGATCGAGCATGCCACCTTGCTCGACCCGCAGGCGTTCGGCGCGGCACTGCAGGACGCCACGGTGCTGTTCGTCACCACCGCGCTGTTCAACCAGTACGTGCAGATGATTCCCCAGGCCCTGGCCGGCTTGCGCATCCTGCTGTGCGGTGGCGAGCGCGCCGACCCGGCGGCGTTCCGCAGCCTGTTGGCGCAGGCACCGGCATTGCGCCTGGTGCACTGCTATGGCCCGACCGAAACCACCACCTACGCCACCACCTATGAAGTGCGCGCCTTGACTGACGAGGCCGACAGCGTGCCGATCGGCCGACCGATCGCCAACACCCAGGTGCACGTGCTGGATGCGCAGTTGCAGCCGGTGCCATTGGGCGTCAGCGGTGAAATCTGCATCGGCGGTGACGGCGTGGCCAAGGGTTACCTGAATCGGCCTGAACTGAGCGCTGAAAAATTCGTGCACGACCCCTTCAATCCAGGCGCATTGCTTTACCGCACCGGCGACCTTGGACGCTGGACGGCCGACGGCCTGCTGGAGTGCCTCGGGCGCAACGATGATCAGGTGAAGATTCGTGGTTTTCGCATCGAACTGGGCGAGATCGAGGCGCGCCTGGCGACCTTTTCGGGCCTCCAGGACGTGGTGGTGCTGGCGCGCGAAGACGTGCCGGGAGACAAGCGCCTGGTCGCCTATTTCACCTGGGCCGCAGACGCCGTTAGCCTCGACCGGGTGCGTGCGCACCTGCATGAGCAACTGCCTGAATACATGCGGCCATCCGCCTATGTGCCCCTCGACCGGCTGCCGTTGACGGCCAACGGCAAGGTCGACCGCAAAGCCTTGCCGGTGCCGGCGTATGACGCGCTCGCCAGCGGCGAGTTCGAGGCGCCCCTCGACGCCCTGGAACAGCGCCTGGCGCAGATGTGGGCGCAGGTGTTGAAGCTGGAGCAGGTGGGGCGGCACGACAGCTTCTTTGATCTGGGCGGGCATTCGCTGTTGGCGATTCGCCTGGTCACTTTGCTCGACGAAGCCGGTTTGCCGGTGTCGCTGGCCGAGCTGTTCCAGCATGTCAGCGTGGCGGGCATCGCCGCGCTGCTGCGCCAGCGTACCGACGCGCCCGTGCGCGACACGTCGGTGATCACCGTGCGCGAGAGCGGCGCCCAGGCGCCGTTATTTCTTGTGCACGAATTCAGCGGCATGGACGTTTATTTCCCGGCGCTGGGCCAGCATTTGCCCGGCGATTACCCCATCTACGGCCTGCCGGGGGTACCGCTGGGCGAGGCGCATCTGACCACCATGGAAGGCCTGGCGGCGCGCATGGTCGGGCTGATCCGGGGCATCCAGCCCCATGGCCCTTACCGCATCGCGGGCTGGTCGTTTGGCGGGGTGCTGGCCTATGAAGTGGCCATGCAACTGCTGGGGCTCGATGAGCCAGTGGCCTTTCTCGGCCTGATCGACAGCTATGTGCCGCGCATGACCGACCAGGGCAAGGCGCGCTGGAGCGGGCCGCACGCGCTCAAGCGGCATTTGCTGCTGCAGTGCACGGCGTATTGGAAAGCACAGGGAGGGGTGGATGAGCTGGCGAGTCTGGAACAACTGGAGGCAAACCTTGGACAGCTGGACTTTGCGGGCCTGCTGCAACGCTGTCGCGATCAAGGTCTGCTATACGCGCAAATGGCGGCGGCTGCGGACGCGGATCTGGTGAGCTTTCTCGAACGTGAGGTCGGGCATGGGCATGCGCTGGCCCATTACAGCCTGTTCCCGCTGCCGATCCCCGTGCATTTATTCAGTGCCGAGCAGCGCCCCACCGAGCTGTCCCGGCGCAGCGCGGCGCTGGGTTGGGACACGGCGCTGGCGCCGGGGCAGCTGCACCAGGTACCGGTGCCGGGTGACCACCAAAGCATGATGCAGGCTCCGCATATCCAGGGCCTGGGCCGGGCGATCACGCAGGCGCTGCTGGCCGGCGCGCCGGTCAGTTGCGCGGTGCATCAACCGGTGTTGCGCATTCAGAGTGGGCGAGCCGGGCATGCGCCGGTGTTCTGTGTGCCGGGTGCGGGAGACAGCGTGACCGGTTTCGTCGGTTTGAGCGAGGCGCTCGGGCGTGACTGGCCGTTATATGGCCTGCAACCGCGCGGGCTGGACGGTGAAGCCGTGCCCCATAGCCAGGTGGAAGCGGCGGCGCAGTGTTACCTGACCGCACTGGCCCATGAGTGTCCGGCGGGGCCGGTGCACCTGGTCGGGCATTCGTTTGGCGGCTGGGTCGCGCTGGAAATGGCGCTGCGCTTGCAGGCGATGGGCCGCCAGGTGGCGTCCTTGACCGTGATCGACAGCGAGTCGCCGGGCGGCAACGGCGTGGTGGGGCGCCCGTACACATCGACGGCGGCGCTGTTGCGGCTGATTGAAGCGATGCAGTTGGCGGCCGGGCAATCGCTGGGGATCGACCCGCTGGAGTTTGCTGGGCGCGATGAGCTGGCACAGCGCCAGGCGTTGCATGCGGGAATGGTCGGCGTCGGGTTATTGCCGGCACGCGCTGCCGTCGACGCCATGGCAGGGCCGGCGCGCACCTATGCGGCGGCGTTGCGTACGGTGTATCGACCACAGGCTCGCTATGAAGGTGTGGTGCGCCTGGTGCTGGCGCGGGACCCTTCGCTGGATGCGGCGGGCAATCAGCGCGAGCAGGGGCTGATGGTCGAAGGATGGCGAGGGCAGGGGCGTGGTCTGCAGGTGTGGCATGGCCCAGGCAATCACTTCACCTTGCTCAAGGCGCCGAATGTTGCGGCGTTGGCCAAGTGGTGGCTTGAGGGCGTTGTGGTTGGGGAGCGGGTGTCTTGATGGCCGCTAAAGGTGGGAAGGGGCTTGTTCCTGATACACCTCGGTCCAAATGTGGGAGGGGGCTTGCCCCCGATGGCGGCCTCTGGGCCGACCAGGATGTTGGATCGGACCGGGTACATATCCGTTCCTGCGGTCACGGCCACTTAGGGTTCCGCCACGAATTCAAGCCTGCGTTCGGCCAGCGTGGTTTAACGGGGCGCCCAGGATCAAAAGCCAGATCAAGATCAAGAGCGACTCGCTGCGCATCGTGGTTAGCGTTTGGATACCCATGCTCAATCAAAAAGCCCAACTTTATGGTCATTTATGCAAACGTTTAAGTTACGCAAAATCGGCATATTCGCAGTGTTGGCCATTGCCGTCGCATTGATTATCTACACCGTAAAGGCCCCCGCCGATGCGCCCCTGTACCTCACCGCCACGGTCGAGCGCGGCGATATCGAGAACGCCGTTCTGGCCACCGGCCTGCTGGAGGGCGTCAAGCAGGTCGACGTCGGTGCCCAGGTCTCCGGCCAGTTGAAATCTCTCAAGGTCAAGGTCGGCGACAAGGTCAAAAAGGGCCAGTGGCTGGCCGAAATCGACCCGCTGATCCTGCAGAACACCCTGCGCAAAGCTCAGGTCGATGAGGAAAACCTGCAGGCCCAACGCCGTGCCACGGCGGCGCAGCTCAAGCAGGCCAGGTCGGTGTATGAGCGTTACAAGGGCTTGCAGGACGATGAGTCGGTGTCGCGCCAGGACTTCGAAGACGCCGAGTCTACCTACCAGGTACAGCAGGCCAATCTGCTGGCCCTGGACGCCCAGATCAAAAGCGCACACATCCAGATCGACACCGCCAAGATCAACCTGGACTACACCCGCATCAATGCGCCCATCGACGGTGATGTGGTGGGCATCGTCACCCAGGAAGGCCAGACCGTGATTGCCAGCCAGCTCGCGCCAGTGCTGCTCAAGCTGGCCGACCTGGACACCATGACCGTCAAGGCCCAGGTCTCGGAAGCCGATGTGATTCATATCAGCCCCGGCCAGCAGGTGTATTTCACCATCCTCGGCGAGGCCGACAAACGCTACTACGCCAAGTTGCGGGGTACTGAACCTGCGCCGCAGAACTTCCTGGAAACCCAGACCGCCGGCACGCCCAAGCAGAATACGGCGGTGTTCTATAACGCGCTGTTTGACGTGCCCAACCCCGACCACCGCCTGCGCATCGCCATGACCGCCCAGGTGCGCATCGTGCTCGACACCGCCGAGGCGGCGCTGATGGTGCCGGTGGCGGCACTCGGGCCGCGCAATGCCGATGGCAGCTATGCGGTGCGGGTGCTGGACGCCAAGGGCAAGGCGCTGGTGCGTGAGGTCAAGACCGGCATCAACAACAACGTCAAGGTGCAGATCCTCGACGGCCTGGTCGAGGGCGATAAAGTCGTGATCGGCGATGCTACGCCTGCCGTGGCGGGGAACTGAGCCATGACCCAACCTCTGTTGGAACTCAAGGGCATCACCCGCAGTTTCATGGCCGGTGAGCGCGAGTTCATTGCGCTCAAAGGCATCGATCTGACGATTCATGCCGGTGAGATGCTGGCGATCATCGGCGCGTCGGGTTCGGGTAAATCGACGCTGATGAACATCCTCGGCGGCCTGGATTACGCCACGGCGGGCAGTTACAAAATCAATGGCATCGAGACCCGTTCCCTGGGCGATGAGCAACTGGCGGAACTGCGCCGCGATTACTTCGGTTTCATCTTCCAGCGCTACCACCTGTTGGCGCACCTGAGTGCCTTGCACAATGTGGAAATGCCGGCGATTTACGCCGGCACCCCGGAAACGCAACGCCACAGCCGCGCGCGGGATCTGCTCGCACGCCTGGGCCTGGCGGGGCATATCAGCCATCGGCCGAGCCAGTTGTCCGGTGGCCAGCAGCAGCGCGTGAGTATCGCCCGGGCCTTGATGAACGGCGGTGAAGTGATCCTCGCCGACGAACCCACCGGGGCCCTGGATACCCAGAGTGGCAAGGAGGTGATGCGCATCCTCGCCGAGCTGCATGCGGCAGGGCACACGGTGATCATCGTCACCCACGACCCTAAGGTAGCGGCGAATGCCCAGCGTATCGTCGAGGTGTGCGACGGCGAGATCGTCAGCGACAAGGCCAATCAGAGCACCGGGGCGCAGCTGCCCGACCAAGCGCCGGTCGAGCCCAGGCGCAGCGGTGCCCGGCGCTTGGTGGCGAGCCTGGGGTTGTTCAAGGAGGCGTTCAACATGGCCTGGGTCGCGCTGATTTCCCATCGCATGCGCACCTTGTTGACCATGCTCGGCATCGTTATCGGCATCACCTCGGTGGTGTCGATCTCGGCCATCGGCGAGGGCGCCAAGCGCTATGTGCTCAAGGACATCCAGGCCATCGGCAGCAACACCATCGATATCTTTTCCGGCACCAGTTTCGGTGACAGCCGCGCCTCGGCCATCGAGACCCTGATGCCTTCGGATGTGGACGCGTTGAACCAGCTGTATTACGTCGACAGCGCCACCCCGGTGGTGGGACGCAACCTGTTGCTGCGCTTTGGCAACATCGACGTGGATGCACAGGTCAACGGCGTCAGCGATCGTTACTTCAAGGTCAAGGGCCTCAAGCTCGAAGCGGGCATCGCCTTCAGCGAAAGCGATGCACGGCGTCAGGCGCAAGTGGTGGTGATCGACCACAACACCCGCCAGCGCCTGTTCGGGCCGAACGTCGATCCGCTGGGCCAGGTGATCCTGGTCGGCAACCTGCCGTGCACGGTGATTGGGGTGACGGCGGACAACAAGAACATGTTTGCCGCCAGCAAGGCGTTGAATGTGTGGGTGCCGTATGAGACTGCGGCGGGGCGCTTGCTGGGCCAGCGTCATCTGGACAGCATCACCGTGCGCATCAAGGACGGCCAGCCGAGCAAGGTGGTGGAAGACAACGTCAATAAGCTCATGCTGCAACGCCACGGCACCAAGGACTTCTTCACCAACAACCTCGACAGCATCATGCAGACGGTACAGAAAACCAGCCGCTCACTGGCGCTGCTGTTGTCATTGATCGCGGTGATTTCGTTGCTGGTGGGTGGCATCGGGGTGATGAATATCATGCTGGTGTCGGTCACCGAACGCACCCGCGAGATTGGCATCCGCATGGCAGTCGGGGCGCGGCAGTCGGATATTCGTCAGCAGTTTCTGGTGGAGGCGGTGATGGTGTGTCTGATCGGCGGGATCATCGGCATCTCGTTGTCCTATGCCATCGGTTATCTGTTTTCGCTGTTCGTGAAGGAATGGGAAATGGTGTTTTCCGTGGGCTCGATCATCACCGCGTTCGCCTGCTCGACGCTGATCGGCATTGTGTTCGGCTTCGTGCCCGCACGGAACGCGGCACGGCTGGACCCCATCGAGGCATTGGCCCGCGACTGAAAACTGCCGGCCGACACAGATCAAATGTGGGAGGGGGCTTGCCCCCGATAGCAGTGGTTCAGCTAATGCATGTGCAAGCTGACACACCGCTATCGAGGGCAAGCCCCCTCCCACATTTTAAGCGCCGGTGGTGTCGTCCGTGGAATACATCCACCGCAACAACGAGTGCCGCCCGCTGATCCCCAACTTGATCGCCGCGCGCTTGAGGTAGCTCTCGATGGTGTTGACCTTCAGCGCCAGTTGCTCGGCCAACTCCGGCGCGGTGCGCCCGGCCAGCAGGCCGACGCACACTTCCAGTTCGCGGTTGGACAGGGTCAACCCCGATTGCACCAGCCGCTCCTGAATGCGTCGGCGCAAGGTCTCGATGCCCTGATGTTGCGGTTCCAGGGGTGTATCGCCCGCAGGGCTTGGCTGGATTGCGCTGATGTGTTTTTCCACCATGGGCAGCAGCAGCGTGGAGAAGTCCTGCAGCATGCTGCGCTCTTGCGCCGAGAAGTTTTCGGAGTCGTGGGAGCGGTACACCGACAGCACATAGCGCACATCATCTTTACGCCGGGTGAGGTGCAGTTGGGCGGCCGGTTGTTCCTCGCCCAATGCCAACGTCGAGTCGGTGTAGACCGGGCTGATCTTGCGGCGCGTGTCGCCTGCGGCATTCACCCGTAATTGCGTAATGTGGGTGGCGTCCACTGCCAATTGGGTGAGGATCAGGTCATGCAGCATGCGTGGGAAGTGGCGACTGCCCGTGCTGGCGATGACCTTGCCGAGATGTGGGAACAGGTGTGAGTTCATCAATTCGTCCATGAGTTCCGGTGCAGGCATTCGGCATATAGCGACGGGGATCAAGATGCTAGCCAATACGAATAACCTGCGGTGATGGTGCAGCCCGCCGAGACGTATGCTAGTACAGCCTGACAGAAGGGTGGGGATCCAATCGTCAAAAAAACCAGATTAAAAACGCATAACGGCGATCAGACTTGTCTGGTCGCCGTTGTGGGAAAGCATCACGCCAGCCTGACGGTCATTTCATCGCGTGGGCGTCCAGCAAGGTCGGGCGCGCAACGGCCCGCGCGCATTTGGCCAATGCTTGGTTCACATCCGCCAACAGGTCGGCGACGTCTTCAAGCCCCACCGACAAACGCACCTGGCCTTCGCTGATGCCGTGCTGTGCACGCTCCTCGGGGGTGTAGGTGGAGTGGGTCATGCTGGCCGGGTGCTGGGCCAGTGATTCGGCGTCGCCCAGGCTGACCGCGCGGGTGAACAGCTTGAGCGCGTTCATGAAACGCCGGCCCATGTCGATCCCACCGGTGAGCTCAAAGGCGATCATGCCGCCGGCCTGTTTCATCTGGCGTGTTGCCAATTCGTATTGTGGGAAAGATGCCAGCCCAGGGTAGGTCACCCACTGTACGGCGGGGTGCGCCTGCAGCGCTTCAGCGATGGCCTGGGCGTTGCTGCAATGACGGTCCATGCGCAAGGCGAGCGTCTTGAGGCCGCGCATCAGCAAGGCGGCGTCCTGGGGTGACATCACCGCGCCGGTCAAGTCCTTGAGCCCTTGCAGGCGAATACGTTGCGCCAATGCCCGACTGCTGACCGCGATGCCTGCGGTGATGTCGCCATGCCCGCTAAGGTACTTGGTGGCCGAGTGCACCACCACGTCGGCGCCCAGCTCCAGGGGCCGTTGCAGGTAGGGCGTGCAATACGTGTTATCGACCACCACGGTGACATTTGGCTGTTGATGGGCCAGCCGCGCCACGGCGGCGATGTCCACCAGGCGCAGGGTGGGGTTGGCCGGGGTTTCGCAGTAGACCATGCGGGTGGCGGGGGAAAGTGCCGCGTGCAGCGCGTCCAGGTCGGTGAGGTCGACATGACGCACCTTGATGCCGAATTCGCCGATGCCATGGTGCAACAGGGCGAAGGTGCAACCGTAGAGCGTCTGGCTGACGATCACCTCGTCTCCAGGGCGCAGCAGGGTCCAGAACGTCGCCGCAATCGCGCCCATGCCGGAACTGAACGCCACCGCCGCCTCGCCGTTTTCCAGGGTGGCCATGCGTGACTCCAGCAGTGCCAGGGTCGGGTTGGAAATGCGTGTATAGAAGTGCCCGCTGGCGTCCCCGGCAAAGCAGGCCGCGCCGTACTCGGCGGTAGGAAACGCGAAGGTGGCCGACAGGTAGATCGGCGGCACGAGGGCGCCGTGATGGTCCTTGGGGTCGTAACCGTGGTGAATGGCGCGGGTAGAAAATCCGAACGCGGGGTGTTTATTGTTCATGTCAGGCGCTCCTTATTTCCTACAATGCTATGCTCATAACCACAGTTGAACGTTGCCAAAACGCCCGCAAACACGGGGCGTCATGGAAGAAAAACCGATAGAAACAATGAATAGAGGCACGTTATGCCCGCCCGTCTGGACCGCACCGATAAAGCCTTGTTAAACGCCTTGCAGAGCAATGCCCGCCTGACCGTGGCCGAACTGGCCGACCGCGTTGCCCTGACCACTTCGCCATGCTGGCGGCGGGTGCGCCATCTTGAAGAGAGCGGGGTGATCAGCGGTTACCAGGCGATCCTGTCACCCAAGGCCCTGGGCTATGGAGTAACCGCCTTCGTCAGCATCATGATGGACAGCCACACGCAGGAAATCGCGCGAGCGTTCGAGCAACGGCTGTTGGCGATTCCGCAGATTGTGGCCTGTCATAACGTGTCGGGGCGGTATGACTTCTTGCTCGAAGTGGTGGCCAGGGACCTGGAGTCGTTTGGCGAGTTTGCCCGGGAAGTCCTGCAGACGTTGCCCTGTGTGAAGGAAATCTACTCGAGCTTTTCCTACAAGTCGGTGCGGCCGTTGCGAGTGATCCCATTGCCGGACTGACGCGGCGGCTCAGCACCGCCGCCCGTCAAGCTGACCGTACCGCCTTGACCAGCAGCGCCTCGAACACCCGCTGCACCCGTGGCTCATCACTGTGGGCCACGTTGAAGCGCATCAAATCGCGGTGCGCCGGGTCGTAGCCAAACAGCGTGCCGGGCGCCAGCACCATGCTGCGCTTCAAGGCTTCCTGGGCCAGCCGTTCGCCGTTGACCCCAGGCGGCAGGCGCGCCCAGATGAACATGCCGCCTTCAAAGGCCATCGGCAGCTCGCAGCCGCAGCGCTTGAGCCATTGCTCGACGCGCCCGCCAGCCTCCATCAGGCGCTGAACCATGCGCTTGCGGTGCCTGGCGTAGCTGCCCTCGCTGAGCATGCGGTACACGATCTGCTCGAACAGCTCCGACGTCACGCCGCCGCTCATCAACTTCATATTGGTCAGGTTGGCCGCCAGTTGCGGCGCGGCCACCACATAACTGACGCGGGTGTTGGCGCTGAGGATCTTCGAGAACCCCGACAGGTAGGTGACCTGGTCCAGCCCGGCGACGGCGGCCAGGCGTGGCGGTGGATTGGGGTGCAGGTCGCCGTACAGGTCATCCTCGACGATATGGCAGTGGTACTGCTGGGTCAGTTGCAGCAGGCGAAACGCTTGGCTGGGGCTGAAGGAATGGCCGGTGGGGTTATGCAAGACGCTGGTGGTCAGGTACAGGCTGGGGCGGTGCTCGGCGAGCAGCTGTTCGAGGGCGGTGAAGTCGAAGCCGTCGGGGCGACGTTCCAGGGTCACTACCTTGACGCCATGCAGGGCCAGGTTGGCGTGGAAGTTGAAATAGCAGGGCGCGTCCAGCAGCACCGTGTCGCCGGGACGTACCAGCAGGCGCATGAGCATGTCCAGGCCTTGCACGGTGTTGGGCGTGGTGATGATCTGTTCCACCGGCACCGACAGGCCGTCGCCGTGCAGTTTCTGTTGCAGCGCTTGGCGCAACGGCAACAGCCCGGCCGGCGTGCCGAGCCCGGCAATGCGCAGCGACGGCGCACGCACCACGCTGCGCATGGCTTGGCGGATCGCCTCGCCGTTCAGCCAGTCTTCCGGCAGGTGGCCGCCACCGGGGCGCAGTTCGCCACTGGCGGTCGCCAGGGGGCGGCGCAACACGCTGAGCAGGTCCTGGGGCAGCAGGTCGACCCAGGTCACTGCCGCCGGGCGCGCGCTGTCCATCGCCACGAAATAGCCACGGCCCTGGCTTGAGGTGAGCAGGTTGCGCCCGCGCAGGCGGTCCAGGGCTTCATTGAGGGTGAACTTGCTGACACCGAGAACCTCGGTCAACTCGCGCACCGACGGCAACTTGCTGCCGGGCGCCCATTCACCGGCCTCGATGGCCTGACTGAAGGCCTCCACGATCTGCTGGACCTTGGGGGTGCCTTCCACAAAGGCGATGGCGGATACCAACATGAAACGTCCTTATGTTTGCCGGTGCTTTTACCGGTGAAGTTAGGCCGGATTAGGCATCACTTTACCTGCCTGGCGCAATGCCATTCCCCTAGACTGCGCGCCATCTCGCCAGGAGTTGGCGAAATTTCCTACAAGCGAGCAATGGATTCTGCATTCTCATGAAGACTTATATGTGCGCACCCTGCGGTTTTATGTACGTAGAAGAATTGGGTATTCCGGAGGACGGGATACCCGCGGGCACCCCTTGGGAAGAGGTGCCTGAAGACTGGACATGCCCGGATTGCGGCGTGACCAAGGCCGATTTCATGGCCATCGAACTCGCTGACCCGTTACACGCCTGATCCTCCATCAACGAAAGGAATCGCTCCATGGAAAGCAAACTGATCAACACCGCCGTGCCGTTCTGTACCGGTGTGGCCCACCAGAAATACCTGGACGCCGAACAGGGCCTGCAAACCGCTATTGAGGGCCAGTGCACCCACTGGTATGTCGACGGCAGCCTGTTCGGCGAAATGGTCGACGACTGGACCGATGCGCGCATCGAAAGCCTGCAGGCCCAAATTGCCGCCAGCGGCGTCAAGCCGATCTTCCATGGCAACTTCAAGGCGCCGCTGGGCAGTGACGTCGAGGCGTTTCGCGTGGCAGCGGTGGCGTATGTAAAGAAAGAGATTGATATCGCCAGTCGCCTGGGCGCGCCGCTGATCATTCACGGCGGGTGCATCGTCGAACCGAAAATGGTGCTCAAGGCCAAGAAAGTCGCCCTGGAGCACTACCTCAAGTCAGTCCAGGAACTGGCCACTTACGCGGCGGGCAAGGGCACGGATATCTATCTGGAAAACCTGTCCAACTACGTCAACTACCGGCCGTTCCATTACATCTTCACCCATGAGGCCGAATACGCCTTCGTGTTCGAGCGTCTGCAAGCCCACGACAATGTGTTTTTCTTCCTCGATGCCGGCCACGCCAATATCGAGAACGGAATGCCGGCGGCCGTGGTGCGCAAGTATCACCACCTGATCAAGGGCATTTCCTTCAGCAACAACAACGGCGTGCAAGATCAGCACTTCGGCATTCACGACGGCAACTGCGACTACGCCGACGTGATGCAGGCCATCGTTGAAACCAACTGGAAAGGCCTGGTGGCGTTCGAAACCCGCAACCAGACCGCCAAGTCCGCCCTGGCGGACCTGGCCTTGATGTACCGAGAATCCCTGACGACCGAAATCGCGGTCGCCTGATGTAAACCACGGGCGCACGTCTGTGGCGTGCGCCCCATTCAAGGTCCCGGACCATGACAAGTGCGTTAACCCTGTCTTCGTTTCTGTACTTCCTGTTGTTTTGCGCCACCATGACCTTCAGTCCCGGCCCCATGACTCTGCTGTTGCTGAGCCTGGGCTTGAAGGATGGCTTGCGCAGTTCGATCCCGGCGCAGATTGGCGCCAGTGTGTCGTACCTGATTTCGATCCTGATCTTTGCCGTGGGCTTTTCGGAGCTGATCAAGGGCAACCTCGCGATCACCCAGGCCATCCAGTTTGTCGGGGTCGCCTACATCCTTTACCTGGCCTACAAGCAGTGGACCAGCAGCGGTGTGTCGATCGACAAGGCCGGCGCCGTGGAGGGCTCGCGCAGTCTGTTCGGCAAGGGCTTGCTGACCGGCTTTTCCAACCCCAAGACCATCATCATGTTCAGCGCCGTGTTCCCGCAGTTTGCTGGCGGCGGGGAGCACAGTTCGGCGGCGGACATCGCCATCCTTGGCTTGACGTTTCTGTTGCTGCAATTTGCCAGTGGTTGTCTGTATTGCTATTTCGGCCAGCGCATCAAGCACGTGCTGGAGAACCCCAAGCGGCGCGTACTGTTGCAGCGGATCACAGCGGTGATGTTGCTGGGTGTGGCGCTCATGCTGGCACGCGGGTTTTCGCACTGAAGCATTAGCCGGTAAGCAGTAGTGGCGATTTGCCGTTGCCCTGATAGACTCCAGGCATCCACTCAGGATGCCCCCCATCATGTCAGCCGCCGGAGGAAACGGACTTCCGCTCGCTTCGCGCTTGTACACATCCCGCCTCCTGGGGCTGACGCTCGGCTTTGTTTGCGTGGCGTTTGCGATGTATCCGCTCAATCCATCTATATGGGTGTGGTTATGGATGTTGATCAATGCGTTTGCGTGGCCGCACCTGGCGTTTCAAGCGTCCTTGCGTGCCGCTCATGCACTGCGCAGTGAGCGCCGCAATCTGTTGTTCGATTCCTTCTGCGGTGGCTTCTGGGTCGGCGCGATGCACTTCAACCCGCTGCCCAGCGTCACGACCTTGTCGATGATGAGCATGAACAACGTTGCCATCGGCGGGCCGCGCTTCATGCTGGCGGGGTGGGTGGCCCAGGCGCTGGGCGTCGCCACCGCGCTGCTGATGTTCGCGCCGGCATTTGTCGCTGTCACCACTCAGGCCCAGTTGTATGCCTGCCTGCCGATCCTGATGCTGTATCCGCTGGCCCTGGGTTGGATCTGCTACCGCCAGGCCGTGACCCTGGCGCGGCACAAGCGCGAACTGCTGGCCCTGAGCCGCACCGACAGCCTGTCGGGCCTGCTCAATCACGGTGCCTGGAAAGACCACCTGGAAATCGAATTCCAGCGCTGCCGCCGTGGCCCGGCCGGCGCCGCCATCGCGCTGATCGATATCGACCACTTCAAGATCATCAACGACACCTACGGCCATGTCACCGGCGATATCGTGCTGCGCCAGCTGAGCAAGGTGTTGCGCCAGAACCTGCGCGCCAGCGACCTGGCCGGGCGCTACGGCGGCGATGAGTTCTGCGTGATCCTGCCGGACATGCCGCTCAACCGTGCCACGCAAGTGATGGACGCCCTGCGTGATCGGTTCAACGCCTTGGCCTACGCCCAGGACCCGACCTTGCGCGTCAGCTTGAGCATCGGCCTGGCGCCGTATCAGCCCAGCCACGCCGACGCCACCAGTTGGCTCAACGATGCCGACCAGGCCCTGTACGAAGCCAAAAGCAGCGGGCGCAACCGGGTCAGCTCGCTGCAGGGGGCTTGGTAGCGGTCCGTTGAGTGGGGTAGGGTGTGGCGGCACCCTATCAACAAAAACAAGGATCGGTTCATGCTCTTCACCTTCCCCCGTACCCTTCTGGCCGCCACCCTGGCCTTGTCCTTCGCCGTGCCGGCCTACAGCGCCGAACCCCACAAGCAGATCCAGGCGGATGCCGAACAGTACAAGGCCCAGGCCCTGAAACTGCTGGAGCGCCTGGTGAATATCGATTCCGGTTCCGGCTATGAGCCAGGCCTGACTCAAGTGCGCGATATTGCCGTGGATGAATTGAAACAGTTGGGTTTCAGCATTGAGCTGGTGCCGGACAAAGCCGCCAACAACAGCCATGTGATCGCCACCTTGAAGGGCACCGGCAGAGCCAAAATCCTGCTGATGGCGCACATGGACACCGTGTTCAAGGAAGGCTCGGCCGCCGAGCGCCCGTTCCACATCAAGGACGGCCGCGCCTATGGCCCCGGCGTGATGGACGACAAAGGTGGCATCGTCGCCGGTATCTACGCGTTGAAAGTCCTGAAAAACCAGGGCTTCAAGGACTATGCGCAAATCACCTTCCTGCTCGACGCCAGCGAAGAGACCGGCTCCGACGCCGCCTCCGAACTGATCCGCACCACCGCCAAGGGCCACGACGTGACCCTCAACCTGGAACCCGGCCGCCCAGCCGACGGCCTGGTGGTCTGGCGCAAAGGTAGCGCCACCGCCGTGGTGGAAGTCAAAGGCAAAGCCGCCCACGCCGGCGTTGCCCCGGAGTTGGGGCGCAACGCCGCCATGGAGGTCGCACACCAGATCCTGCAACTGGGCAAGCTGGGCGATGCCGAGAAGAAAACCACCATCAACTTCACCGTGCTCAAGGCCGGCGACCGCACCAACGTCATCCCCGACCAGGCCACCGCCAAGGCCGACGTACGCGCCGCGTTGCCGGAAGAATTCGACCGCATCGAGAAAGACCTGGCGCGGGTTTCAGCCGACAAGCTGATCCCCGAGACCGAAGTCAAGACCAGCCTGCAGCGCGGTTTGCCGCCGATGCCGCAAACAGCGGAGTCGGACAAATTGGTCGCGATTGCCCAAGGGATCTACGGGGAATTGGGCAAAACACTGACCATCGAAGGCAGCGGCGGCGCGGCGGATGCGAGCTTGTCGGCCGGGGTCGGGACGCCGACGCTGGATGGGTTTGGCATAGTGGGCGGGAATATTCACACGCCGGAGGAATACGCCGAGGTGGAGAGCGTGGCGCCGCGGGTTTATCTGTTGAGTCGGATGATCATGGAGCTTTCCAAACGCTGAACCGTTCATGCCGGAGCTTGCTCCCGCTGGGCTGCGCAACAGCCCTGAAACCTGCGCTGCCAACATGACTGAAACACCGCATTGCCCCTGATAGGGGCCGCTTCGCGGCCCAGCGCGAGCAAGCTCGCTCGCCACAGGGGTTGTGGTTTTTTCAGTGTGTATTGGTTGTTTTCTACGAGGCTGTCGCTTCAGCTCGGTAACGAACTAGGCAATCAAGCAAAACTCCCATGAATGCTCTATTGTCGTTAATGTCATCCTCAAAGTAAGTGTCAAAAAGATAAAAAACCGAGTCGAAGGTTTCATCGGTTAATAAATAATGCCTGATGGTTTCGATATACCAGTTCTGTTCTTCCAACGTGTATGTATAAAATTCTGGCTTGGTCAACGCATCGAAAAGTTCTGCTAGCTCTTCGGGGTCGTTAACACTTTTTGAAGCTATAATTTCTTCTCTTTTGATGTTTCTAGTATTTTCAATGCAGTAGGTGAATAACAGCCCTTGAAGTATTGATAGTTGTGGTTTTCTTTTCATCGTTTAAAATGCCGTGTAAGCAGTAATTGGGTTTCCGTCTGCATTTACGTGCATAACAGCTTTTTCTGGTTTTCATGTTCTAGCCCGTCTCGAGATCTACTGTATTTAAAGTGTCTGTCAATGCTGCTAAACAAACTTTCGGCTGCTGATGTTCTTGGTTGATTTTATAGTGAATGCCGTATGTGTTCATCTTGTAGTGGTCGTCGCACTATGATGACGCTATCAATAATAGCGTGCACGTTATGTTCGCGCCCCCCTTATGGGTTTATGTTTATTTAGACTCGGTTACCTCAAGGTTGTATCTGTTAAGGCAGTCTAATAGCGTTTTCATGAAGCACCGTTTGTCAATTATTTCATCGCTGAAATGAGTGTCGAAGAGATAGAATACCGATTCGAAATTTTCATTGGTACTTAGAAAATGCTGGAGTGTATTGATGTGCCATTCTCTTTCATCTCTCTTGTATTTGACGAATTCCGGTTTGGTTAGCTCGTCGAATAGCCCTGTGAGCTCCTCAGGGTTGTTGACGTTTATAGAGGAAATAAGCTCTTCTCTGTCTGCGTTCGTAGTATTTTCGATGCAGTACGTAAAAAGTAGGCCTTGTATTATTGAGATGCTTGGCTTGAAGTTCATTCGAGATCCGCAAATGCTGTAATGGGTTGACCATCTTCGTTTAAGAAAACTCGTGCTCTTTTCGTTTGGTCGTATTCGTAGCCATTTCGTTTATATCCTTCTCCGATTATTTTTCCCATGTGCATAGGTTTTTTGGAAGCTGACAAGTTAAGAAGCTTGAAAATGAGCTGTGCACGGTAGATAGCATTTAATTGGTCTCTATGGCTTAGAAAGTGAGTCGCAGCGCTTGGTGGTCGCGGTTCTCCCGCGCGTGGCCCTCTCAGGTGTCTTTCAATTACCCCTGTGGTTGGGTTTTTGGCTGTCATTACTCGCTCGAGTTGAGATTCCAGAGGAGTCTGAGCACCGTGTTTTTCTAGAAAGTGCGCGCCAGGAATCGACGCTTCAAGCTCTGACAAACGCCGGTGAGCGTTCGCTTCAGCGAGTTCATCAATTCTAGCCTGCCGTTCCGCACGGGTCAGTTGCGGTAAGCCTGGCTCTGCGTGGTTAACACTCTCCGTAGGATTTTGAGCGCTAACGCTGGGTTTACAGCCGTCGCCGCCTGGGCATGTATTCAAGCCTAGCGGGTCAACCCAACCTGTAGGATTGGGCGCGTACTGGTACGCGTTGATCCCACCCGCCAGCTTCACCGGGTCAGGCGTCAGGTATCGACCAATATCCGGATTGTAGTAGCGATGGCGGTTGTAATGCAGGCCGCTTTCCGGGTCGAAGTATTGGCCTTGGAAACGTAGCGGGTTGTCGACTTTGCCTACGTCGAGCCGGCTGATTTCGCCGTAGGCGCGGTAATGGGCGGACCAGACGATGTCGCCTTCTGGGCTGGTGAGTTCCTGCGGTGTGCCGAGGTGGTCGAGTTGGTAGTGGTAGGGCTTGGTTTCTTGTGGGCCGAAGCCTTCCAACAGTGCCAATGGACGGAAGCTGTCCGGTTCGTAGAGGTAGCTTCGGTGACGATCCGCGTGATGCTCAGCGACGACTTTGTCGCCTTGCCAGAAAAACTCCGTCGTGATGCCGTCGACGGTTTTGCTGATACGCCGTCCAAACGGGTCATAGCGATAACTGGCGGTTTGCCCGTTGGGCTTGGTGATTCCAGTCAGCCGGTGCTGGCAGTCATAGCGATACTCGGTAACGAGTGAGTGACCTTTGCCTCGCCGCTCACGGATGAGGTTGCCAAAGGCGTCATACTCGTAATGATGATCCCCCTGAATCACCAGGCGATTGCCCGCAACGATGTCCGGCCCCGGCCGGTTTTGCATGAGCAGATTGCCCGCCGGGTTGTGGCCGAAACGCTCCTGTACGTCTTGCGAGTGATTGGCGCGGGTCAGGCGCTGGAGCGGGTCGTAGTGGTAAAGGTGTTCGCCCTTGCGCGTGTCGTGCAGGCGGGTGAGGTTGCCGGCTTTGTCGTAATCGTAGTGGCGTTGGTAGAGATGGTTTTCCAGTTGGGTGACGGCGTGGGCGTGCAGGCGGTTTTGGTCGTCGTAGTGGTAGTGGCTGAGCAGTTGGCCTTGTTGACGCTGGTGTTCGCGGCCGGCTTTGAACAGGTGCGAGGTGAGCAGCGCACCGTTCAGCTCGACGGTGGCGAGGTGGCCGCCTTTGTCGTGGTTGAAGGTGAGGCGGTTGTTGTCGGGCAGGCGTAAATGTTGAAGCTGGCCGCAGGCGTCGTAGCCGTAGCGCAAGGTGCCCCAGCCCTGGTGTTCGGCGGTGAGGCGGTTTTGTTTGTCGTATTCGTAGGCCAGGAACCAGTGACCGTCGTCGACGCTGAGGAGGTTGCCTTGGCGGTCGTAGGCATAGTCGACAATACTGCCGTCGGGCAGGGTTTTTCGTACGAGGCGACCGGCGTGGTCGCGCTGGTATTGGGTGACTAGCTGACGGCCGTCGTCGCCGTGTTCGGTCTTTTCCTGCAGGTTGCCGTTGAGGTCGTAGGTGTAGGCGGTGCGTTGGCCGTCAAAGCCGGTTTCCTGTTGGATCAGGCCGTTGGGGTGGTAGTCGAGCTGGTAGGTTTCGCCGACTTCGTTTTCGATGGCGGTCAGCAGTAAGCGGGCGTTGTCGTAGCGGTACTTGACCTGTGTGCCGTCGGCGTTGATGCGACGGCTGATCAGGTGCAGGCCGTCGGCGTATTCGTAGCGGGTGACGTGGCCCAGTTCATCGCGTTCGGCGATGATTTTTCCGTAGGGGTTGTAGCTGAATTCCCGTGCGGCACCGTCCGGCAGCACCAGGCGCGTTAACCGACCTAAGCCGTCCCATTGATACTGGGTCAGCGCGCCATGCTCATCCTCTCGGGCAATCTGCCGGCCCAAGTCGTCATAGCGATAACGCTTGATCCCACCATTGGGCAGCTGTTCTTCAACGAGTTGCCCGCGCTCATTCCACACCAGCCGATGGCAGCTGTTATCGGGGTACCAAACGCCGGTGAGTTGCCCTTGCTTGTCGTAGCTGTAGTCGGTCGCATGGCCATCCGGATCGATCTGGCGAATGACATCGCCCTGGTCATTACGCTCGTATGTCCAGACCGCCTCACCCCGGCGCATAACCCGTACGAAGCCGTTGTCATGCTCGTAGGACGTCGGCTCGTCATCCCCCGGAAACAGCGCCACCAGGCGCCCGGCGTCGTCGTACTGATAGGCCGTCACCGCGCCCAGCGGGTCTTGCTCGACGGTCAGGCGGCCTTTGTCATCGTAGGATTTGAAGTGCCGGGCGCCGTCCGGGTCGATGCGCTGTACCAGTCGCGCTCGGTCGTCATGGACATAAACCTCTTGGCTGCCATCGGCGTTGTGCACGGTGACGCTGCCGTCGTCGCCCCAGGCATAGCGCGTGTCCACCTGCGAAAAGCTGGCCCAGTGCCGGACACAGCGTGCGGCCTTGCCGGCACGTTCCCATGCCCAGAAGAAGCTCGCGCCACCGGCCAGTTGGCGCTCGAGAATGACGTGTTGCTCGTCGTACCGATAAACCTCGCGTTCACCGACAGCGTTGGTCGCCGACACCAGTCGTCCAGCGTCGTCATAGGCGTAGGAAACGACGTTCTGCTCGGTCACCCAAACAAAGGGTTCATGCCCCTTGGCGCGATGAACCTGGTAGTCCACCGCCACAATGCGGTCGAATTCATAACGCAGTAAAAGCGAGCGACCGAAACCGTTGTCCACTCGCTCAATCCGCCCTAACCTATCCCGGAAAATGCGCAACCGGTTGTCATACGCATCGCTGATCGCCGTCAGCACACCGTCGCAAAAGTGGTAGAACCGCGACCCCTGAGCCAGCACCAGTTCATCCGGCAACGATCCCAGGTAAATCGCCGCTTCCGCCAGGCTGTTGGTGATCGCCGGCCGAGCCACCGTCGGCAAGGGCAGGGTGGTCGAGCGGTTTTCGTGGTCGGTCCACACCACCGAATCGCCCGACACCACCAGCCGCTGGGCCAGCGCATGGCTCCAGCCAAACCCCAACCCGCAATCCACTTCCACCGCACTGGTGCGATACAGCCGCGTCCACTCGAACGGCAAAACTCCATCCAGCGCGCCATCGGTGATGGTCAGCAGTTCTTCGCCGGTGACCATCGACACCGGGCAACCGTGGGTGACGGTTTTGTCCGCAGAGGCCGCCGCATCCCCCTTCGGGTTCGATGCCACGGCAGGCACATCATCCACCGCCTCCTGGCGAACCAACGCCGTGCGCTGGGTCTTGCGGCGCACCGCCGGCACCGGGTTGGCAACCAACTCCTCACCCGCCTTCAACGACGCCACCGGCACAGCCTTGACCGGCACTGCCGCACTGCTCAGCAACACCGGCTTGGCGGCCTCCACGTGCGTTTCCAGCCGCGGCCCTGCAACCTGCCTGGCCAGCAATTCCAACAACGCCCGCGCCCGCCCGGATTTGACATGACTGAGTACCTGGGCCCCCAGCCGAAGCTGGACCCCAATCCCCCGCGTCGCCCAGATCAGCAACAGGTTGATCAGGATTTCGCCGGTTATCTCACCCACCAGCTCATACATCTCGGGCGGCGGCAGCAGGCGTAGCCAGGCCACCATCGCCGAGAGATAAATGAACAACAGCGGCTCATCACTGAGCACCAGCAGCCCCTGGGCAAGCGCGTTTTTGCCCAGCTTGAGTAACTGATCGAGTTCGGCTTGGGAGAGGTACTTCAACAGCTTTTCGCTGTTGGACTTGAGGTTCGCCAGCAGGTCGACCAGCTCGGTAAGGTTGTCCCACAGGTTGTAGACGGCCTTGCCAATCCCGGTCGCAAAGGCCAGGCCTTGCTTCGCGCTGCGTTTGTAGGCCGGCGCCTTGGCGAAGTCGGCCCATTGAGGTTCGAAGTGCCCACGCCATTGCTGGCGCAGGTCTGCTTCCAGCCCAGCGATCACCGACTGGTAGGACACGTAAAGCGCCTTGACGTGATCTTTGGAAACGTTGGGGTAGAAGATGATCTGGTACTGCTGGTCGCGGGTGCAATCGGGCACCGTAAGAATGCCGCTGGGGCCGATGGTTCGCTGCAGCGGCGCGCCCATGGGCGTGCCGTCCTGGGCGATGGCTTGCAGCGTGACCGGCGTGTTGCCGATCGGCACGAACCGGGTGCTCTCGAACAGATGCACCAGGGTCAGCCCGCCCTGGGCCTTGCACTGGGCGACGGTGCGACTGGGACTGTCGGAAGAGATCGGCGCAACCAGTGCGACGTCGTCACCGACCTTGAACACCTGCTCCACTTGCAGCGCCGAGCCACTTAGAAAGCTGTCGGCCCACTTATCGAAAGTGTTCAGGCAATGGCGGAAATCGCGAAGAACCCGTTCAGCGTCCGGCGCTTCGGGGTCCATCGGGGCCAGTACAAAGCTGGCAATCACCGGAATCAAAAGACGCCCCGGACAACCTGGGCGCTAACGAAAAGAACCATCTGCAATCCCTCGCACTGTTTGATCAGGCGAGGGACTTTGCAGCGGTTTTCAGGGCAGGGGAGTAGAGCTTATCCGGCGGTTGCGTGGGAAGTTTCGGCAACCCGGTCACGCAGCACCAGGCTGCACAGCGCCGGCAGGAACAACAGCGTCAACACCGTGCCCACCAATACTCCGCCGATCAGCACATAGGCCAGGGACGACCAGAACACCGACAGCGTCAGCGGAATGAACGCCAGCGCCGCCGCGAGTGCGGTGAGGATCACCGGTCGCGCTCGGCGCACGGTGGCTTCGATGATGGCCTCGCGTATCGGCATGCCGTGGTCCTGGTTCTGGCGAATCTGGTCGGTGAAGATCAGCGTGTTGCGCATCAGAATCCCGCCGATGCCGATCAGCCCGAGAATCGCGTTGAAGCCGAATGGCTGGTTGAACAGCAGCAAGGTCGGCACCGCGCCCATCAGGCCCAGCGGCGCGGTGGCGAAGACCATCAACATCACGCCGAAGGAGCGCACCTGGAACATGATCACCGTGAGGGTCAGCAGGATCATGATCGGGAACAGTACCGCCAGGGCGGCGTTGGCCTTGGCGCTTTCTTCTACCGGGCCGCCGATGTCGATCCGGTAGCCGCTGGGCAGTTTGGCGATCAGCGGCTGCAGGTCTTTGTACACGGCCATTTCCACATCGGGCGGTTGCACTCCGTCGACGATGTCGGCGCGCACTTCCACGGTGGTGGCGCGGTCGCGGCGCTTGAGGATCGGTTCTTCCATCACCGCCTGGAAATGCCCGACCTGGGCCAGCGGCACCGAGTTACCGGCACTGTTGGTCAGGGTCATGTTGTTGAGGTTGCCGAGGTCTTCGCGCTGGCTGCCCTGGGCGCGGGCCACCACGGACACGGTGCGGTTGCCTTCGCGCACTTCGGTGATGGGGTTGCCGCTGAGCAGGGCGTTGAGCTGGGACTTGACCTCGTCGGGCGTGAAGCCGAGCAGGCGCAGGCGGTCCTGGTCCAGCACCAGGCGATAGCCGCTGGCGCGCTCGCCCCATTCCAGGTAGGCGTCGCGGGTCAGCGGGTTGCCGGCGACCACTTGGCGCACCTGTTCGGACAGCCCGCGCAGCACGTCCAGGTTCGGCCCGGACACGCGGAACACCACGGGGAACGGCACCGGTGGGCCGAACACCAATTGCGTCACGCGCACCCGCGCGGCGGGAAACTCACCGGCGGCGATGCGCTCGCGCATGCGCACTTTCAATGCGTCGCGGGCGTGGGAATCCGGGGTTTGCACGATCAACTTGGCGAACGCCGGGTCTGGCAG